>NZ_JBEZBT010000011.1:0-166833 GCF_040647235.1 Streptomyces sp. NPDC042638
GCCTTCCAGACGGACCCGATTCGGAAAGGTTGATCACGACATCACACAGGCCCTAGGTGACCGCGGCGGTGCTGTGACCGGTGCGGCGCATGACATCGACTAGGTTCCGTCTGGTCGATCATGTGACTATCACCCGCTCTGGTCGTTGGGCCAGACATGGGGCGGGGAGATCTCACGGATGCCGAGTGGGAGCAACTGCGGCCGTTCCTGCCGGTCAGCAACAGGCGTGGTGGCCGGTGGCGGGATCACCGGCAGGTGATCGACGGGATCCTGCACCGGGTGCGGACCGGGTGCACTGGCGTGATCTGCCCGAGCGGTTCGGACCGTGGAAGACGGTCTACGAGCGCCACCGGCTGTGGTCGGCCGACGGGACCTGGGAGCGCCTGCTCCAGCAGGTCCAGGCGGAAGCGGACGCGGTCGGCGACATCGACTGGGACATCTCAGTGGACTCCACCATCGTCCGGGCCCACCAGCACGCGGCCAGCGCCAGGACCGATCCGCTCAAGCACGCCAGAGCCGTCGCAACTCGGTACGACAAACGCGGCTACGTCTATCTCGGCACTGTCACCGCAGCCGCCCTCGTCATCTGGCTCCGCACATGATCGGCCGGACGGAACCTAGGCGGCCTGGGTGCTCCCGAGGGGCCGGTGCGGCCTTCGGCGAGCCGCCGCGAGGCCGGGACGACCGGGGATGCTCCCGCCCGGGCTGCGGCGGCCTTCGACGAGCCGCCAGGAGGCCAGGGGCGGGCTGGGGTCCTCCCACAGGGAAGGGCCGACCAGGGGTGCTCCCGCCGGGACTGGGGCGGTCTACCGCGAGCCGCGGCGGGGCCTGCCGCGGCGGCGGATCGCCGGCGGGCGTCATATTCGCAGGCCGGGCGCCGGGCTGGGCGGCGGGGCCGTCGCGGGTAGTGGGCGCAGCAGTGCCTCCTCCAGGACGCCGTCGAGGGCCAGGTGGAGTAGGGACGGCTCCACGCCAGCCTCGCGGCACCAGCGCAACGACAGCGCGAGCGGCACGCCGCGTTCGGAGCGCAGCCGCGTCAGCTGGCGCGCGGCCTCACCCGGCCGGTCCGAGAGCGCGCCGGGTCGTAGCAGCCGGTTGCGTCCCCGCCTCAGCACCTTGAGGAAGGCGTCCCGTTCCTCGGTCATGTGGACCCAGGAGCGCGCCGACAGTTCGGGAAACCCGAGGGGCGCCCGGTACACGAATTCCGCGGTGGCGATGACCGAGGTCAGTAGAGCGGGCGGGAGGCCGTGCACCGCCAGTTCCGTGCCGATCATGCGGATCAGCCGGCGCAGGACGTACGGGCCGCCGCGGGGCCCGGGTGCCATCCCCTCACCGAGCAGCAGCGAGGCGGCGCTCGAGACGTCCGCGAGGAAGACGGGGCTCGGGCCCGCCGCTCCGCCGGCCGCGGCCAGCAGGTCGGCGATGCCCGCGCTGAGCGGGCCGAGCAGTGCCGGCACGGGGGTCCTCGGGCCGCCCGGCGCCGGCGACCCGCCGCGGACGCTCTGTATCAGCGCGTGTTCGGAGACGATCATCTCGAACAGCGGCCGGCGCAGGGCCGTCACATGTCCCGCCGTCCGCCGGCGCTCCACGAACTGGATGTGGGCGACCGAGACATGACACCCGCAGGGGCACAGGCCGTCGCAGTGCGCGAACACCGGCCCCCTGGACCGGCGCCGCAGCGTGAGGCACGGCCCCAGCTCGGGATCCATGCGCACCGGCGCGTCCGGCAGCCGGGCACCGCACATGAGGCGCCCGGGCTCGACACCGAGCCCGCGCAGCGCGGTCATGACGGGCACGCGGTCCTGTGGCTCCGCCCGGAACACGAACGTCAGTTCACCGGTCGGGGTACCGGCCTCCCGCAGCGCGTCCAGGACGTCGCACAGCGCCTGCTGGTAGGGGCGTACGCCGGTCCAGACGGCTCCGACCGCGCGTTGGACGCTCGGCGGCGAAGCGGGGGGCAGCGAGGCAAGGCGGCTGGTGTTCAGCACCCATTGGAGGACGACGGCGCCGCCCGGCTCCGGCCGGGGATGACCGGTCAGGAATCTGCGCCACGCCGGTGCCGCCACCGAGGTGAAGAGGGTCGTGCCACCGTCCCCGGCGAGCAGGGGCCCCGGTGGGAGCCGGCGGTAGCCGAGCCCTACCAGACATTCCGCGAACGCCAGCGCGGCCCGCGGGACCGCCCCGGCCGTTCGCCCCTGCGGCACGCTCTCGCGCACGCCCACCACTCCCCGTTTTCAGTTCACAGCACAAAACTTAACTGCCTGTCACAAAGACTAGTGACAGCCAAGCCATTCCTGCATCTGTTTTTTTGCCCTGCCCAACATGAGGAGTTTCATCCCGTTTTGACCCTTCACCAAAAGGCCACCAATACCCCACAAATCCGGGCGACACGCCCTTCTCGTTCCACTTAATTCTGGCATTGACCATCGAGTCACGTCGTGTCAGCATCTGGGTTCAAGGCAGTCAAGTGAGTCACAAAACGAGTCACGGACCAGCTGCCGGTGGGAACTGAGCACTTCAGTCACACCTGAAGAGATACGTCGGGGAGGACCAAAAATGATCCGCTTGAGGCGCTTTTCGGTAGCCGCTGCGCTTCTGCTGTGTGTCGCCACACTGGGGGCGTCCGCGACACACGGCGGGCAGTCGGGCGAGTCCGGATCGCCGGCCGGCAGCACCACCGTGATCGCGGCGCCCGCACCCGACGAGCCCCCGAACGACCGTGACATCCCGCTCTGCTGCTGACGGCGGCCCTCAAACGCCCGGGGGCGGCAGAGGCGTTCCTTCCCCTGCCGCCCCCGGGGCGGTCATATCCCTTCCGCGCCGTGCCTACGTGCGCGACGTCAGCTTCTGGCCCGTCAGGAAGGTCTCCCGGTGCCCCATGCACCGCATGCTCTGCCGGTACGCCCACACCGCGCGTTCGTCCTCGCCGCAGAGCCTCAGGATCTCGGCCAGCTCGGCCCAGGCGAACGCCGCCTGGCGATTGGCCTCCGACGCCTCCAGCATCAGGGCGCCCCGCTCGTAAGCCTCCTGGACGGACTCCCGGTCCCCGAGCGCCAGCCGGGCCGCGGCCAGCACCAGATGGTTGCGGGCGCTCTGCAGCCGGTGGTCGGGACCGAGCAGTTCCAGGGCCCGTTCGGCGTGGTCGATCGCGGCCTCGGCGTTGCCGAGGCGCAGTTCGGCCTGCGCGAGGGCGGAGAGGCAGTACGCGACGTCCACGCTGCTGCCGACCTCGCGCAGGCTCGTGAGGCTCTGGCCGAGCACGTCACGGGCGACCTCCGGCTGCGCCGTCTCCGACTGCAGGAGCACCATGGCGTAGGCGTTGCGCAGCCGCGCCAGCGCCCGCTGGTCCTCGCCCTCGGCGTAGATGGCCAACGCCTTCTCGATCAGGGTCAGGGCGTCCGCGGTGTTGCCGTTGCGGTGCATGACCACGCTGGCGTTCCAGTACGCGGCGCCCAGTGCCCGGGAGTCCGTGACCGTGCCCGCCTGTTCGATCGCCTTGGCGGCGAGGTACGCCGCCCGATGCATGTCACCGCGCTCCATGTACACGCCCACCAGGGTGGAGAGCAGTTCGACCCCGATGACGGTCGGCCCCAGCTGGAGCTTCTCCAGCTCGACGAGGGTGGCCTCGGCCACCTCTATGGCGTGGGACAGGTCGCCCAGCTCCCGGTAGCACCGGCACAGCGCGATCACGGTGGGCAGACGCGGCACCAGGTCGGGACGGTCCAGGGAGGCCGAGTGCAGGGATTCGTAACGGGCGACCGCCTCCTCCAGCCGGCCGGCGTGCTCCAGCGAACGGGCCATGCCGTGCTCCGCCTTGTACCAGGCCTCGGGACGGGCGGCGAGGCTCACCTTCTCCTGGAGCGCGCGGTACGCCTCGAACGCCGCGTTCGAGTCCCCGTTGTTCAGGGCCAGCTCGGCGTATTTGAGCTCCACCTGGAACTCGTTGACCGGCATGTCCGCTGGGGCGCCGGTCAGGTCGGACGGTTCACAGCCGAGCCGCTTGGCCAGCTGCGCGAGCACGTCCGTCGACGGCGCCCGCTTGCCCGCCTCCAGCAACGAGATGTAGCTGGCGGACAGGTCACCGCCCGCGAGGTCGGCCTGGGACATTCCGGCGGCCCGACGCAGGCGTCGGATTCGCACACCGACTTCACCCGAGTTCTTCACACCTGCTCCTCGGCTACTTTGACGGGCATTACCAGGGAGTCAACTTTAGCTCAAACCCTTGGGGGCCGGGGAACCGATTTCCTATGCCGGCACTCCGGCGGAGGCCGCCGCTCCGGGTTCGTCACCGACTGTCTTCAGGATCATCACCCCAGATGGACGGTCCGTGGAAGTGGCGACCCGGCGCGAGGGGACCCGGTCGGCCCGGTGGCCCTATTTCGCTGCCAACGGTCACGGTTGAGGCCCGGGATGGTTATTGACAGCAGTCACCCTCCCAGTCACCTCCGCAGTCATCCTCCGCCTGCCCTAAATGCGCATCCGAAAGGACGGGGCATCACCCCTCGCCCGCCCGAACCGCCTACAGCCCCTCAGCCCCTCGCCCCCGCCGGCCTTCCTCACGCCCTGCGGGAACCGCCACGTCCGCGCCGCGTACGCCCGGCCGTCGCTTCACACCAGACCACACCGACCAGGGGAGCCCCGTGTTCAGCTCGCCGAACCCCACACCTCTGCGCCGCAACAGCCTCCGGATGCCCGGCGGCGAACAGCCGTCCATCCCCGTACGGCCGACCGTGGAGGAGAGGCTCGCCGCGGTCATGCCCCTCGACGAGCGCCAGCGCAGGCTGGTGGCTCTGCTGCTGGCGGGCCACACGGACGCGAGCGCGGCCGGCCGGCTCGGCGTCAGCCCCCGCACGGTGACGAACATCCTGCGCTCGCTCATGGACAGGCTAGGGGTCGACAACCGGTTCCAGCTGGGGGTGGCCCTGGGCAGCCGGATGCGTACGCCCGAGCGCACGAACCACCCGCCCCGGCCCGTCGCGAGGCCGGGCGAGCCGGTGGCGGAGTTCGGCGTCCGGATGCCGTCGGCCCGCCGCGAGGCCGGTATGTAGCCCCCGCCCCGGCCGGTAGCGCCGAGAGCCGGCCGGGCGCCGACAACGATGTCGTACGTTCTCGCCCGCTCGCCTCCGCGCCGGTCAGCGGCGGCGTCGGCTCCGGCGCCCGGTGCCCGGCGCCCGGCACGGATGAGCTGTTGCGCCACGACGTGGCCCGAGCCGCCGCCGACACCCGGGCCGGGATGTGTGGAGGCGCCGATGTGCCACAGACCGCGCACCGGTGTGGCGTGCCGGCGGGCGCTGGGCAACGGACGCCACAGCAGGTTCTGGTCGAGCTCTGCGGAGCCCCCATGAGTGTCAGCGCCACGCGCCATGGCACCTGCGCACCGAGCCTCGGCGGCCGGCGCGTCGGCGCCACGGCTCGGCCCTGGTGAAGCCGCTCACACCGCTCACCTCGTCTACTACGCGGGACCGTAGGAGGCGGGCCCGCGGCGCGCGGCCGGGAAAGCGGCGCCGCCGCAGGGCCCTATACGGTCGCGGGTCGTAGGCGGGTCCGTCGTCGCTGGTCGGGCGTGGGCTAAGAATGGGCGACGTCGTGCAGCGCGGGCGACGTCGTGCAGCGCCGCCGGTCCCGGACCGGTGGTGCCATCCGCCGAACTGGGCACGTCGGGCCGCTCACCGGTCCGGTCCTGCGGACACGTGATCCAAGCCATGGAATGAGGTGTCCTGTGTCCAGCCATGTCCTGCTCGCCGATCTTTCCGTCGGCGCCGCGTCGACCGCGGCGACCAGCCGGATGATGACCTTCCTGGACTACTTCGCCGGTGTCTTCACCCTGCTCTCGCTGACCGCCGCGATGGTGTGCGGGCTCACCGCGACCGACCGGCTGGTACTGACCCGTCGGCTGCGGGTGGCCATGCAGTCGGTGCACCGGGCGACTGCCGTGACGGCGGTCGGCTTCCTGGCCGTCCATGTCGCGGTCAAGGTCGCCGAGCGGCACGCCGGCCCCCAGGCCGCGGTGCTCCCGTTCACCGGCGGCACTCTCTTCGCGGTCAGCCTGGGCACGGTCGGTGCCGACCTGCTCCTCCTGGTGGCGATCACCGGTGTGCTCCGCGGCCGGTTCGCCGGCAGCAGGCACCCGTGGCTGTGGAGGGTGCTGCACTCCACGGCGTACGTCTGCTGGCCCATCGCACTGGCGCACGGGCTGTCTGCGGGGCGCCGGGCGCACGCGTGGGTCCTGTGGGGCTACGGCCTGTGCGCGGCCGTGGTGGCGCTCGCTCTGCTGGTCCGCGCCTTGTCGTACCTCGGATACCGCCGGTCCCTGAGGCTGCGCCGGCGCGACTCCAGGGCGTACGAACCCGCCTCCGTGCACCCTGCCGCCCTCGCCGGGCTGTCGGCGCCGTCCACACCCTCCGTCTCCGCCTCCCGCCCCGTGACCTGCGCCGCCCGGCCCGCGGCTCCGGCGGGAGCGGGCCACAGGCCCGCGCCGAGCACCGGTCCTGCCCGGCCGCCCAGGCACGCCGCTGAGCCGGAGCTCCGTCCGCTGCCCCTGGCCCGGCCCGGGAGCGGCTGGTGAGGGGCCCCGAGCTGGAGCTGCCGGCGGTGCGCCGGCTCGGGACCGCCCGGCTCACTGCCGGACTGAACCGTCACCGGAGGCTGGACCTGGCCGCGCACCGCCGCGTCCACCCGCCGCTTCCCCCGCTGGACCGGGACGGTCTGCTCGCCCTGGCCGAGGCCGTCGCCCTGCGCGGTCGCGGCGGCGCCGGCTTTCCCTTCGCTCGCAAGGGCCGGGCCGCCCTGGCCGGCGCGGACCGTCTCGGCGTGCCGCCCGTCGTCGTGGTGAACGGTGCCGAGGGCGAGCCGCCCAGCGCCAAGGACAAGATGCTGCTCGCCCGCGCGCCGCACCTGGTGCTTGACGGTGCCTGCCTCGCGGCGGCCGCGTTCGGCGCCGAGGAGATCGTGATCGGTGTCACCGCGGGCAGCCCCGGCGAGATCTCGGTCCCCGCCGCCCTCGCCGAGCGCGAGCTGCCCTGCCCGGCCCGGACCGTCTGTCTGCCCGAGCGTTTCGTCTCCGGCGAGTCGGGGGCCCTGATCCGGGGCGTCAACGGCCTGCCGGTGGCGCCGACGCCGCTGAAGGGCCGCGCGGCCCATGGCGGAACGGCCGGCGTGCGCCGCCGCGCGACGCTGCTCTCCAACACCGAGACCTGGGCTCAGCTCGCCATCGCCGCCCGCCTCGGCCCCGACGCTTACGCCTCTGTCGGCACCCTCGCCGAACCGGGCACCATCCTGCTCACCGTCAACCGGTCGGGCGCCGCTCCGCTCGTGGTCGAGGCCCCGGCCGGGACCGCGCTGGGCCCGATGCTGGACGCCTGCGGCCTCGAGCCGGGCGCGGGCGTCCTGGTGGGCGGCTACCACGGTGCCTGGTTGCGCCCCCTGGACGCCGTCGGCGCGCCGCTCTCCCGTGCGGGACTCGCGGCCCTGGGCGGTGCGCTCGGCGCGGGCGCGATCGTCACGCTGCCGCACGACACCTGCCCGCTCGGCGAGATCGCCCGGGTCACGGCCTGGCTGGCGGCCGAATCCGCCGGCCAGTGCGGCCCCTGCAAGCGGGGCCTGCCCGCCGCCGCCGAGTCCCTCGCCCTGCTCGCCGCCGGCGCCGCCGAACCGGGGGTGCTCGATGATGCCCGGCGTGCCCTCGGCGCGGCCCAGGGCGGTGGGGCTTGCTCGCACCCGGACGGCACGGCCCGCTTCGTCCGCACCGCGCTCGACGTCTTCGCCGATGACCTGGACGCCCACCTCTCCGGTTCCGGCTGCGGCCGCCCGGTGCACGGTGTACTGCCCCTTCCCCGGGTGGCGGGCGCCCGGCTGGAGGTGGACTGGTCCCGCTGCTCCGGCCATGGCCTGTGCACCGTGCTGGCCCCCGACGTGATCCGCCTCGGCCCGCACGGGTACCCCACCTCCACCTCCGTGCCGGTCGCTCCCTGGCAGGAGCACGCCGCCCGCCGCACCGTCAACCAGTGCCCGGCGCTGGCCCTGCGCCTGCGGCGCACCGCTTGATCCGTCCCTACCGGGTCCGGGTGGGGAGAGGACGACCCGGGCTCGTCCCCCGTACGGCCGGCGCGTAGGGAGCGCTCGGCGGGCAGGCGCTTCGGCTCTGCTGACGGCTAATACCGGCCCGACCGGGCTCGACGATCACTACCGTCGGATGACATGACGATCACCACACGCACGGTCGAGTATCCGGCCGACGGCCTGACGATGATCGGGCACCTCGCACTCCCGGCCGGGGCCGACCGCCGACCCGCGGTCCTGATCGGGCCCGAGGGGATCGGACTGAACGACTTCCAGCGCCGCCGGGCCGACGCTCTGGCTGAGCTGGGGTACGTGGCGCTGGCCTTCGACATCAACGGCGGGCGCTGGTTCACCGACCCCGACGAGATGCTGGCGCACGTGACCCCGCTTCTGGCCGACCCCGACCGGATGCGGGACATCGGCCACGCGGCGCTCGACGTGTTGCGCGCCGAACCGCGGACCGACCCCGACCGGATCGCCGCTGTCGGCTACGGCACGGGGGGAGCGATCGCGTTGGAACTCGGGCGCGACGGCGTCGACCTGCGCGCGATCGGGACCGTCAACGCCGTGACCACGGGCCGGCCGGGCGAGGCGGCGCGCATTCGCTGCCCGGTGTGGGCCGGGGTCGGGTCGGAAGACCCCATCATGCCGCCGGCGCAACGGGCCGCGTTCACCGCCGAGATGCAGGCCGCGGGCGTCGACTGGCGCCTCGTGGTCTACGGCGGAGCCCTGCACGCCTTCCACCACCCACAGGTCGACCACACCGTGCGTCCCGGCGTCGGCCACCATCCACGGCACGCGGAGCGAGCCTGGCGCGACATCGTCGGCCTGCTCGCCGAGTGCCTGCCCGTGACGGAGTGAGCTGGAGCGACACAGCCCCTGGGAACCGAGCCGCACCGCTCGTCGGTCGCGGATCCCGTCGACGTCGATCAGGAGACGGCGCGGGCCGCGGAAGATCTGGTTGCGGCGGTAGAGGTCCGCGCCGACATGCGTGCCGCCGGCCGACGTGACGGGCGAGCGCGCGGTCCGATTTGCGCCAGCGTCCGGCGGCGACCGACGAAATGCTCGCCTCATGAACCGACTCGAAGGACATGTGGTCTTGGTGACCGGTGGAAGCCGTGGAATCGGCGCCGCGGTGGCGTTGCGGCTGGCCGAGGAGGGTGCCGATGTGGCCCTGACGTACGAGAACAGCGCGGAGCGCGCCGCGGGGGTGGTGGAACAGATCAAGGCGGTCGGCCGCCGAGCGGTGGCCGTCCAGGCCGACAGCGCGGTTCCCGACAGGCTGACCGCGGCGGTGGAGGAGACCGTCGAGACGTTCGGCAGACTGGACGTCCTGGTCAACAACGCGGGGGTCTTCCTCGTCGGCCCGCTGGAGGACATGAGGGCGGAGGAGATCGACCGCACCCTGGCGGTGAACGTCCGGGCGCCGCTCGTGGCGTCCCAGGCGGCGGCGCGTCACATGGGCCAGGGCGGCCGCATCATCAGTATCGGCAGCAACGTGGCTGAGCGCGCGGTCTTCCCGGGCATGACCCTCTACGCGATGAGCAAGACGGCACTCGTCGGCATGACCAAGGGGCTGGCCAGGGAACTCGGGCCGCGCGGCATCACCGTCAACCTGGTGCACCCCGGCCCCACCGACACGGACGCCAACCCCGCCGATGGTCCCAACGCGTCGGCGATAGCCGGATTCACCGCGCTGGGCCGCTATGCGGCCGCACCGGAGATCGCCGCCACGGTCGCCCACCTGGCCGGCGCGGACGCCGGGTACATCACCGGAGCGGTGATCGCCGTCGACGGAGGTTTCACCGCCTGACGGGCGAACTCGGTGGCGGTATCCGGTCGGATGCCCGGCGCCGAGCGAGAGCGGTCACCGCCTGATCACCGGGGACCGGCTCTCTCCCCCGCCGGTGCTGCGCCCATCGCCGACGGCAGCACCGGCACGGGCCTCCCGTGCACGACGGGCTCGATCGACACGGCCCGCGTTCGGCCACCGGCCGCGTCGGCGGGCGCATGCGCGACGTGACTCGAGTGGCTCTTTCGGCCGGCAGTGCCCGGCGGCTCCTTCGGCCCCGGTGACGGGCTACTTCGCGGCCTGGGCCTCGGCCTCGTGTCGGAGGTTGTCGACCCAGTCGTGGAGGGATTTGTCGAGGGCGGCCTGGAGGACGGCCTGGTTGGCGACGACGGGCTCTCCGGTCCACGACTCCTCGGTGTGGACGAGGACGCCGTCGCGGGTCGGCGTGAACGTCCACACGTGCACGGCGGTGATGCCCTGGGCGGGGCCGCCCCAGACGAGGCGCTTGCCGGGTCTGACCTGCTTGACGGTGGAGGTGATGTCCAGCCCCTCGGTGCTCCAGCGGAAAACCGAGCCGGGGCGCAGGCATCCGGGGGTGTCCTTGACGACCCTCTCCACGCCGGGCTGCCAGGCGGGCCACTTCTCGACATCCGTCTGGATCTTCCAGATGGTGCGCAGGGGGGCGTGGATGAGGATGTTCTCCCGCGTGATGACCGGCGCGGTCTGATCGATCTGCACGTCAGCGGTGTGCGCGGCGAGGCTCTCGCCCGAGGTGGTGGGCCTGTCGTCGGTGAGGGCGTGGGCGGTGCCGGAGACGGCGAGGACGAGCACGGTGGAGGCGGCGGTGAACCTCGCCACGGTGAACATACGCACGATGCTTGGCCTTTCGAGGAGATTTCAGGGATTTCAGGGAACGGGTGGTGGGTGCGGGCCCGGCCGGGAGGGGCGGCCCCCCGGCCGGGGCGGCGGGTTCAGCTGTCGGAGGCGTCGGTGCCGGTGTCGGTGTCCGGGATCCAGGAGCCGTGGATGCCGCCGGTGACCCGTCGTGGCAGGTGGACGGTGGCGATCCGGTCGAGGCCGGAGGCGTCCAGGACCAGGAGTTGGGAGGCGTCCTGCTTGAGGTCGGAGACGACGGTGAGCAGATAGCCGTCGTCCTCGCGGGTGGCTCCGGCGGCGGGCACGAACACGGCCTCGCTGGGCAGGCGGGCGTCCCCGGCCTGGTGGACGCGGCGGGCGCCGGTGGTGCGGTCGTACTTGACGATGCCGTAGCCGCCGTAGCCGTCCTGGTCGGGGAAGGAGACCGCGTACTGGTAGCGGTTCTCGGCGCCGAGGAAGTCCTCGTTGAGCGTGGGGAACTCGACGGCGAGGTCGTCGGTGATCCGCTCGTCGACGCGGCCGGCGGCCAGGTCGATGACCCAACGGCGGTTGTAGGAGCGCGTGTTGGGCTCCGTGCCGCGGCCGGGGGCGCCGACCCACCAGTTCCAGGAGAGCTGGAAGCCCTCCCTGTCCACCGTCGGGCCCTCCAGCACGATGCGGCCCTGGGCGTCCTCGTAGGCGTTGCCGGCGTGCAGCATGTTGCCCGGCTCGATGGGGAACCAGCGGACCTCACCGGCGCCCTCCGGGCCGCGGGGCATGACGCCGATCCGGGCGGGCTGGTCGTCGTTCCAGGAGTACGGGATGCCCGAGTGCTCGGTCGGGTCGAAGGTGACCGTGCCTTCGACGAAGACCACGTAGTGACGTGTGAGCGCGAAGTCGTGCTTGAGGGAGGCGGTGGCTCCCGGCACCTCGAAGCTGTGCGTGACCTGGCCCTTGGCGTCGGCTACGTAGTACATCAGGTACGGCGGGAACGGCGAGGAGCCGAAGAAGTGCAACTCCCCGGTGACCGGGTCGGTCTTGGGGTGCGCGGTCATCGCGCTGCGCAGCTTGCCGTCGAAGTCGTAGGCGCCGACGGTGTCCAGGTCCCGGGTGAGTTCGAAGGGGAGGTTCGCCTCGCACAGGGCGAGGAGGCGCCCGGCGTGTTCCACGACGTGGGTGCCGGCGGTGCTGGCGGTCAGGTCGGGGCCGTGCTCGGTGAGGTAGGGGGCGCCGTCCAGGGCGGGGGTGCGGACCCAGCGGTTGCGGTACCACTCGGCGCGGCCCTCGCGCAGGCGGATGCCGTGGACCATGCCGCTGCCCTTGAACCAGTGGGTGGGGGTGACGCCGGGCTTGGGGTTGTGGCTGTTGCGGATCAGCCGGCCGGTCAGCTCCGGCGGCAGGCTGCCCTCGACGGTCAGACCGGTGGCGGTGATCTCGTCGACGGCCGGGGTGTAGTGGCCGATCAGGTAGGGCTTGGTGGACATGTGTGAACCTCGTCGCTCGGTGGTGTCGGTGCTGGTGATGGTCGGTCAGGCGTGCTGCTCCGCACGGGACTTGAGGGCCACGAGCCAGGACTGGAGGGACTGTTCGAGGGCTTGGCCGAGTTCTTCGACGGCGGCCTCGACGGGGGCACCGGCCCAGGACTCCTCGGTGCGGACGGTCACCTGGCCGCCGTCGGCTTCGAAGGTCCACACATGGACGCCGTCGATGCCGTTCGCGGGGCCGCCCCAGACGATCCGGGCGCCGGGGACGATCTCGTAGAGGGTGGAGGTGATGTCCAGCCCGTGGGTCTTCCAGCGGAAGGAGCTGCCGGGCTGGAGCGGGCCGTCGAGCCTGGCCTCGTCGACGTGCGTGTTCCACTCGGCCCAGGCGTCGATGCCGGTGTGCAGGTTCCACACCGTCTCCAGCGGAGCGTCGATCACGGTCGAGAGCCGGACGACGACGGGAGCGGATTCGTCGATGGTGCGCATGGTGCTTTCCCTGCTTTCGTGTTCGGACGGGTCAGAAGAGAGGCGAGAAGGGCGGTTGCCACAAGGACTGCGGCGGAGATGACGAACGCGGTGCGGTATCCCTCGGTCAGCGCCTCCAGGCGTGGCCGGTGGGCGGACGAGGTGACGGTTCCGGCGACGGTGGTCAGCACCGCGAGGCCGATCGCACCGCCGACCTGGCGTGTGGTGTTGACCAGTCCCCCGGCCACCCCGGAGTCGTCCTTGGCCACGCCTTCGATGGAGAGGGCGGTGAGCTGGACGAACGCGACGCTCAGGCCGAGGCCGACCAGGACGCTCGGGCCCAGGACATCGGTGACGAAGCTTCCGTGCACGCCGATGCGCGAGAGCCACAGCATTCCGGCGGCCTCGGTGAGCAGTGCTCCGATCACCGTGGCCGTGGCGCCGATCCGGCGTGCGATCCGCGGTGCGAGGGTCGCGCCGAGCATGTTCGCGGCGGCGAGGGGGAGTTGTCCGAGACCGGTGACCAGCGGGCCGGCACCGAGGACCTGCTGCTGGTAGAGCGGCAGGAAGAAGAACAGCGCGATCCATACCGAACCGAACAGGCCCATCAGGACGTTTCCTGCGGTCACCCGGCCCCCGGCGAACAGCCTGGACGGCACCAGCGGGTGGCTGCTGCCCCGTTCGATCAGGACGAACGCCGCCCCGAGGACGGCCGCGAGCAGGAAGGCGCCGAGTACGGGGCCGTCGGTCCACCCGGCGCTGCGGGCGGTGGTCAGCCCCCACACCAGACCGGTCAGCGCGAGGCCGATCGCGGCGGTGCCGGGGAGATCGAACCGAGCCGCCTCCGCTGCCGCGGTCTGTGGGACGAGGACGGCTGAGGCGCCCAGGACCAGGTACGTTCCGACAGCGACCGCGTGGAAGATCCATGGCCAGCCCCACGCCTGGTTCAGCACGCCGCCGAGGACGACCCCCGCCGCGCCTCCGGCTCCGGACACCGCGCCCCAGATACCCAGGGCCCTGCCCCGCCCCGGCCCCGGCGGGTAGAGGTCCATCACCAGGGCGAGGGCCGCCGGGGCGACGACCGCGGCGCCGGTCCCCTGCACCGCGCGGGCACCGATGAGGACGGCGGGCGACGTCGCCAGTCCCGCTGCCGCCGAGGCCGCCCCGAAGAGCGCGAGGCCCGCGAACAGCACCCGGCGGCGTCCCAGCAGGTCCGCTGCTCGCCCGCCGGCGAGCAGCAGGGCTCCGAACGCCAGGCCGTAGGCGTTGACCACCCAGGTGGTGCCGCCGTCCGACAGACCGACGCCGTCGCGGATCTGGGGCAGCGCGACGTTCACGATCGACGTCGCGAGCATGACGGTGAACTGCGCGGCGGCCAGGGCGGTGAGGGCGGCGCCGCGGGATCGCTTGCGCATGGCGGACTCCACAGCGGTCATCGCGGTTTCTCCGCGGCGGTCTTGAGGTGGCCGAGCCATTGGGCGAGGGAGTCGTCGAGCGCCTGCCGGATGTTGGCGGCGTCGGCCCGCACCGGGGCGCCGTCCCACGATTCCTCGGTCGTGACGAGGGTCGCGGCGGGGCCGGACGAGGTGAGCGTCCACTGATGTACGGCGACGATGCCCTGGGCCGGGCCGCCCCAGAGGATGAGGCGGGGCGCCTCCATCGCGTAGACGGTGGAGGCGATGTCGAGGGCCGCGGTGCGCCAGTGGAACGTCGCGCCCGGCGTCAACGGCGTGCGGGCGCGTGCGGAGACGATGTCGGGCTGCCAGGACGGCCAGGCGGGCACGTCGGTCAGTAACCCCCAGACCGCGGTGGCGGGAGCTCTGATCGTCAGTTCGTGGCGGGCGACGACGGGGGCGGCGCGGTCGATGCCGGCGGGCGGGTTGTCCATGCGGCCGAGTCTGCTGTGGCGAGACCCGGCCGCTCTTCGGTGAAAGTCGCCTAGACCGTCACCTAGATCGCCTGGGTGACGAGGTCGGTGAGCTGGCGGCGCGAGGTGATGTCGAGCTTCTTGAAGATGTTGCGCAGGTGGGCGTCGATCGTCCGGGGGCTGAGGAAGAGCCGGTCCGCGACCTCGCGGGAGGTGGCGCCGGTCGCGACGAGCCGGGCTATGTTGAGTTCCTGGCCGGTGAGCGCCTCCAGCACCCCTCTCGTCACCGATCTGGCCTGCTCGCCCGCGGCGGCGAGTTCGGCCCGGGCCCGTTCGGCGAATCCCTCCGCGCCCGTCGTGGTGAACAGGTCGTGGGCCGCGCGCAGGGCCTCCAGCGACTCACGGCGGCGGCCGTCGCGGCGCAGCCACGCCCCTTGGTGCAGCAGGGCCCGGCCGTGCCAGGTCCGCATGCCGCCGGCGCCCAGCCTGGCCACCGCCTCGGCATGCAGGGCTTCCGGCTCGTCCGACAGCAGGGCGCCGAGAGCCGCGCGCACCCCGAGCGCCCAGTCGGTGCCCGCGGCCCGCGTGTGCTCGTCGAGCCGGGCGAACGCCTCGCGGGCGACGGCGTCCTGGCCGCACCGCACCGCCGCCTCGACCAGTTCGGGCAGTGCCATGCTGCTCGTCGACAGGTCGCCGTCGGTGAGTGCCAGCGGCGCCGATTCGAGCGCCGCGCGGTGGTCGGCGACGCCGTTGGCGTAGAACGCGGCGGCGCTGTGGGCCATCGCCGTCAGCATCCCCTTGCTGCGGGCCCGTGACTCGGCCAGCACCCGGTCGATCAGCGGCCTGGCTTCGGCGGCCCGGCCGCGCACGGCCGCGACCTGCAGGTGGCCGTACCAGTGGACCGGGACCCCGGTCACCTCGGCGATGCCGTCGGCCTCGCCGAGCAGGGCGGAGGCGTCGAGCAGCGCGCCGCGCTGGGCGGCGGCCATGGCCCGCATCCAGAGGCCGACCGGCAGGATCATCAGCGCTCCGCTGCTCCGGGCCGCTGTGACGGCCTGGGTGGCGAATCGTTCCTCCAGGGCGAAGTCCCACAGTTCCACGGCGAGCAGCGCCGCCAGCGACAGGCGCCGTGACCACAGCGGGTCGGTCGTGTCCGACAGCATGCGGGACAGTACGGACACCGTCGCGAGATCACCGTCGAGGTAGGCGACCAGCGTGTCCAGCAGGTCGTCGGCGCCGGTGCGGTGCCCCGGGGGAACGGGTGCCTGCCGGGCCGCCTGAAGGGCGGTACGGCAGGCGGGCGAGGACCGGCCGACGACGAGCCCCGCCTGCAGCGCGTCCAGCAGGTACAGCCGGGCCCGGCCGGGGTCGAGTCCGGCGGCCCGGATCAGATGGCCGACGGCGTCGGCCGCGCCGTCGCGGAAGAACGCCGCCTGTCCGCGGGCGAGTTCGGCCTCGACCCGCCCGGCGTCGTCGATGGGGCCGTGCTCGGCCGCGTCGACCAGGGTGATCGCGGTCTCGAACGCGCCGGCCTCCAGCGCCGCCCGTGCCGCGGCGAGGCTGCGCTTGGCCCGGAACCGGGGATCGGGAGTGAGGGACGCGGCCTGCTGGAGGAACGCGGCCTCGGCCGCCGCCCCGCCCCGCCGCCGGGCCCGCTCCGCGCTGCGCAGCAAATCGGCCGCGACGTCCTCATCGGGCCGGGGTGCGGCCTGAGACCGGTGCCAGGAGCGCCGGTCGGGATCGGTCTGCGGGTCGGTGACGTCGGCGAGCGCTCCGTGGACGAGCCGCCGGTCGGCCGGTGACGCGGCGGCGTACACGGCCGACCGCACCAGCGGGTGCCGGAACCGGGACCGGCCTCCCAACTCGATCAGCTCCTCCGCCTCGGCCTCGGTTCCGGCCTCCGGTTTCACGTCGAGCAGATCCGCGGCCCGCCACAGCAGACCCGGGTCGCCGAGCGGCTCGGAGGCCGCGATCAGCAGCAACATCCGGGCTCCGGGCGACAGCCGGGAGACCCGCTCCCGGTAACTCTGCTCGATCCGGTTCGCCGGCGAGGCGGGAGTGGGCAGCCCGAATCCGCCCGCGAGTCCGGCGGGACCGAGCCTGCGCGGCAGTTCCAGCAGCGCGAGCGGATTGCCGCGCGCCTCGGCGAGAATCCGCTCACGCACCCGGTCGTCCAGCGGCACCGGAACCCCGGACGCCAGCAGGTCGCGTGCCGCCTGATCGGACAAGCCCGACAGCTTCAGCTCCGGCAGCCCGTCCAGCTCGTCGACGCCGTGCGGATCGCGCAACCCGAACACGAGCGCGATCGGCTCCGCGCCGATCCTGCGCGCCGCGAACGCCAGAACCTGCGCCGACGCCCGGTCGAGCCACTGCGCGTCATCCACGACGCAGACCACGGGCGACTCCCCCGCCGCCTCCGACAGCAGCCCCAACACACCGAGTGCCACCGCGAACTGACTGGGCGCGCTGCCCTCCCCGAGCCCGAACGCCACCGACAGGTCGTTCCCCTGCCGGGCCGGCAGCCGCCCGATCCGGTCGTGCAACGGCCGGGTGAGCTGATGCACCGCCGCGTAGGCGAAGTCCGCCTCGAACTCGGCCCCGTTCACCCACAGCACCCGCAACCCGACCTGCGCGTCCAGGACATGCCGCAGGAGAGTGGTCTTGCCGATGCCCGCCTCACCGCGGACCACCACCGCACCACCACGACCGGACCTGGCCGCCGCGATCAGATCGGCTATGGCAGCGCGCCCATCTGGTGGGAAATAGCTTGAAATTGGAAGCAAATCCACAACGGGATCATGTCACGCGCACCACGGAACGGACAGGGTCGGTCCCCGTCGGCGCCCCTCCCCCTTCCCCGACCGGCGGTGCGGCCGGATCGCTTGATCTGGCCGACGCCGAGCTCGTCCGGCGGTACGTCGACCGAGGCCGGCGCGGGCAGTCGGCGGTACGTCGACCGAGGCCGGCGCGGGCAGGGGCTCAGGGGGTTCAGCCCACCGGCGCGTTCTCGGGTGCGGACGACGGCGCGCCGGCCCATCGGCGCAGAGCGGCGTCGAGTGCGGAGGCGGCGACGGTGCCGGTGCCGGTGCCGGTGGAGATCTTCCGCTTCGGCGCCGAGTGGGTGGAGCGTGCCCTGAACGGCGAGCGCGCCGAGCCCGGGCGCGACGTGCGCCACTACGTGCACCGCGACGGCCCGACCACCGGCGCCACTGCCGACCTGGCGTGGTGGCTCGGCACCGTCCCCACCCTGATCGACGAAGCCTGTCGCGCGTAGGCGGTTCACCCGGATCAGGCGGTCGTCGGCCCTGATGTGCCGACGGTCGGCAGGCGGTGGGCGTGCGCCGTCGGCTGCCAGGCGGTGGGCGCGGATCGGCCGTGACTCCCGCCGCCGGACACCGAAGCGGGGTGGCCGGTGGCGGAATCACCGTGGGGTGGTCGGGCGATCGCCTTCAGGTCCAGGCCGGAACGCGGTCGGTCGACCTGCCGGACTGACCCGAACGGCAGTAGGGCGAGCAGCACTCGACGACCGGCGACCACACCCGGCCGGCGGACGCGGCGACGGAAGGCGGGTTCACCACCGCCGGGGATGCCGCCGACCGGGCCGCGCCGCCGCGCGGGAGACGGCTCAGACGACCACGACCCGGCGCCCGCGCGTGTGACCGGCCTGGCTGTCGACGTGCGCCGCCGCGGCCTCGGCGAGCGTGTACGACTTCTCGACCGGGATGTGGAGCTTTCCCCGTGAGATGAGGCCGGCGGCCTCGGCAAGCGCTTCCGGCATGCTGCCGGCCACGCCGGAGAATCGGACACCGAATTCCGGCGCACCGAGATCGGCGATGGAGATCACCTTCTGCGGATCCCCGGTCAGCTCGACGAGTTCCCGGATCACTCCCGAGCCGGCCAGATCGAGAGCTGCGTCGACCCGGCCGAGCTGCCGCACCCGCTCGACCCAGCCCTCGCCGTACGTCGTGGCGACGGCACCCAGGCCGCGCAGATAGTCCTGGTTCGCGGCCCCGGCCGTGCCGATCACGGTGATGCCGCGCTCGCGGGCGATCTGCAGCACCGCCGATCCCACTCCCCCGGACGCGCCGCTGACCAGCAGCGTCTGCCCGGACCGCACACCGACCTGGCGAATGACGCGCAGCGCCGTCTCCACCACGGAGGGGTATCCGGCCGCCTCCTCGAATGTCAGACCCCCGGGCATCCGGGCCCACGCCGACAGGACGGCGAACTCGGCGTAGGTGCTCGAACCTTCGCCGAACACGTGGTCGCCGACCTCGACCCCTTCGACCCCGTCGCCTACTTCGTCCACCACCCCGGCGGCGTCCTGCCCGACTCCGGCGGGCAACTCGATCGGATGGACCTTCTGGAACTGGCCTTCACGGATCCTCCAGTCGACGGGGTTCACGCCCGCCGCCCGCACGGCGATGCGCAACTGGCCGGGGCCCGCGTGGGGCTCCTCGACGTCCACGAGTCGCAGGACGTCCGGACCGCCGAACTCGGCGAAGCTCACTCTCTTCATGCCGCTGACCGTAACACTAACGGTTATGGTTTAGAAACGGTTCTGGTTTTGCATCTGATAGCGTCGGGGCATGACCGTGCCGCCCGGCCGCCGCGAGCGCAAGAAGGCCGCGACCCGCCAGAAAATCGCCGACACCGCCCTGCGGCTCTTCCTGGAACGCGGGTACGACGCGGTGGGCATCCGTGACGTGGCCGCCGAGGCCGACGTAGCCGTCACCACGCTCTTCTCCCACTTCGCCTCGAAAGAGGCCCTGGTGTTCGAGCTGGACGAAGACTTCGAGCAACGCCTCACGCAGGCGGTCACCGGCCGGGCGCCGCACGAGCCGCTCATCCCTGCGCTGCGCCGCGAGATCCAGGCCCTGGTGCGGCACTGCACGGCGGACAGCGCCGCCCCGCTCTGGCGCATGATCGACGCATCCCCCGCCCTGCGGAAGTACGAGGAGTCGATGAGGCTGCGTCATGCGGAGTCGCTGGCGACGGCCATCGCGGCCGATCCCGGCCTGTCCCCGACCACAACGGTCTGCCGGGCGATCGCGAGGTTCGTGATCGACGCCTATTCACTGGCCCGCGAGGAGGCCGAGCCGGAGGCCGCGGTGGACGAGATCTTCCGGATGATCGAGGCGGCCTGGGAGGTCGGCAGGTCAGGAGCCGGTCGGGCTGTCACGGGTCGCTGAGCGCCCTGTTCCGACTTCGGTCTCTTCGTGCTGCCGGCCCGCATCGCCCTCGTCGGGGCGGGGCGAGTACCGGACCCCGATGCCGGTTCCGCGGTGGGGGTGCGGGAGGGGCGGCGACCGGTACGTCGCGGCCCCGGCGGGAGACTCCTGCACAGGGTCGAGGCGGAGTCGATTCGCTTCCGTGCGGCTGGGCGGCCGGGGGGCCTCATGGCCGCGGTGCCGCTCGCGCATGGCCGGGCAGGCCCGTGGTCAATGCTGAACGGGCCTGCCCGGGGACCGCCCAGGAGTCGGAGACCTCGTTCAGCCCGCCGGTGACGCACCCGCCGTCCCGGAAGCCCGGCCGGGCGGATGCACAACTGTCACGCGCCCACGCGAGAGCAGACGGCTGCGGACGGCTGTCGCCTGGCTTCCTGAGCGATCCCCTCATGAGGGGGGAGCTGTCACGGCATGCCGACGCGGCCGCGTCCCACACCTCCCGCCCTCCCGGCGTCGTTCAGCCGGCGGACAGCGGAATCGGAGGTCGGCGTCAGCTTCCGGGGAGGCCTCACGGGCGGGGGCGCAGAGGCGGCCGGGGAGCGGGGGGCCGGCCGGCGATGCCGGTGAGCAGGCGCGTGCAGACGTCGCGGAGCTTGAGGTTGGCCTGCTGGGACAGCCGGCGCAGCAGATCGAACGCCTCCTGCTCGGTGCACTTGTACTGCTGCATGACGCTGCCGATGGCCTGGTCGATGACGCTGCGGGAGGCGAGCGCGGTCTGCAGGTCGCGGGTGAAGTCCTCCGCGTCGGCCAGTCGCTGCGCCAGGGCGATCCCGCCACCGGCCTGTGCGGCGAACATGGCCAGGGTGTGCCGGTCGTTCTCGGCGAAGGCGTCCGGGTCCGCGGCGTAGAAGTTCAGGGCCCCGGCCGTGTGGGCGCGTACGGGGATGGGCAGGGACAGCGAGGAGCGGATGCCCAGATCGGCCGCGAAGCCCGGGTAGTGGCCCCACCGGGACTCTTCGAGCATGTCCGGCACGTGCACGACCCGGCCGGTGCGCAGGGCCTGAAGGCAGGGCCCGTCGTCCTGGCTGTACTGCTTCTCGTCCAGCTTGTCCGCCACGCCCTCGGTGCTGACCACGGTCAGCGGCCGCTGCCGCCGCTGAAGCGTCACCCCGCAGCCGTCCGCGCCCGAGGCGCTGACCGCGTCATCGACCAGGTGCTGAAGGAACTCCCGCACGGACGCGGCTTCCAACATCCAGTCGATCATGTCGAATGTGTGCTGACCGCCGTCGGACCGGTCCACCGACCGCCACCTCCCACAGCATCCGTTTCCTCCGGTCTCACGTGCTGGTACCCTCTCGGCCGGTGTTTCGGCACAGGGTCCGCTGTGCGACGCGGCACACCGGGACTCACCCAGCACGGTATTGCCAGCTCAGGCGGTTGGCTTACGCGAGCGCTCGGTGTGACTAAGGCCTGCGATGCCTGAGACGAAAGTTCACATCACACGCCACGCCCGAGCTCTTCACATCATCATGCGCGGAGAAATGGACCATGAGGACGCCGAAGACGTCGAAGCCGCCTGGCAGGCCGCCGATCTGGCGGGGCTGCCCACTACGGCCGTAGACCTGTCCCAGGTCACCTTCGCCGACAGCATGCTCCTCAACGCTCTCCTCGAGGCCCGGCGGCGCCACGCCGTCGACGGCCGCGAACTCCTCCTCCTCGGCCCGTTCCACTCGGCGGTCAGCAGACTCCTGGCCGTCAGCGGCACCCTGGAACACTTCACGATCACCCATGCCGACGGCGCCGTGACACCGCGCCCCTCCCCCCATGACTGTGGGCACACAGGGTAAGCGGAGACTGCGACAACCGAAACGATCAGTAATCGAACGTTCCAACTACACAGGAATCACCATGGTCATCCCGCTTAGGAAGCAGGCGACGGATGAACACCACCCGGCGGCCACTTTGCGCTACGGCGCTGTCTGGGATGCCGAGGGCACATCCATCGCCGACGCGCGCCACGCGGTGCGTGCTCTGCTCGCCCGCGCAGGGCACCCGCCCGGGCACACGGTCAGCCAGGACGCCCAGATCGTCGTCAGCGAACTCGTCACCAACGCCCTGCGCCACGCGCCGGGTCCCGGAGGAATCCTGCTGGAGCTGATCGCCGACCCCGCACACCTGCGGATCACCGTCCGCGACAGCTCTTCGCAGGGACCGCGGCTGCTCGTCCCGGATCCGCACCGCATCGGCGGACACGGCCTGCACCTGATCACCCGCATCTGCGACCAGTTCCACACCGTCCGCCTGGAGCGCGGGAAGCAGGTCGTGGCCGCCCTCGCTCTGCCTCGGTGAGCCGAAGCACGGTTGTCGTCACCTCCAGGCCACGCCCACCCGCGAGTTGCCGTGAAGGAGGCACCGTGGTGGTGCTCGGCGACCCAAGCCCCTCCAGGACGTCGGCGAACGCCCGCGAGATCGGGTGGTGACAACTGCCCTGGCTCGGCACGGACCGGTGACAACGTGACGTGACGTCGGTGGCACAGGCCGCCTCCGGAATGGAGGTGCTCCGGCAGGCGGCGGTCAGGTAGCGTGCGAGCCATGTCGAGTCCTGAGTCGGACAGGGCGGGGGCTTTCGGTCACGCCGTCAGCCCCCTGAACCGCTGAGTTCACCGTCCTGCCGTCCCGCCGCAATCCGTGGCCGGACGAGGGCGCCCCGGGGTGCTGACCGCGGTGACGAGATGACCTTCTCGCGCCTCTCCCCGCCCCGGAGCCATTCGATGCCTCTCCCCCTGTATCTGCTTGCCTTGGCGGTCTTCGCCATGGGCACCTCGGAGTTCATGCTCGCCGGCCTCCTGCCGGACATCGCCTCGGACCTCGACGTCACCGTCGGAACGGCGGGCATGCTCACCCCGGCCTTCGCGCTCGGGATGACCGTCGGCGCCCCGCTGATGGCGGTACTCGCCCGCAGCCGGCCGGCCCGGTCCGGCCTTGTCGGATGCGTCCTCGCGTTCTCGGCAGCCCATGCCGTCGGCGCTGCCACCTCGACCTTCTGGGTCCTGTTCGCGACGCGGGTGGTCGCGGCAGCCGCGAACGCGGGGTTCCTCGCGGTCGCTCTGACGAGTGCCGCCGCGCTGGTCCCCGCCGACCGCAAGGGGCGTGCGCTCACCCTGTTGTTGTCCGGCACCACGGTGGCCACGATCGCCGGTGTCCCCGGAGGCTCGGTGCTCGGCACACTGCTCGGCTGGCGGGCCACGTTCTGGGCGGTCGCGGCTCTCTGCCTGCCCGCAGCCCTCGGTGTCCTCACCGGAATCCCGGCGCGTCGCGTACCGAAGGAAGGGGCTGACGGGCCGACCCTGCGAGCGGAACTCGCACAGCTCAGAAGTCCGCGGTTGCTCCTGGTCATGCTGCTCGGCGCGCTGGTCAACGCGGCGACCTTCGCCGGCTTCACCTTCCTCGCCCCCGTCGTGACCGACACAGCGGGGCTTGGCGAGCTGTGGATTTCGGTCGTCCTCGTGCTCTTCGGCATCGGCTCCTTCGCCGGGGTCACCGTCGCCGGACGGCTGTCCGACCAGCACCCCGGACCGGTCCTCGCGGTCGGCGGTCCGCTCCTGCTCATCGGCTGGCCGGCCCTTGCCCTGCTGGCCGACCAGCCGGTCGCTCTGCTCGCCCTCGTCTTCGTCCAGGGCGCGCTGTCGTTCGCGCTGGGCAGCACCCTGATCACCCGGGTCCTCTACGAGGCCGGAAAAGCCCCCACCATGGCGGGCTCCTACGCGACCGCGGCACTCAACGTCGGCGCGGCCGTCGGACCACTCATCGCCGCGACCAGCCTGAACACCGAAGCCGGTGACCTCGGACCCCTCTGGGCCAGCGGACTCCTCGTCGCGGTCGCGTCGCTCATCGCCTTCCCCCTCCGCAATGCGGTCGCGGCCGGTCGAGCAGCGACGCGCTGCGGTGACGTATCCGAACGCCCGTCAAGTCTGCGGTAGGGAGGCCCGCATCCGTCACGGGAGCGACCAGCGCGTCGGCGCGATCCCGCGCGATCACCTCGGGCTGTGCCCGAGACATCGGTGGCGCACTTCCACGACGAGCTGGCCGTGCGCGATCAGGCTGAAGGCGCTGTGACCGGTCCGTCGTCCTTCGCCGACGGAGGCGGTCGAACCGGGCGGGCTGGTAGTCCCGGGAGAACGGCTCCCGGGACCACCCGGGTCAGCCGAAGTCGTAGACCGTGATGGTCACGGATCCGCCTTCGGCACTGATGGTGTACCGGCCGGGGCCGGTGTAGGGCACGCAGCCGTCGGCGAGGACGTCGTCTTCGTTGATGCCGGTGTCGTCCTCTCCCACGAAGGCGCAGACCTCGGTGACGGGGTGCGGGACGTACCGGTGTTCGGCGCCGCCGTACAGGGGATACCGGGGCAGTGTGGGGGTGTTGATGTCCCGGTCCGGGTGTTCCCACAGGGCGGTCTGCTGGCCCCACGGCGCCCTCACGACGACTTCGCCGTAGGGTTCGGGCAGGTTGTTGTCGTCGCTCTCCCGGGGGTTGGAGAAATCGATCGAGTAGGTGATGGGGCCGCCGGGCGCCTGCGCCTGAGCCGCGCCGGCGCTCACTACGCCGACCAGCATCAGGACCGTCGAGGCAAGCACGGTCAGTCGGCCCGCGGAATTGCGGAGCACTCCACTCTCCTTTCACTCACCGCAGCCATACGGCTACTGCAAGCAAGCTAAGGGGTGGCGCGTCGCCTCTCTGCCCGTCCCCAGGGCAAACCGCCTGGAGGGATGGGACCGAAGCCCGCCGCGTTCCCCGTACCAGGGGCGCACGCGAGCGCAAGCGCCGGGAGAACCCTGACGCGTCGGAGGGCCCGGGTGCCTTTCCGGCACCCGGGCCCTGAGCTTTCAACACCATCTACCGGCAGACTGCGCCGGCCTTCTTGTTCCGCAGGTACCGCCTGGGAGGGCGGGGCTGCGGGGATCGCGGATGCGTGACCGGGGACCACCTTCCAATCCGGGGCCTGCGGTACCCGAGCGGAGTGCTTCCTCGCCCGGGCGATCCTGATGGCGTTCGGCTCCTTACTTTCGGCTACTCGGCTGTACTGCTGGATACTGCGGGAACTGCGACACGACCCCTCGGGCCGTGTCCTTCTCCACCTGCTCGCGCGGCAGTTCGTGTCTGCCGCGCCCACTTCGACTTCCTGGCTACGCGAGAACAGTAGCCCGGCGATGGGCCAATGTCTACTGTTGCCATGACAGGTTTTCTTGAGAGCCGATGCATGCACTTCTACCGCAACTACACCCGGAAGAGTGCTGTCCCGGGTGGCATCCGGCGAAGGCGTGCTCCAAGCGGGCGCAGTCACGGACAGCCGACGGTGTCCTGCGCCGTGCCGAGCACACGCTTGATGCCGATCAGAACCCGGTAGCGCCGCCGTGTCGCGAACTCTGTCATCCCCCAGACTGCCGGGCGCCCTGCCTCCGCACACAGATGCAGCACTCGTCCCTCGCCCACCATGACTCCCACGTGGGCGCCATAAGCGTCGTCGGTGGCGTTGAACAGCATCAGATCGAGCGGCTGGGCCACCGGTACACGAGCCGTGGACTGCGTATCGGCCCATAGTTCACTCGAACGCAGGGCAGGCACAGCCAGGCCGAAGTGCCGAAGCACCTCGTAGGCGAACAGCTGGCAGTTCGCACCCCGTTCCAGGCCGGGAAGGTCAGCCACCTCCGACGACCCCGGAAACCGGGAGCCCACGTACGGAACGGTCCAGAAAGCGGCCGGTAGTTGATGCAGCACTGGATGACAGCCCCTGGTGGTCGGCTTCAACTCGGCAGGTCCGTCACAGGAGGTCGGCGAGGCGGTCCACCTGGTTCGGGTCGAGGCCGTAGCAGTAGAGCATGACCTCGTCGGCGCCGAGGTCGGCGAAGCCGGCGATCGCATCGCGGATCCCGGTCGGCGTGGTGAGCAGTCCGGCCACCATCCGGTCGGCCATGCCGGTGAAGCTGTAGTACGAGTGCATGCTGGCCCGGGCGTCGTCGATCACGTCTTGAGGGCCGAGCGCGACGTTGACCTGCGCGACGATGCGCGGTTCGCCGTCGCGGCCGTACTCCTGCCAGAACGTGCGGACGGTCTCGAACAGGTCACCTGCCCAGGAGGGCGCCGCGGCGGCGAGGAAGCCGTCGCCCCAGCGCGCGACGCGTTCGAGCGCGGCGGGCTGGAAGCCGCCGAACAGCACCTCGGGGCCGCCGGGCCGGGCGGGTGCGGGGCCGATCGCGCCGACGCCGTCGCCGTACGGCTCGCCGGACCACAGGCGGCGCATCACCTCCATCTGCCCATCCAGGCGTCGGCCCCGGGTGCGCTTGTCGATTCCAGTGGCCTGGTGGTCATCGTCCCGGCCACCGATGCCGAGGCCGAGGACCAGACGGCCGCCGGTCATCCGATCCAGGGTGGCGGCCTGCTTGGCCAGGAGGGCGGTGTCGCGCAACGGGGCGAGCAACACCTCGGTCTGGACGCGGATGCGAGAGGTCGCGCCGGCAATGACGGCGAGGGCGACGAGGGGTTCCGGGTTGTGGTAGACGAGCCGGTCGAGCAGGCCGAGCGTGCTGAAGGGCCCGGCTTCGGCACACCGGGCCCAGGTGAGCAGTGTGGCAGGGTCGCCGATGGGCAGGCCGATACCGACGTTCATGAAGGAGACCTCCGAAGGGAAGGGTCGACAAGGACTGCTGCCGCCCCTTCGGCACCTCGCAAGGTGGGACGCTTCCGCGCTGCGGCCTACTTCCGGGAGAGCGTCTCATCGAAGTGATCTCACCTTAGGGCGAGCCGGTTTCGCGGGACAAGCCAGTTTGGACCCGGTCCCTGACCCCACCCGTCGCGGACAGGTCGTCGGGAATCTCTTGAGTGCGAAGAGGGCGCATCAGTTTGTTCACGTCGCCGCCGGGCAGTTCGCCGCCGGGTGGGCAAAGGTGCCGCGGTCACGCATGTGCGCCGCCGAGCGGGAGACGGGGCTGCGCCCGGACACCGTGCGCCCCCGACGAGGCTGGTGCGCCGAGGCGGCCCTGCCCGGCCTCAAAGGCCGTCAACACTGTGGCCGTCCCGCCTCGTTCACACCGCTGCAGACCGCCGAAGTCAAGGCACAGGCCCGCCGGCCGGCCGCCGGGACCGGAGTGCCTCTCTCGTGTCGGTTTCCGTGGCCGGCACGGAGGCGGACCGCACCCCGGTGGACAGAACCTGTGAGCCCAGCGTCCCACGACCACAGGAGCGACCATGACCGGCTCCACCCCCCAGGGAACCAGGACCGTACAGCACCCCGTCTCCGACCTGGTGACGGCAAAGGCACATCGTCGGCCTGCAGCAGGACCGGTGAGCGCCGGACCCCGCCCCCGAGCCCAGCGCCGCCGCGACACCGAGCACCGGTTCACCCACGACGTCGACCTGTGGGTGGCGAGCGCCTCGCCGGACGGCGCACCGTACCTGGTGCCCCTGTCCTTCGACTGGGACGGCACGGCACTGCTGCTCGCCACCCCGGCCGGCAGCCCGACCGGCCGCAACCTGGCCGCCACCCGGACCACCCGGCTGGCGCTGGGCCGTACCCGGGACGTCGCCGTGATCGAGGGCGACGTCGAGGTCCTCGAGATCGACGCGCTGCGGCAACAGCAGGGAGACCGGTTCGCCGCACGCACCGGCTTCGACCCGCGCGCTTGCCACCCCGTACCGCTGGTTCCGCGTCACCCCGCGCCGCATCCAGGCCTGGCGCGAGGAGAACGAGCTGCGCGACCGCGAGCTGATGTGCGACGGCCGTTGGCTCGTCTGACACGCTCCGGCGGTGCGCACGGCCCGGCCAGTCGTACGGCCCGGTCGGAGCGTCGTATCGAGGGGAGACCTGTGGCCGCGGAGGGTTGCACGACGATGACGTTGGCGCGCTCGCAGGCGTCGAGGCAGTCGGTGACCCGGAGGTCGGCGGCGCCGTCCAGGGCCTGGCGAAGGTCGCGGAGTTGGGCGGCGTGGTCGAGACCGGGGACCTTCGGAGTTCCGCAGCAGCACCCGCGGCACACGGTGACCGTGGGCCGTACGGCGCCCGGTCCGGCCGTCGGGACGGGGGCGGAACGGCGGGAGCGTTTCCTCACGCGGTGCCTCCCCGGACGGGGCTTCGCCAGGCCGTTTCGCGCAGCAGGCGCAGGCCGTTGAGGCCGACGACGACGGTGGAGCCTTCGTGGCCGGCGACGCGCGGCGCGAGATTCCTCGACGCGTGGGAGCACAGCGGTCGGCAGCGTTCGTTCGTGCTGGGCCCGGCCGCCGCGTCGGTCGCGATGATCCATGGCCTGCGCGACGACCACGAGGCCCGGGAGAGGTGGCTGGCGGTCGCCGGCCGGGCGGGCCCGGTCCTGGACCACCGGCATGGCTACGGCGCGGTGTTCGACGCCATGGTCCTGCTCCACCACGGGGACGCGGACGCGGCCCTGGAGCGGCTGGCGCCGGAGCCGGACCAGGTGTGGAAGTGGGTCTGCTGGGTCTGGCTGCACTGGTATGCGGCACTCCGGGCGGAGGCGTCGGTACTCGCCGGGCACCCGGACGCTCGGGACCGGGTGCGTGACGCCCGGGGTGTGGTCGCCGGCAACCCGGTCGCCACCGCACTGCTGGAGCGGGCGCAGGCACTGCTGGACAGTGACCGGGCGCGGCTGCTCGCCGCCGCGGCGGCACTCGACGCGGCGGGCTGTCGCTACCAGTCGGCGCGGACGCTGGTGTTCGCCGGGGACGGTCACGCCGCCGACGGTACGGCGGCACTCGCCGGCCTCGGCCTCACGTCCGTGGCCGCCGTGCAGCCGCCGCACGAGGCATCCCGTACGGCGGACAGGGCGGGCTGACGGGTCGGCGGAACGGATCCGAGTCCCCTCCCGCCCCGGGCAGCCGGGCGTCCACCGGGAACGCGCCTCACCTCACCGCCCGCCTCACGAGCGCGGCGATGCGCTCCTCCGCCTCGGGCGTCACCTCGGTCAGGGCGAAACCGGCCGCCCACATCGGGCCCTCGTCGAGCTTCGCCCGGTCGCTGAAACCGAGCGTGGCGTAGCGCGACGTGAACTTCTGTGCGCTCTGGAAGAAGCAGACGACCTTGCCGTCCAGCGCGTAGGCGGGCATCCCGTACCAGAGCTTCGGCGCGAGGGCCGGGGCGCCGGCTGTGACGACGGCGTGGACGCGTTCGGCCATGACCCGGTCGGAGTCCTCCATCTCGGCTATCTTCTCGAGCACGTCCCGCTCCGCCTGGGCCGCTTTGTCCGCGCGCGAGCTGCGGCGCGCGGCCTTCCTCGTCTCCTGTGCGTGGTCCTTCATCGCGGCTCGTTCCTCAGCCGTGAATCCCTCGTACGTGCTGCTGCCGGTGCTGGTCATGGTCACCCCTGTGGTCGTGGCGTCACGATCGGCCGCTGGGCCCTGCCGGGCCCGACCGCTGTGATCGCATCCTCTTCCGGCCGGGGTACGGGCCGCTTCCGTGCTGACCACGGAAACCACCACGGACACCGCGTCGGGGCCGGCGCCGTGCCCGGCCGGACGCGCGCCGAGCCGGTTCCACGGCTGTGCCGTGTCGGACACCGCACCGCGGAAGACCACGGCCACAGCCGGGCGCACCACAGGCAGACCGGCGGTGCGCGCCTGTGGCCGTCCCGGCCCGCCCGTCCGCATGCCCCGGCGACCGGGGGGAAGCCCCGAGAACGTCAGGCGTTCACAGGCCGCTGACCAGGCTGGCCGACGGAACCGGAGCGGTGGGCCTCGTCCTGGGCGAGCAGGGACAGGAGCGAAGCCACCGTCAGTCCCAGTCCGGCTTCAGCGGGATGACGCAGGACCTTGCTCGGGTCGATCCGGTAGGTGTTGCCGCGCCCCTCCCGGGTGTGGGAGAGGTAGCCGTCCTGTTCCAGGTCGACGATGATCTTCTGCACGGCACGTTCGGTGAGCCGGCAGTGTGCTGCGATGTCTCGGATGCGCGCGTTCTGATCGTCCGCGATGACTGCGAGCACGCGGGCGTGATTCGTGAGGAACGTCCATCCGTTGTGGGGCTCGGGCACTCCATCCATGCCCGTCAGTTTAGCGACCCCAGGTTCACGCACTCAAAAACACGTACTACGATTCGTGCATTGGTTGACGTACATGGGGGTCTCAAGGGAATGTACGAGACAGATCCCACCAAACCGATGAGGGAGTGAGCCATGCATGAACCTGCCCACCGGGCCCAGCCCCTCATCACGCCGGGTCCCTCGGGAACCCGCGCGGTCGCCCGGCGGCCGCTGCTGCCCGGCGTGGCGACCGCCTCGTACGGGTCGGACGGACGCCGGACCCGCGTGGAGATCCACGGTGAACTCGATCTCGACTCCGGCAACCGGCTTCGGCCCGAGCTGCACGAAGCGCTCGCCGACTCGGCCGGCGGTCTCGATCTGGACCTGAACGGTCTCGCCTTCTGCGACTGCGCCGGTCTGGGTGTCCTGCTGGACCTCCGACAGCGCGCCCGCAGCCAGAACAAGTCCGTCGTCGTCCGCGCCAGCAGCCCCGCCGTCGACAGACTCCTCACCCTCATCGGAGCCCATGGGCTGTCCGCGCCGCCTCCCCCGCAGTACGACGGCCTGCGGCACCCGGCACCGGCCACCGCCCCTCACCCCAAGGCTCCGGCGCCACCGGGGGTCATGACCTCGGCGAGCCGGGAGAACCGGACAGCATGCCGTCAGCGTCCGCGGCCCTGAGCCCGGGCCGAGGGACCTCCGTCAGCGGGTCGCCGGTCAGGCGTGCGGCCCGCCCTGCCCGCGTCGGACGGCTCAGGCGCCTCACACGACGGTGCTGAGCAGCAGAAGGCAGGCCAGGGACGTGAGGGAGAGCAGGGTGTGAGACACCGTCCAGGTACGGAGCGTGCCACTGACCGACGTACCGAAATACTCCTTGGCCATCCAGAAAGCCGCGTCGTTGACATGGCCCGCGAAGGCCGCGCCCGACCCCAGCGCGAGGGCCGGCAGCGATGCCTGAGCGGGCGCCAGGCCGTGCGAAAGAGGACCGACGATACCGGCCGCGGTGATGGTGGCGATGGTGCCCGAACCGACGATGGTCCGCATCAGTGCGGCGACCAGCCAGGCGAGGAGGAGCAGCGGGACATGGAGACGGCCTGCGGCCTGGGTGACAGCTCGATCCACACCGGTGTCCTGCAGGGCCTGCGAATAGCCCCCACCGGCGGCGACGATCACCATGACACCCGCGACGGGCGCGAAGCTCTTGGCCAGGGATGCCTGAACGTGGCGCCGGCTGTGTCCTAGGGCATACCCGAAAGTGAACAGCGACACGAACACCGTGACCAGCAGCGCGACCATCGGGGTGCCCAGGAACTCCACGGCGGCGTACAGCGTGCCGTGGGAGACGGAAACGCTGTCGAAGACGGCCTTGAGCGTCATCAGCACGATGGGGAGCAGGATCGTGCCGAGTGTGACCCGAAGGCTCGGCATCCGCTGGGGGGCCGCCCCATCGGTATGTGCCGTGGCGGAGTCGGGGCCTGCTGTGTCGCCGCGGTGGTGCGAGCGGGTGGTGAAGGCGGCAATGGCGGAGTCGGGGACATGGGCCGGCACACGAGGCCAGATGTAGGCGCTGAACAGGGGGCCGGTCACGATGGCGCAGGGAACGGCCACGAGGAGCCCGTAGAGCATGGTGAGACCGATCGACGCGTGAACCGCCTGGATGGCGATCAGCGGTCCGGGATGCGGGGGGACCAGTGCGTGCACCGTGGCCAGACCCGCCACGACCGGCATGCCCGCCCGCAGCACCGGGTACGGCATCTGCTTCGCCAGTTGCAGCACCAGGGGCATGAGCATCACGAAGCCGACCTCGAAGAACATCGGCAGACCGACAAGGGCCGCGACCAGGGTGACCGCCCAGGGCAGCCGTTCCGGCCGGACCACGCGGGTCAAGGTGGCGACGACCTGCTCGATACCGCCGGAGTCGGCCAGCATCCGGCCCAGAACCGCACCCAGGATGATGAGTACCCCCACCGAACCGGTGATGCGGCCCAGCCCGGTCGTGAAGGAGAGGACGGCTTTCTGGGCGGACTGCCCCGCCAGGAGCGAGACGGCCAGTGAACTCACCGTCAGTGCCAGGAACGCGTGGATCTTCAGCCAGCTGATGAGCAGGACGACGATGGCGATGGACACGGCCACCACCACCAGGAGCCACGCGTTGTCAGGGGTCCAGGCTCCCCCCGCCGACAACAGCCCGGCCGCTGAGCTCACCATCGAGTGGTCTCCGTTCCCCTCCCCCGCCATGGGTGGTGCGCGGACTCCGGGCGGGTCGACGGACCGCCCGGTCGCGGTGGCACAACCCGGGAAACGACACCACACGGAACTCGCACCTGACCGGCGCAACGAGGACATGGCCTGACGCGATCACTCGATCAGCGCGACGATCGGCGTGATCCACGGCAGATCGCGGTCCGGTCGGCGTTCGCTCTCGACCGCCGGACAGGCGACCTGACCCGGGGGCACCATGAAGTCATGCGGAGACGACCGGTACTGGTCTACGACGGCGACTGCGGCTTCTGTGCGGCCTCGGTGGCCCTCGCGCAGAAGTGGATCAGACCCCGTTGCGACATCACGTCCAGCCGGCGCGCGCACCTGGACGCCTTGGGTGTCTCCCGGGAGCGAGCGGAGTACGAGGCGCTGTGGATCACGCCTGACGGAACGGTGTACGGGGGTGCCCAAGCCGTCGCCAGGCTGTTGTCGAGCGCGGGTGGGGGGTGGGCCGTCCTGGGAGCGGCGCTGCAGCCGGCCCCGATGCGCTGGGCCGCCCTCGGCGTCTACCGCGTCATCGCCCACAACCGCCACCGCCTTCCCGGCGGCACGCCGGCCTGCGTCCTTCCGGCCGGCCGGGGGTCTGCACAGGAGTGAGGCCGTTGCCTGCCGGCGCGCGGACTGGACGCCGGCTGCGGCTCGCCGTCTCGGAGGATGCTCAGTCGAGGCAGAACTCGTTGCCCTCGATGTCCTGCATCGCGATGCACGCGTCGTTGCCGTCGTAGAGGAGTTGTACGCGTACCGCACCGAGAGGGAGCAGCCGTGCGCACTCCGCCTCCAGTGCGGCGAGGCGCTCTTCGCCCACGAGCCCGGTGCCGACCCGCACGTCGAGGTGCACCCGATTCTTGACGACCTTGCCCTCGGGCACCCGCTGGAAGAACAGTCGCGGTCCCACCCCTGAGGGATCAATGCAGGCGGCCCACGAGCCCCGATCCTCCGGCGGCTGCGAGCGGTCGTAGTCTTCCCAGGTGGCGAACCCCTGTGGTGGCGGCGGTACGACGTACCCAAGCACCTCACACCAGAAACGAGCGACGCGCTCAGGCTCCGCGCAGTCGAAGGTGACCTGGAACTGCTTGATCGACGGCATCGGCGCACCATAGCAGGGCACTCCGCTGCCCATCAGCCGATATTCCCACGCCCGTTGAGAGGGAGGGCCACGTCGTGGTGGCGGCTGTCGGCACGGTCCCTGTCCGGGAGGGGCAGTTCGACGCGCAGAGTGGTTCCTCCCGCGCGCGGGCTGTCGACACGGAACCGCCCGCCGAGCGCCTCCACGCGGTCCCTGAGACCGACGAGGCCTGTGCCGCGGCTGAGGTCGGCACCGCCGACACCGTCGTCGTGCACGGTCAGGACCAGCGCCTCGGCGCCGCCCTCGACCGTGACGGTGACGCCCGCGGCGCGCGCGTGCTTGACCACGTTGGTCAGCGCCTCCGAGATGATGTAGTACCCGCTGACCTCGACCTGCTTGGGCAGCTGCTCCGTGGTGCGCACCGAGAGATCGACCGGGACGGGGCAGCGGCGGGAGAGCGCCTTGAGCGCCGAGACGAGACCGCCCGTGGTGAGGATGGAGGGATGGATCCCCCGGGCCATCTCGCGCAGCTCGTCCGAGGCGTCCGCCAGGCCGTCGCTCACTTCGACGAGCCGCGCCCTGAGCTCTTCCAGCCCCGGCGGCACCATGTCCTGCGCCGAACTCAGGAGAAGCACCAGCGAGACCAGCCGTTGCTGTACGCCGTCGTGGAGGTCGCGTTCGATGCGCCGACGCGTCTCGTCAGCGGCGTTGACGATGCGGGCGCGTGAGGCGGACAGCTCGGCACGGGACTCGGCGTTCTCCACGGCGGTGGCGACCAGCTCGGTGAAGCGGGCGATCTGCGTCTCCGTGTCACCGGGGAACGGTTCGTCATTCCTCGTCGAGGCGGCGATCACCCCCCACAGCCGACCGGCCACGATGACCGGGCAGCCGACCGTGGAGTGGATGCCCATGGCGCGGGACTCCTGTGCGATCACCCCCGTGGCGCCATCGAAACTCTCGATGCGGACCGGTCGGCCACTGTGCCGGACGTCGCGCGCGACACTGAGCCCGTTCAGATCGAACCGGGTACCGGCGGGGAGGGGGTCCGATTGCCCGCTCCGGCTCCAGGCGGCGAGCCCGGCGACGGTGCCGTCCGCCTCGTATCGCTCCATCCGGGCCACATCGGCCCCGCTGAGCAGGCCGATCTCCCGTGTGACGGCCTCGAAGACCGCGGAGGGCGGCACGGACTGGGCGACCAGTGTCGCAACCCGGCGCAGCGCGGCCTGTTCCTCCAGCAGACGTTCCGTCGTCAGCACCGCTCGCCGCAACCGGGCCGCGAGCTGCCCCACGACCACCGCGGTGAGGAGGAAGACACCCAGGGCCACGAGGTCGTCGTAGTTGCCGACCCTCAGTGAGCGGTACGGCGGCACGAACATGTAGCCGTAGACCGCGACGCAGAGCACCGACGTGACCAGCGCGAGCCGCGCGCCCCACGCCACCGCGACGGCGATGACGGCGAGCAGGTAGAGGGCCGAAAGGTGCAGCGAGCCGGGGCGCGGGTTGAGAAGCGCGATGAGGCCGGTCAACCCGGCCACCAGGATCACGCTGGCGAGAAGGCGGTTCGGCCAGCGTTGGGGCGACGAACGCAGAGGCGACGAGCGGATCCAGCGCCGTGCCATCGCATCGCTTCCCTGACCGACCATGAATGGACGTACCTATTCACAGGGTGACATATCAGGCCAACCGATGGGTCGTCGGGAAGGAGACGTCGCGGGTGTGCGGGCCCTGTCGGCGTCCCCCTGTGCCGCGGCGACGAGCGCGGTACACGGACGGCTGCCTGTACAGCTAGCGGGAATGCCGACCTGGTACCGCCCTGGGATTCTGGACGCATGCTGCGCTGCCTGGTTGTCGATGACAACCCGTTCTTCCTGAGGGTCGCTCGCTGCCTGCTCGAGCACCAGGGCGTCGCGGTCGTGGGCGTGGCATTCGACAGCACCGAGGCGCTGCGGCTCGCCGGCCAGCTCAGGCCGGACGTGGTGCTGGTGGACATCGACCTCGGTGGCGAGTGCGGCCTCGTCCTGGCCAGCCTGCTGCAGAGCGGGGCCGGCCCGGCACCCCTCCCGGTGATCCTGATCTCCAGCCACGCCGAGGAGGACTACACCGACCTGATCGAAGCGAGCCCCGCGGTGGGCTTCCTGAGCAAGACGGCCCTGTCGGGCGATGCGATCCGCACGGTTCTCGCGGGGACGCGCGACCACCGCCGACCGGGTCCGGTCAGCGAGCCTCCAGGAAGGTGATCACTGCCCGTACGCGGCGGTGGTCGTCGTCCGTCTCCGGCAGGTTCAGCTTGGCCAGGATGCTGCGCACGTGTTTCTCCACCGTGCCCTCGGTGACCCACAGCCGTCGGCCGATACCGGCGTTCGACCGGCCCTCGGCCATCAGCTCCAGCACCTCGCGCTCCCGCGCACTGAGCACGTCCAGGGGGTCGGACCTGCGGCGGGCGGACACCAGCTCCTGCACCAGCGCCGGATCCACCACCGACCCGCCCCTGGCGATCCGCCACAGCGCCTCGAGGAACTCCCGCACGTCACGCACCCGGCTCTTGAGCAGATAGCCCACACTGCGGCCACTGGCCAGCAGCTCCATCGCGTGCTCGACCTCGGCATGCGCCGACAGGACCAGGATGCCCACAGCGGGGAACTCCTGCCGGATCGTGCGTGCCGCCTCCAGCCCCTCGGTGCTCTGCCCCGGCGGCATCCGGATGTCGACCACCACCAGCTCCGGTGTCGCCTGCCGGACCACGTCGAGCAGCCGCGTCGCGTCGTCGGCCTGCCCCACCACCGCACAGCCCGAACGCTCCAGCAGGCTGGCCAGTCCTTCCCGCAGCAGCACGTCGTCGTCCGCGACGACGACCCGCAGATGCGCCCTGGCCGGTTCGTCGCCGTCGGGCCCGTCCCCGGCTCGGGGGGTCCCTGGCATCATCTTTCACATTATCGGCGAGCCTCCGCGGATGAGCATCCGGCAAGGGAGCCTCGGTGCCGCATCGCGGTGTGCGCGGCAAGCGGCGTCGGTCCTCCGGACGAAGGGGCCCGGCTCCGCTGTGGGAGTGAGCCGGGCCTCCGCTGCGCGGAACTCCGGCGCGCACCCTGCCACTGCCGACGGACCCGAGACCGGACGCCCGGAACGCCATCGGCGTCAGGGAGCGCCCCTGTCGGTGCTCCGGCCGTCGTCACTCGTCCTCGGGCACAGAAGGCGCCCCACCGGTACCGGCCGGCACCGTCTCCGCTGCGGCCCACCCCGCCGCACCGCCGGGCGGCCGAACGAGCAGCCGTACGCCCACGGGCGTAGCGTCGTCTCTGGGCAGCCCCGGCCGCCGCCGGGATCGAATGCGTGAGTGCGAGGCAGTGTGGGCACAGGCAGCGACCGGCGTAGCGAGGTGGACCGCAGCCTGTTCCGCACCTCGGATCCGGACCAGAGCCGGGCCTACCTGGCCTCCATGTACGGCACCGGGATGCGCATGGGCCGGCCGTCGGAGCGGCGGGCGGCGTTCCGGCACGAACGCGAACCGCGAGCCGCCTGTGCTTGGAGCGGGTGGCCCTGCCCATGACGGTAGCGGTGGACATCGAGCCGCTCGACCGGATCCTGGTGCAGGAGGTGCTCGACGGGTGCCTCCATGTCCGGTTCGGGCGCGGCGACGCGGGCTTCCCGGCGGGCAGCGTGATGGTCCCGGCCCCGCCTGGACTGCCGTACCACACCGACGTGGAGAGCATCTTCTCCGACATCACGGTGCTGGAGCCGGGTTTCCTGCGTACCGTCGCCGGGCTGGACGGCCAGGAGGGGGCGGTCCCCCCTGCGCCTGCTGCGGCCGCGCGCGGCTGCTTCCCCGACCCATGCGGCACTGTGGCGGGTGGCACGCCACGACGCCTGGAGTCTGCTGGACGGCACCGGAGCGCCGGCGACGCCACTGGTCCTCGACGCGGCGGCCCGGCTGCTGGCCGCCGTCGCCCTCACCGCCTTCCCGAACACCTATGCGGTCACGGATCCGCTGCAGGCCGGGCCGGGTCATGTGGGGGCGGAGACGGTACGCCGGGCGGTGGAGTTCATCCATGCGCACGCCGACCGGCCCATCACCCTGGGTGACATCGCCATGGCGGCCGGCGTCTCGAGCCGGGCTCTGCGGTACGGCTTTCGCCACCACCACGGCACGGCCCCGATGGCCTATCTGCGCAGCGTGCGCCTGGAGCGCGCTCACCAGGAGCTCAGATCGGCGCGGGCCGACGACGGGGAGACCGTCGCCGCCGTCGCGGCGCGCTGGGGATGGGCCGCGCCGCGCAGCTTCAGGACCCTCTACCGGCAGGCGTACGGCACCTCGCCCTCCCGGACCCTGCGCACACCGGGCCGATCTGGTTGAGCAGTGAGGCCGTCGGCGCGACGCCCTGCACCTTCACAGGCGGAGGAACTCCCGTCCCGGGCACGCGCACCACGAGGGGGTGACGCCGCGCGCGGACACGGAGCGGGACAAGGTGCCGACCGCCGAGGAGGCTTTCGTCGCCCACGGGCCCGCCGACGAGGTGCTCAGCCGACGGCTCGCGTGCGTGCGCCCCGCGCGGCGGTGGGCGGTGGCCGGCGAGCCGGCCGGCACGGCGGTGGTGCGCCCCGTCGTACCGGCCGCCGTACCGGCCGTCGGTTCGGTCAGGCAGCGAGGCAGAGGCCGTCGTACCGCGTCGTGGGCGCCGTGCGGCCCCGGCCCACCCGGCTCCGGGTGTACCGGGCGAGTTCGTCCTGGGCGAGCGAGAGCAGGTCGGCGAGGCCGAGCCCGAGTGCCTGGGCGGCGGCCGCGAGCACCTCGGAGGAGGCTTCCTTGCGTCCGCGCTCCAGCTCCGACAGGTACGGCATCGAGATGCTGGCCGCCTCCGCGACGTCCTTCAGCGTGCGCTCCTGGGCGAGCCGCTCGCGCCGCAGACAATCGCCGACGAGGTCGCGCCAGAGGGGTTCCTTCGGCGCGGGCGTCCGTGGGGCCCCCGCCGGTCGCTGCGGGGCACGGGCCGCCCCACCCGGAGCGGGCGGCGAGGTCTGCGGGCGCAGGGGGATGACGCGGGCTTCGTTCGGCGTATGAGTGCTCACCCCTTCAGCCTAGGGATCAGGGGCACCGGGGGAAGGGAGCGACGTTCTGCCCTGGGTGAAGCAGTGCCGGCGGCCTGCCAGGTGGTCCGGGTCCGGGCGGCCGTCGAACGCGTCCCCGAGCAGCGCTCGGTGGGCCGCGAACGCGGCTGCAGGGCCCGGCCGTTGTGAACGGCCGGGCCCTGCACGTGGATGCGCGGGTGCGGATCAGGTCACCATCGGTACCAGCGACCGCGACCGCCACCGGCGCTGGTGGAGCGCATGACGAAACCGAGGAGCCACAGCACCAGGACGGCGACCGCGACCCACCAAAGAATCTTGACGGCGAAACCGGCGCCGAAAAGGATCAGAGCGAGAAGAAGAACGAGCAGCAGGGGAACCATAGTTATCAACCTCCTGAGCCGCCGTATGCCCCGCACTTCTTCCTTCACTCCCCCGCTGCGCCTTGTTTGTGCAGGGAAAGCCGGGGCACGAGTGGGCTACCGCGAAAGCGGCACACCAGATTCGAGGAGGCGCATTCCATGACTGCCGGCGAGAAGGCCAAGGCGAAGACCGAACAGGCCGAGGGCAAGCTCAAGGAGGCCGCGGGAAGCGCCCTTGGCAATGACCGCATGGCTGCCGAGGGGCAGGCGGACAAGAGCAAGGGCGATGCCCGGGAGGCCAAGGAAAAGGCCAAGGACGCGTTCAAGCACTGACGTCGCTCGCTCCGCTTTGTCCGAAGGGCCTTTCCGCGCACGATGCGGGAAGGCCCTTCGGTGTGGAGCAGTTGTTCTGGATGAATTCCGGCAGGAGAGGTGAAGGCTCACCGCCGACCTGCCGTGCGGCCTCGCCATGGCCGCGTCAACGCGTCGGCCCGGTGTCGCCGCTCCCGTCCGCCCGGCGGAATGTGACGTCCGCGCGCCCGGAGCGCACCTCATGGGGCATGCCGTCGGGCATCGGACGGTCCGGTCCCGGGCCCGGCGGCGTACGGGGTCAGGGCAGGGTCAGGATGCGGGGGCCCTGGTCGGTGATGGCGACGGTGTGCTCGATGTGGGCGGCCCTGCTGCCGTCGGTGGTGCGCAGGGTCCAGCCGTCGATGTCGGTGCGGTAGGTGTTCCGTCCGCCGGCCATGAGCATGGGTTCGATGGCGAGGACCAGGCCGTGACGGAGAGGGTAACCACGGCCGGGGCGGCCGCGGTTGGGGACATGGGGATCCTCGTGCATACGACGGCCGATGCCGTGGCCGCCGAAGTCGGCGGGCATGCCGCAGCCCGCCTCGCGGGCGACGGTGTCGACGGCGTGGGAGATGTCGCCGATGCGGCCGCCCACCCGGGCGGCGGCGATACCGGCGTCGAGGGCTCGCTGGGTGGCGTCGATCAGTTCACGGTCACCGGGGCGTGGCGTTCCGACGGTGAAGGTGATGGCCGCGTCGCCCGTCCAGCCGTCGAGCTGGGCGCCGCAGTCGATGCTCACCAGGTCGCCGTCGCGCAGCCGGTAGCCGGTCGGGATGCCGTGCGAGACGGCATCGTTGACGGACGTGCAGATCACGGCCGGGAAGGCGACCGGGGCGAAGGACGGCCGGTATCCGAGGAACGGGGAACCGGCTCCGGCCTCGGCCAGGACCGACCGGGCCGCTTCGTCCAGTTCTTCCAGGGACACCCCCACGCCCGCTGCTTCGCGGACCGCGGCCAGGGCGCGCGCCACCACCCGTCCGGCTTCCCGCATCGCGTCCACTGCGGCATCGGTCTTGATCTCCACCATGCGTCTGGCTCCCCACAGCATGTCGTCCCAATACTTATACCGGTATTAGTATCACGGTCATGGTGAGAACTCCCCTGACAACGTGGGAACGGGAACGCGGCGAGCGGTTCGGCGCACTGCTGCGCCGAGCGCGCGGCAGCCGCAGCATGGCGGAGGTGGCCGCGGCGGCGGGCGTTTCCGCGGAGACCCTCCGCAAGATCGAGACCGGGCGGGCCCCGACCCCGGCCTTCTTCACCGTCGCCGCCCTGGCCACCGTGCTGCGGGTGTCCCTGGACGAGTTGGCGGACGCGTGCGCGCATGACCCGGACTGGCAGGAACCGGCACTCTCGGCCTGAGGAGCGGGCGGCGCCGCGCCCCGCGCCGACGGATCCGGCCCGGTGTCCCTCCCCGGTGCACGCGAGGGCGGCGCGCGGTTGCCCTCGACGGCCGCTCGGGCTGCCCCGCCCCCTGGACGGAGTACTGCTGGTGCGCTGCCTGTCGGCCGTCTAGCGTTGGGTGGATCGCGTTCCGGTGAGTGGTCGGGCCGCCGTGCGAGGAGTACGCCAACGAACACGAGGGGAGCGTCCGCTTGCGTGCGCGCCAGGGGCAAGAGGAGGCCGAGGCCGCCGGACATCCGATCCGGCGGCCCGAGGACAGCGCGCGCGAGCACCGCCTGGCGCCGGACCGCGGCCCGTTGACGCCGGCTCAGGCGATGCCCCTGCAGCGCATGGTGGGCAACGCGGCGGTGAGCCGGATGATCGCGGACAGCAGAGGATCGGAGCCGAAGATCCCCTTTGCCGCGCCGAGTACGCGCTCGAAGCGGACGCAGGACGAGTCCGGCATCGAGCGGGGCGAAAGCCCGCCCCAGCGACAGCAGCGCGTCGGGAAGGACCAGCAGGCGACCAGGACCACGCGCAGCGGAACGGCCGGCACGTCGGTGAAGGGCAAGGAGAAGGCGCAGGAGGCGGAGGACATCGGCAACCCGACCCTGCGCTTCACCTCCCGTTACGACGGCTCCAGGCAGCAGTCACTCGCGGGAAGCGACACGATCGGCTTCGAACAGGTGGCCACGCTGCACCGAGCGGACGGGATGACGACGCGGGCGGAGGACGCGTACGACTTCTGGCAGGAGGTCACCGACGAGAACCGCCAGATCACGCCGGACGCGGTGAACTACCGTCCCAAAAGGACCAAACGCCCATGGGTGGTGGACGGCCCCTTCCGTCCGCCCTACAACACGGACGACGGAACCATCGCCAACGAGGCCGATCACATTTCCTTCCGTGACAACCCCGGGTTCTCGGGCAACATGAGGATGACCAACGGCTACTGGCTCTCCTCCTACGAGATCAAGTTCCGCTGGAAGGTCCGCCGCAGACTGGGCGGCCGGTTCACCAAGGGCGAGCCGTTCTGGACCAGTGACGAAATGGTGCACCGGGTGGAGTCGGTGTTCGACCCCGAGAACCCCGAGGCGTCGGCACCGATCAACGCCACCGCGGCGGGCAACCGCACCTGGAACGTCACGCTGCCCAACTGAGCGGCAACGACCCGCGGTGGTACGGGCGCGGTTCAGATGCCCGCCGAATCCAGCGCGGACTGGAGCGACTGCTGGTAGCCGGTGCTCGTGTACGTGGCGCCCGACACCATGTCGATGTCGGCGCTCTGTGCGGACAGTGCCTCGCGCCGCAGCTGAGGGAGCGCGTAGCTGTTGATCTCCTGGTCACGCGGATTGTCCTGCGGGTAGTCCACGGCCGTGACGTCCGTGAGCCTGCCGTCCTTGATCGTCACCCGCACCTGTACCGGCCCCCAGCGGGTCTGCACGGTGTCGCCGGTGGCGGTCCGGGAGCCGGTCCGTGTGCCCGGAGCGGGACCGCTCGACCCGCCTGAACCACCTGGCTGCGCCGAACTGCTCGACTCCGTCGGTGACGTGACGCCTGTTGCCGCCAGCGTGGGACTGGTGTGCGGCTTCAGCGAGAGCAGCAGCACCATCCCGGAGACGGTGGCCGCACCGGCCAGCACGATCCGGCGCAGGGGGCGGTTCTTCTTCAACGGATGCATGTGTATGGCCTCACAGCTCGAACGACTCGTGGTGGATACGGCGGTCCGGCACCCCGGCCGCCCGCAGCGCCCCGTACACGTCCTGCGCGAAGCCGTGCGGGCCGCACAGGTAGACGTCGTGGCCGCGCAGTCCCGGGAACGTCGTGCGCAGCCACTGCGCCGTGATGTGCGGGCGCGTCCCGCCCGGACCGTTCAGCGCGTACAGCACCCGCGCGCCGCGCCGGCGGGCGATCTCCTCCAGTTCCCCGCCCAGCGCCAGGTCCTGCGCGGAGTGCGCGCGGTAGAGCAGCGTGACCTCGCCGGGCAGCGTCTCGAACAGCGCTCGCAGCGGCGTGACGCCCACCCCGGCCGCGATCAGCAGGGACCGGTGGCTCGTGGCCCGGTCGGCGGTCAGCGATCCGTACGGCCCCTCGGCCCACACCCGGGTGCCCGGCCTGAGCCGGGCGACGGCCGCACTGTGGTCGCCGAGCGCCTTGACCGTGATCCGCAGCAGGTCCGGCCGGGGCGGCGCGGACAGGGAGTACGGCGTCGACGTCCGGCCCAGGCCGTCGCCGAGGAACCGCCAGCGGAAGAACTGGCCGGGCCGTGCTCCCAGCTCGTCCAGGTGCCGTCCGGTCACGACGACCGAGTACACGCCGGGGGCCTCCGCGCGCACCGATTCCACGCGCAGCCGGTGGCGCCGGTTGAGCCGGACCGGGACGAGCACCCGGAACCACAGGACGAGAGCGGCGACGCCCAGGTAGAGCGCGTACCAGGCGGCGGTGGCGACCGGTTTGCCGTTGAGCTCCTCGCCCAGGGTCAGCTGGTGGAAGAAGGCGAGGAAGACGGCCGCGTAGGTGAGCAGGTGGACGTAGTACCAGAACTCGTAGCTGGTGCGGCGGCGCGCGGCCCGGGCCGAGGTGATGCCGACGGTGAGAAGGACCGCTGTGCCGGCGGTCGCCTTGAGCATGTCGGGGTAGTTCAGGACGACGTTCGTGGTCTCGTGCCAGAGGGAGACCCGGTCCTGGGCGGCGTACCCGGCGAGGATCAGTGCGACGTGCGCGACGAGCAGGCAGACCGTGTACCGGCCGGCCATGGCGTGCCAGCGGGCCACCCGGTCGGAACCGATCCGCCTCTCCAGCAGCGGCACCCGCGCCATCAGGCCGACCAGCACCGCGCAGGCGTAGCCGCACAGCAGCCCGGCGATCCGCCCGGCGCCGGTCAGCCAGCCGGCCGTACCGACCACGGACCCGGTGTCGGTCCACCAGAGCGCGAGCACGGCTGCCGCACCGCCCCACAGCGCCGCAGGCACCAGGCCGGAGGCGGAGCGCCGTGCGATCGCGGGTGCGGGCGGGGCCGCCCGCCGGGCATCCACGGTGGTCATCGATCGCCGTCCCTTCCTTCGTCGTGCCCGGCGACTGCGCCCGGCGTGGCCACTGTGCGGGCCGAAGCTCTGAGGAACCTTTGAGTGACAGCGGATCGAGCGGACTCAGAGAGAACTCAGAGGGGGGCGGGACGCCGGGCGCGCTGTGGACGAGCGATGCTGGGAGACGCGATGAACACCACCCGTTCCGGCCGCCCGGCCCTCACCCGCCCCGACGGCAGCCCACTGCGGGTCCTGGTCGTCGACGACGACCCCGACCTCGCGGAGGTGCTCACCGGCGCCCTGCGCTACGAGAGCTGGGAGGTGCGCGCCGCCGGCGACGGCGCCGCCGCGCTGGCCGCCGCGCGCGAGCTGCTGCCCGACGCCGTCGTCCTGGACGTGATGCTCCCGGACACCGACGGCTTCACGGTGCTGCGTGGTCTGCACGAGGTGAAGCCCGACGTGTGCGTGCTCTTCCTGACCGCGCGGGACACGGTCGAGGACCGCATCGCGGGCATCACGGCGGGCGGCGACGACTACGTCACCAAGCCGTTCAGCCTGGAGGAGGTCGTGGCCCGGCTGCGCGGCCTGCTGCGCCGGGCGGGCATGGCCCGACAGCTGGAGGAGGGGCCGCGGCTGGTCGTGGGCGACCTCGTGATGGACGAGGACGCCCGCGAGGTGACCCGGTCCGGCGAGCTGATCGAACTGTCGCCGACCGAGTTCGAACTTCTCCGCTTCCTCCTGCGCAACCCGCGGCGTGTGCTCAGCAAGGCGCAGATCCTCGACCGGGTGTGGTCGTACGACTTCGGCGGCCGGGCCCATGTGGTCGAGCTGTACATCTCCTACCTGCGCAAGAAGGTCGACGCGGGCCGCGAGCCGATGATCCACACGGTGCGGGGTGCCGGCTATGTGCTGAAGCCGGTGACCCGGTGATCCGCGCGCCCCGTCCCGGTCGCGTGCGCGCGCTGCCCCGGCCCCGTACGCTGCGCGCCCGCCTCACGGCCGGCCTGGTGGTGCTGCTGGCGGTGAGCTGCGCGGCCGTGGGGCTCGCCGCGGTCGTCGAGCTGAACGGCTTCCTCACCCAGCGTCTGGACGAACAGCTCGCCCAGGTCGGCACCCGGTTCCCGGAGAGCCTGGAGCACAACGGCAGGCTGGCGAACGACCACGACGGCGACGAGTACGGCGACACCCGCCGGCAGGCCACCGGCACCTTCGGTGCCCGCCTGGTGAACGGCGCGGTCACCAACAAGGGGCTCATCCGGTCGGGCGACCCGGCCGCGGACCTGGACGTCGGCCTGACCGCGCAGGACGCCGGCCGGCTGGCCCGGCTGCCGGTCGACGGCAGGCCCCACACCGTGGACCTCTCCGCCCTGGCCGACTACCGGGTCGTGGCTTCGCCCGGCCGGGACGGAGACGTCCTGATCGTCGGCCTGCCGCTGGAGCCGGTCCAGGCCACGGTGCACCGGCTGGAGGCGGTCGCCGCCGTCGTGTTCGGGTTCGCCCTCCTGGCGACCGGGGTCGCCGGGGCCTTCTGGGTGCGCTGGTCGCTGCGGCCCCTCAGCCGGGTCGCCGACACCGCCACCCAGGTCAGCGAACTGCCGCTCGCGAGCGGCGAGGTCACGCTGCCGGCGCGCGTGCCGGGCACGGACCCGGGCAGCGAGGTCGGGCGGCTCGCCGCGGCCTTCGACCGGATGCTCGGCCATGTCGAGGACGCGCTGACCAAGCGGCACGCCGGCGAGGAGCGGCTGCGGCGCTTCGCCGCCGACGCCAGCCACGAGCTGCGTACCCCGGTCGCCTCGGTGCGCGGTCACGCCGAGCTGGCGCTTCTGCATCCGGGCCCGGTACCGCCGGAGATCACCCGGGCCCTGCAGCGCATCTCGGCGGAATCCGCCCGCATGGGCGAGATGGTCGACGACCTGCTGCTGCTCGCCCGCCTCGACGCCGGCCGCCCGCTGGAACGCGGCCCCGTCGACCTCACCCACCTGGTCCTGGACGCGGTCACCGACGCCCGCGCGGCCGGCCCCGAGCACCGCTGGACCCTGGACCTGCCCGAGGACCCGGTGACCGTCCCGGGCGACGCCCACCGTCTCCAGCAGGTGCTGGCCAACCTGCTGGCCAACGCCCGTCTGCACACGCCTGCCGGCACGAAGGTCACGGTGACCCTGGAGACCGACGGCGACGAGGCGCTCCTCTCCGTCCACGACGACGGCCCCGGCGTCCCCCGAGACGTCCAGCCGACCGTCTTCGAACGCTTCACCCGAGCCGAACACCGCCGCCTGCCCGGCGCTTCCGGCGGCGGATCGGGCCTGGGACTGTCGATCGTGGCGGCGGTGGCGCAGGCCCACGCGGGGAGCGTGGGCCTGGAGAGCGGACCGGGCTCCACGACCTTCACGGTCCGCTTGCCCCGGTGGACGCGGCGGCCGACGTGATCACGCGTGCCGGGCAGCGGTGGCGCCGCAGCGACGTCGGTGCGAATTGCGAATGGGGAGGCTCCCGCCGGCTCGATCGGCTGAGAGGCAACTGAGAGGTGTCTGTGCCAGTCTGGCGCGCCCGACACCGATTCCAGGAGCCCTTGGATGACTCTGATCAACGGTCTGCCCGCCCATGTGCTGCTCGTCCACGTGGTCGTCGTGCTGATACCCCTCACCGCGCTGGCCCTGGTGACGGCCGCGCTGTGGCCGGGCGCCGCCCGGCGCCTGGGTGTCCTGCTCCCGGCCGTCGCCCTCGTGTCCCTGGTCAGCGTGCCGCTGACCACGCAGGCAGGCGAATGGCTGGAGCGGCACGTCGACGACGACGCGCTCGTACGGCGGCACACCGAGCTCGGTGACGGGCTGCTGCCGTGGGCGGTGGGCCTGTTCGTGCTGGCGGCGGTGGTCTGGTGGGCGGGGCGGCGCGCTGCGGCGGAGCCCGGGCAGGGCCGCGGCACCCGCTGGGCCGCCCTGCCGGTGCGGATCGCCGTCGGCGTGCTCTCGCTCGCGGTTGCCGTGGGGGCGGTCGTGGACGTCTACCGGATCGGCGACTCCGGAGCCAGGGCCGCCTGGCACGACGCCTACTCGAAGGAGGCGACAGGGGCGGGGCACGGCTCCTGATCACGCGCCGGCCGTCCCGTTCCCCCTGCGGGCCCTGCCTCCAGGGGGTCCGGAAGATCCGGTCGGTCAGGCGGCGGGCGTCGGGAACAGCATGCAGGTGCTGGTGGCGTGTGCGAGGAGGCGGTCCGTCCCGTCGTACAGGCGGGCTTCGGCGAGTGCCGTGCGGCGGCCGCTGCTCAGGACACCGCCGACGGCACGGACCGGTCCGGTGTCCACCGTGACCGGGCGCAGGAACTTCACCGTGAGGTCGAGCGACGTATAGCCCATGCCGGGCGGGAGCGTGGACTGCACCGCGCAGCCGGCCGCCGAGTCGAGCAGGGTCGCGTAGATGCCGCCGTGCACACTGCCGATGGGGTTGTAGTGCTCCTCGCCGGGGATCAGGCGGAACACCGCGCGCCCGTGGGCGACCTCCTCGAGGGTGAAGCCCAGGGTGGCTCCGACGGGCGGTGCGGGCAGCCGGCCCGCGGCGATCTCCTGGAGGAACTCCAGCCCCGACCGCTCGCCGACAGCGGCCGCCGAGATCGCGGGGTCCTCCCAGTCGTACGTTCGCGACCGTCCCATCAGGCTCTGCCTCCACATCCCCGACCATCTGGCTTCGTTCTGCGAAGTTAGCCGTGGCCGAGGCTGACTGTCAATGACAAAGCCAGGCGGCTTCTCTACGATGACGGGATGAAGTGGCTGGAGATGAGCACCGAGAACTGCACGGTCCAGCGCACCCTCGACCTGGTCGGCGAGAAGTGGACCTTGCTGATCGTGCGTGACGCCTTCAACGGGGTGCGCCGCTTCGACGACTTCCGCCGCCACGTGGGACTGTCGGAGGCGGTGCTCGCCGACCGGCTCCGCAAGCTGGTCTCGGCCGGGATCCTGCGGACCGTCCCGTACCGGGAGGAGGGCAGCCGGACCCGCCGGGAGTACCGCCTCACCGGCAAGGGCCGGGACCTGTGGCCGGTCCTCGTGGCGCTGCGGCAGTGGGGCGACGCCCATGCCGCCGGTCCCGACGGGCCGACGCTCGACATCCGGCACAGCGACTGCGGGGCGCCGGTCCAGGTGGTGGTCGAGTGCTCGCGGGAACACGCCGCGCTCACCTTGACCGACGTCACCGTGGAGCCGGGGCCCGGGGCCCGTCCGCTGGCCTGAAGCCGCCCGGCGCGGTGCGTGCACGCACCGCCGGGCAGCGCCGTCGGCCGTCGGACCGCCACGGCCGTGCCGCGTCCGCACTCACACGGCTCTGCGTACGCTCCCCTCCCCCGCCCGGTGCCGGTCACCGGCTCGGGCTATCCTGGCCGCCGTACCTGGACACGGGGTGCCCCCGCACGGGGGCTGAGATCACACCCGTTGAACCTGAACCAGTTAGGACTGGCGGAGGGATGTCACATGTCGTTGCCGTATGCCCATGAAGAGACGGCCGTCGCCGAGGCGCAGCGCGTCTTCGACGGGCGGATGCCGACGGCTCCCGGGGATCTGCGGGTGGAGGCGCGCGGCATCACGCCGGTGCCCGAGGACGCCCGCTACGGCAGCCCCCGGCGGCTGTTCACCGTGTGGTTCGCACCCAACCTGACCATGACCGGCGTGTTCACGGGCACCGTCGGCGCGGCCCTGGGACTGGACTTCGCCACGGCGCTGCTCGCCGTGGTGCTCGGCACCCTGCTCGGTGCGGTGCCCACCGCCTACCTGGGGACCTGGGGCAGCCAGACCGGGGCGGGTCAACTGCCGCTCGCGAAGCTGGCGTTCGGCCGCGGCGTCGTCCTGCCGGGCGCCCTGCAGTGGCTGTCGTCCATCGCCTGGGACGCGCTCATCGGTCTGTTCGGCGGGGACGCGCTGGCCCAGCTGTTCGGCTGGCCCTTCTGGTTGGGCGTCCTGGTGATGCTGGCGGCCCAGGGGGCGCTGGGCGTGCTCGGCTACGAGGCGATCCACCGCCTGCAGACGGTGATGACCTTCGCGCTCGCCGCGTCGCTCGCCGCTCTCGCGATGAAGCTCGTGCACGGCACCCACCCCGCGACGGCCGCGGCCGTGCACGGCGCCGACCGGGCGGGCGCGTTCGTGCTGACCTGCACCATCGCTCTGAGTCTCGCCCTCTCGTGGGCCCCGTACGCCAGCGATTTCAGCCGCTACCTGCCGCGGACGGCGTCCCGTCCGCGCATGTTCTGGTGCACCCTGCTCGGCGTCGGCGTGTCCTTCGTCGCGGTGCAGGCACTCGGCCTGTGGGGCGCCGCGCAGTTCACGGACCAGACCGCCCGCGGGGTGGACCGGCTGCTCGGTGGTGGCGCGCTCGGCGCGTTCGGACTCCTCGCGGTCGCGCTCGCGGCACTGTGCAGCAACGCCATGAACGACTACAGCGGGTCGCTGGCGCTGCAGACCGTGGGCGTGCGCCTGCCGCGGCCGGTGGCTGCCGCGCTCGCCGCCGTCCTCGGTTTCCCGCTCGTCCTGTGGATGCACGCCGCCGACACCACCGCCCGTTTCCAGAACGTGCTGCTGTTCGTCGGCTACTGGATCCCCGCGTTCGTCGCGATCGTGATCGTCGACTGGGTGGTCCGCGCCCGGGCCCGCGACGGCCGCCCCGTCGACCTGGCGGCGGAGACGGCGGCACCGCAGCCGTGGTGGCCGGCCGTCGCCGCGTTCGTCGCCGGTTTCGCCGCGGCGGTACCGTTCATGAGCACCAGCCTGTACGTCGGCCCGGTCGCCCGGGCCCTGCACGGCGCCGACCTCGCCTACCCCGTGGCTTTCCTGGCGGCGCTGCTCGTCTACGCGCCGTTGCGCGTACCGCGCCGGGTCTGACCGCGCCGCACGCGCCGCGGGGAAGCCGACGTGCACCCGGTGGCGCGGTCCTCGGGCGCAGGGGCGGCAGGGACACCAGGAAGCAGGTCGCCGCCGGTGACGAGTGCGCCACCGCAGACGGCTGGACGCGGGGCGGCGCCCTCAGTCGTCCGGGTTGAGCTCCGTGTACACCAGCTCGACCAACTCGTCGGCCTCGGGCGTCCGGGAGTCGTCGGAGACCTCGTAGTACCCGCCCAGAGTGGAGATCACGTTCTTCTGAGAGCTGTCGTACTCATGGAGACGGTCTTTGCGCTCCTGGGCGGTCTCGGGGTGGGGGATCTGCCACCACCACACCTTGTGCCGGATCTCGTCCTTCGACAAAGGCCCGTTCAGGACGATGTCCCTGCCCTGGACCTTGCCCGTGATCCTGCGGGAGCTCGCATCGGTGGCCATGGGCCGTATTGTCCTCTCGCCAAAGGGGAAGCCGCTGACGTCTGTTCAGGTCAGGCGGCCAGGATCTGGGTCGCCTTGGCGGCGGCATGACGGTCCGCCCGCAGCTGTTCCAGGAGGACGTCGGCCGCGGCGAGGGCCTGGTCCACCGACCGGGTACCGGTCATGACGCACAACGTGTAGGAGGCGTCCTCCAGTTCCCGGCCCGTCCGGAGGGTGGGCTGCAGGTCATGGCGGAAGCGGGCTTCGGCGAAGCGGGCCAGCACCGCGCGCAGGTTCTTCTCCGCAGGCAGCAACACAGCGACAACCTTCCTCGAAAGGCGGGCCGTCGTATCCGGCCCGCGACACCCACGAGCGCACACCCGTCAGGTGGCCACAGTTGGGACGAAGCAGATACCTGCTCCGGCGAGTCGTATGCCCCCGCCGGGCCACCGTATGCGCCTGTGCCGCCGCCCCTCCCCGCTTCCCGGCCGGGCCACCGGGCTCCTGGTCCGGTGGCGGGCCGGCGTCTTCGGCCGGTGGCGGGCCGGCGTCCTCGGCCGGTGCGCGCGGGCGGGGTGCGCCGATCTCGGTGAGCATGTCGGTACGGGTCGGCGTCCAGCCGAGCTCATCGCGGCTGCGGGGCGCGCGGCTGCGGCTGGACGCGGCCATGATGAGGGCGCCGAACTCCCCCCATGTCGCGCTCGTCTGAGGTTCGCTCAGGCTGCGGGTGGTCGAACCAGTGGCCGCACCCCCGCCGCGGAGCGCACCTGGTTCTCCACGGCGTGGCGTGCGGGCACGCCAAGACCTCGATCAGTTCCGTCACCGTCGCGGTCAGCGCGTGACGTCGCTCCCGGAGCCGATCCCCTGGTAGTCCGCGGTGAGGGCCGCGGTGATGTCCTCCTCGTCGTCATAGGCCCGTCGGACTCCCGCTTCCAGCAGTCGGAGCTGCCGGTCCAAAGGCTCTTGGCGTTCGGGCGGTGCCAGTCGCTTGAGGTCGTCGATCAGGGCGCGCACGCGCCGGGTCACCTGCGGGGCGGAGCAGCCCGCGAGCCGGATCTCGTCCAGCGCCAGGCGGACGAAACCGTCCCACGTGAGACGTCGGGTGATCACGCGGACCGTGCCGTCCTGGTCGCGGTGACACCCCGGGGGGAAGGGCCGGCACACGAGCTGGCGCAGGCAGTCGTGCAGCCGGTCGATCGACTGCACGGCGGTGGTGCGGTCGTTGAAGGGCTGGGCGATGCTGCGCTCGGTGATGTCGACCAGTTTGCGGATGCCGTAGGCGCAGTCGTCCTCGTGTGTGCGTTCGTCACCGAGGACGACCGCGCGGCGGAGGGCGGCCTGATCGAGGCGGCCGATGTCGCCGCGCACGCGGAAGAGCGGACTGTCGCTGTGCACGAAGTCCCCCATCACCGGGACGGTCTCCAGCACGCAGTCGGCGCGAGCGGCCAGCTGCACCAGCCGGGCGAGATCGAAGCGGACGAGGATCCCCGGCTCCCCGGCGTTCAGCACCTCGTGCCGAACGCCGGTGTCGGCCCTCGGCAGCGCCTCGGCGGTGTCCGGCGGCGGCGCGGGCTCCTCCTCCCGCTCGACCGGGTAGAGGCGGTCGATCTCACGGTGGGTGTGGTCGCCGACCAGGTCGATGAGCCCGGCCGCCCGCATCGAGCGGCTGGAGTGGTGGACGTACAGGATGAGGCCGACGACGCTGGCGAGGACGAGCAGGTACGCGGTGAGGAGGGTCAGGCCGGGCACCCCGGTACGACTTGCCTGGACGTTGCGCATGGCCACGATGGCGAAGGCGAAGGTGGCCGTGAACAGTCCCATGGCCCACTGGCTGACGCGGTCGTGCAGCAGAGCGCCCACGATCCGCGGCGAGAACTGCCCCATCGCCAGCTGCACGGCCACGGTCGTGATGGTGAGCACGAGGGGGATCAGGGTCGTCATCGTGGCGGCGACCGCGCTGAGGATCCCCTGCGCGTTCGTGGAGCTGCCCACGAGGCCCTGGCCAAGCAGGCGGTAGCCGGTGGCGTGGTCGATCGCCAGGGTGCCCAGGCACAGGCCCACACCCCCGGCCAGGCAGAACACCGGGATGACCCACATGCGCGAACGCAGGTACACGAGCGGCCCCGGCACATGCGCGCGGGCGTGGTTCCGGTCCGGCATGTCGCCTCCTTCGGCAGGCCGGGTCGCAGCCCTCGACACGGCCACGATGCGATGCCTTCGGGCGGAAGGAGCCCGGCCGGTGCGCACGGTGGATGCGGTGCGTGGCCTCCCGGGCTCCCGCGGCCGTTTCCTCTCAGCCGCCGTTGGGATGCAGAACGACCTTCGTCCAGCCTTCGTCACGAGCGTCGAAGTGCTCGTAGGCGGTGGGCGCCTCGTCCAGGTTCAGCTCGTGGGACACGATGAAGCTGGGTTCGGCCTTCCCGCCGGCGATCAGGTCCACCGGGGCCTGGCCGGTCCCCATCTTCTGCCCCTTGAACCACATCAGACCGAAGTCGATGGGCACCTTGCCCTGGGCCTCCAGCTCGTTCTGGGCTTCCGCGCCGCCGGGGTCCTCCGGCAGGAAGACCCCCACCACACCGATGTCACCGGTGAAGCGGACGGAGTCGATCAGGCCGTTCAGGGTCAGCGAGGCGTCTTCGTGGCCCTGGGGGTCGTGGGCCTGGTACCCCACGCACTCGCAACCGTTGTCCGCACCCAGACCCAGTGTGGCCTCCTTGATCACCTCAGCGGGGTTCTCCTCGGCGCTGTTGACCGGGATGGCACCGATCTCCTCGGCGACCCGCAGCCTGTCGGGGTGGTGATCGACCACCCACACGCGGCCGGCGCCTTTGAGGACGGCGGAATAGGCCGCCATCAGGCCCACCGGGCCACTGCCGTAGATCACGGTCTGGTCGCCCGGCTTGACGTTCGCCATCTCGGTGGCGTGGTAGCCGGTCGGGAAGATGTCCGCGAGCATCACGTAGTCGACCTGGCGCTCAAGCTTCTTCTGTCCGGAAATGAGGGGCCGCGGCGATCAAGCGTGAGAGGTCCTGGCCCATCGGAGTGATTCACCGGCTCCCCGGGGTGAACCCGGCCGGACGGCTTCGCGCCGGACCCAGGACGTCCGCTCTCCTCCGTTAGCGTCGGCTCCCGTGCCGCTGAGCTATGCCTTCGTGAACCTCAAGCCCGGAGTGGGAAAGACGACCAGCGCCGTCTGGCTGGCCCACGCACTGCACGCGTCGGGCTTCTCGCCGCTGCTCGTGGACAGTGACCCCGCGTCCTCCGCGCTGCGCTGGAGCGAACTCGCGGGTGGTTTCCCGTTCCCCGTCTGCGCCCTTCCGGTGGGCGACGTACACCTGCGCGTCAACGACTTCCTCGGCGGCCGGCAGGCCGTGGTGTTCGACGCCCCCCAGATGGAGGACCACGCCCACATCACCCGGGGCATCATGAGATACGCCGGCGAGTGGATCGTGCCCGTCACTCCCGCCCCGATCGAGCTGGACCGCATGGCGCCCATCGACCGCGAGATGGACGACATGCAGTCCCTGCGCGCCGAGCCGGCCCGTGCCGCGGTCCTGCTGAACCGCACGAACAGGCCCGACGCCACGCGTACCGGTCCCGACGCCGACGCCCGGGAGGCCCTCGTCGAGCGGGGCTTCGACGTGCTGTCCACGTACATTCCGCGGCTCGACCTGTACGCCCAGTCGTTCGGCAGCTCCGTCGAGGTGAAGGGCACGGCGTACATGGACCTCGCGGAGGAACTCATCAAGCGTCAGGACACGGTGTGAACCAACGCAAAGACATGTACCGGGCCGCGCTGCAGCGTCGTCCGGACACCACCACGCCCTCTGCCACCAGGGTGACGCCGGTGGACACCCGGTACGTCAAGGTGGTCATCGAAGTGGATCCCGCCCTGCCACGCGAGGTCACCCGATGGGTCGGCCGGCCCGTGGCCGCGCTCCTGTGGGCGAGCGCCGCGCTACTGCGGCCGTCGGGGCGGGGCCGGTCGGCATGGACGGGCGCGGTCGACGGTTCCTGAGCGCGGCGGACGGCGGTGACGGCGACTCCCGCCCGCTCAGGGGAGCGTGAGGCCGGGGCCCCCGGTGTCGGGAGACCGGGGGCTCCGGCGTGGGGGACGTGCGAACCGGCTCAGACGGGGTCCCTGCGGGAGTGGGTGGTCCCGCCCGCGCGGCGCACGGGGGTGTCCTCCTCCAGGGGGTGGGCGTAGCGGCGGAAGCCGGGGACGTGCTCGGCCCGGTGCAGCGCACCCCGGTACAGGACCATGCCGTGGACGGTGATGCCGTCGTCGCGCCAGCACACGAGGGGGAGCCGGCGGGCGTCCCCCTCGTCGGTGACGAACAGGGCCACGTGCCCGTCGGCCGCCAGCAGGCTCATGCCGCCCCGCCCGGCGGTTCGGTACCGAACAGCCGGCCGTACCCGGTGATCCCGCGGGCCGCTCCGGCCGCTCCGGCCAGGTGCAGGGCGTGCCAGAACAGGACCTGGTTGGCGGTCAGCACCGCGAAGTCCAGCTCCTGCTCCAGGGCGTTGATGACGCCCACCGCGCGGATGCCGTTGCCGGCCACCAGGACCGCGTCGGGCCGGTGCCCGGCGACGGTGGAACGGATCCACTCGGACAGCGCCTCGGGGGTGATCAGCTTCTGGTTGCTGGGCAGCCCGCACGGACCGTGGTGGACGACCTCGAAGCCCTGCTCGGTGAAGTAGTCGGCGCCGAGCCCGGAGAGCCGGTCGTCGAACCACGGCGGGTTGACCAGGGCGATGCGCCGGGCGCCTAGGGCGGTGAACCCGGCCACGGCCGCCGCGGTGGTGCCGGTGAGCGGCATGCCTCGCGTGTACTGGGCGAGCCGGTCGAACAGTTCCTTCTCTCCGCCGGCTCCGAGGACGTAGGCGGAGCTGGTGAAGCCCAGCGCGATGACGTCGAGCGGGGAAGCGGCCAGCAGTTCGACCGCGTTGTCGATGTGCGGCGGCTCCACGAAGGCCCGTACCGGGTCGTGCGGGATCTTCGGGTCCATCTCGCCGCCGGCGCGCATCGCGCCGAAGTGGACGCGCGAGCCGTGCACGAACACGTCCTCCGGCGCGATCGCCTGGAACTCCGACTCCGGGCCGACGTCCGCGTGCGGTACGACCACGCCGATGCGCGCCCGCGCCTCCCAGCCGTCCTTCTCCGCTCGGATGGTGCTCATCTCGGTGTCTCCTCGTCGTCGGGCGGTGTCAGGCGGACGCCTCGGCGGCCAGCGAGCCGCCGCGGACCGTGCCGGTACCGGTGTCGTTCAGGAAGCCGGGGTGCTTGCGGCGCATGTTCGTCATCACGAACTCGTAGGGGACGTCGTCGAATCCGCCGTGGTCGACGAGGAACTCCATGCTCTGGCGGCCCTGGTCGTCGAAGGGGTGGTGCAGGCTGTCGGCGGTGCCGTCGAACTCCAGTGGCTTCATGCCGTACAGCCGGCACAGGATCTTGTTGAACACCGGGGTGGCCTTGACCCATCTGCCGTCCAGGTGGACGGAGTTGAGCCCGTGGAAGAAGACGTCGCCGCCGATGTGGGAGCGCAGCCGGTCGGAGGCGAGGTGGTTGCGCACATCTCCGTAGTGGACGCGGGCGGGAATGCCCACGGCCCGGCAGGCCGCCGCGTACAGCGCCGACTTGTGCAGGCAGAAGCCCTTGCGGGTGGACGCGGTGTGGCTGGCCCGCAGTCCCTGGGGGGACAGGTCGGCCCCGTACACCTCGTAGAAGACGTCGTCACGGACGGCGTAGTACAGCTCGACGGCCAGGCGGCGCTTGTCCGCTCCGCGGTCGGTGACCGCCTCGTCGACGAAGGACTGTACGGCGTCGCTGTCGTGGTCGAGGAAGTCGGTGGGCGCGGTGAGCCGTCGGAGGTCGTCCGGCGTGAGGGCGTTCATGGTGACCCTTTCGTCAGCTCCCGGTTCACAGGCCCAGGAGGGAGGCGATGCGGTTGCGCTGGATCTCGCTGGTGCCGGAGTAGATGGTTCCGCCGACCGCGTTGCGGACGTCCCGCTCGATGCCGGTGGCGGTGAGATAGCCCTGGCCGCCGAAGATCTGGACGGCGTCGAGCGCGGTGCGCTTGTTGGCCTCACTGACCACGGTCTTGGTCGCGGCGACGTCGATCGCGGCGTCCTGACCGGCCTCCACCTTGGCGCCGGTGTCGGTGAGCCACTTGCGGGCGGTCTCCACCGCGATCTTCATGTCGGCGATCTTGTGCCCGACGCCCTGGAAGGCGCCGATCGGTTCACCGAACTGGCGGCGGGACTTGGCGTACTTGAGCACTCGCTCCAGCCGGTGTTCCATCTCACCGAGCGTGAGCGAGAAGGAGAAGAGGATCTCCCGCTTCATCACATGGTCGAGGATCAGGAAGCCGGCGCCCTCCTGGCCGATGCGCCGGGCGGCGGGCACCCGCAGCCCCTCGAAGGTCACCTCGCTCAGCGGGGAGGTGCGCAGGCCCATCTTGCCGAGCGGCTCGCCGACCCGGAGGCCGGGGGTGTCCCGCTCGACCAGGAAGACGCTCAGGCCGAACGGGCCGGGCTTGCCGGTGCGCACGTACAGCAGGAAGAGATCGGCGATGGGGGCGTTGGTGATGAACATCTTGCCGCCGTCGATGACGTAGTCGTCGCCGTCCCGGGTGGCGGTGGTGGAGATGTTCAGGGCGTCGGATCCGTTGCCCGGTTCGGTGATGGCGTGCGCGGTGACCAGTTCGCCCGTGACGATCCCCGGCAGGAACCGGGACTTGAGCTCCTCGGAGCCGAACGCCTGGAGCGGGACGCCGACGCTGACGATCTGCGTGGAGGCGGAGAAGCCCAGGCCGGCGTCGCGGCAGACGCGCCCGAGGCCTTCCAGGGCGCGCATCGTGTCGGTGAGGGTGCCGCCACGGCCGCCGTACCGCGCCTCGAACGGTACGGTGAGCAGTCCCGAGCGCCGGATCGTCTTCCACTTCTCCCAGGGGAACTCCTCGCGGGCGTCCCACTCCTCGACGTCGTGGTTGAGCTCGTCCGCCCAGGGCGCGACGAGGGCGTACGGGTCCGACTCGGTGCCGGCGGTCCGCGGTGCGGACGGTGCGGGTGTCATAGCTGTGCTGCCTTCCGGTACGTCGCTGGTCGGGGCCGGGGCCCCGCCCCGGTGCGGGCGGGGCCCCGGATCGCGGAACTCAGTACTGGGAGAAGCCGTCGGGAGACAGCGTGTGCTTCTCGTCGCCGCGCAGAGCTGGACTGAACACGGAGATCAATCTCAGGTCCTCGTAGTCGGAGGCTATGAGGTAGTGGGCGTCGTTCTGGTCGAGGGCGTAGATGGTGCCCTCGGTGATCTTGTAGCGGTCACCGGACGCGGTGACGACCTCGCCGGAGCCGCCCGTGCAGTAGCAGGCCTCGAGGTGACGGCGGTACTGCAGGGCGCTCGTGGTGCCCTTGCGGACCAGCGTCTCGCACACGGTGAAGCCCATGCCGTCGGCCTCGGTGAGCAGGCGGTGGCTGGTGCCGTTGCCCCACTCGACGGGGGCGAGGTCGCTGGTGCTGCGGACGATCATGGCAGTCTCCTGGGTGTGTGATGGGTCTACCGGACGTTCTTTTGGAAGCGCTCCGGGAGTTGTCTGCGGTGTACTGCGAGGAGCCGGACGACGACTCAGACGGTGGTCTTGGTCGCGTCCTCGACGAACGCCGAAATGGCGCCGATGCTGCGGAAGTTGTCCGGCTTCAGGGGGATGTCGTCGATCGGGATCGAGTAGGCCCGCGAGAGGTGCGAGACGATCCGGACCACGCCCAGGCTGTCGACGACGCCGTTGTCGATGAGGTCGAATTCGGCGGTCAGGTCCGCCGTGTCCTCTCCGTCGAGGAACTCGGCGACGACGTAGCCGCGAATCTGGTCCGCCAGGGAGCTCATGCGGGATTTCCCTTCTGTCGTGTTGCCTTGATGAGGTTGCGGTCGGGTTTTCCCGTGGACGTGCGCGGCAGCGGGGCGTCGCCCACGTGCACGGAGGACGGGATGGCGTGGCGGGGCAGGCGCTCGGCGCTGTGCGAGCGCAGCCGCAGCGAGGTGAGCGAGGTGCCGGCCCGGCGGGTCACCTGGGCGTGCAGCCGGTAGCCGGCCTCGGGGTCGGGGATCGCCACGACGGCGGCCTCGGCGACCTCGGGGTGGGCCGCCAGGACGTTCTCGACCTCCTGCACATTGGTCCGCACCCCGCGGACCTTGACCTGGAAGTCGGTACGCCCGCGCAGCCAGTGCAGGCCGTCGGCGTCCCGGGTGACGAGGTCGCCGGTGCGGTAGAAGACCTCGCCGCCGCCGTCGGGGGCGGGTACGAACACCCCTTCGTTGCGGGAGCGTTGCAGGTAACCGAAGGTCTGGAACGGTGTGGTCACGAGAAGTTCACCGGTCCCGGGACCGTCGAGGACCCGTCCCTCGTCGTCGACCAGCAGGGCCCGCACGCCGGGCAGTGGCCGGCCGATGGGGGTCTGCTCCCCGGCCTGCGCGGGGTCGGCGTCGTGGATGAAGCTGTCGTTGGTCTCGGTGCATCCGAAGACGTTGTGGAAGCCGGCGCCGGGGAAGGCCGTGCCCAGCTGCCGCAGCAGCGCCTGCGGCATCGCGTCCCCGGTGAAGATCACCGTGCGGACCGCCGGGTGGACGGCACCGTCCTGGGTGAGCAGCCGGTGCAGCATGGGCACGCCCTGGACGAAGGTGACCTCGTGCCGGGTCACCAGCTCCTGCAGGTGACGTGCGTCCGCGCTGAACTCCTGCTCGACGAGGACGGCCCGGGCACCCAGCCGCAGCGCGGCCCACACGTCGAGCAGGGAGAGGTCGAAGTTCAGGGGCGCGTAGCTGAGCAGGGTGTCCTGCCCGGTGAGGCGGAACCGGTCGGCCGCCCAGTCGGCGAACCGCTCGAAGGCGGCACCCGGGATGGGCACGATCTTCGGCGTACCGGTGGAGCCGGAGGTGGTGAGCAGCAGGGACGCGGTGTCGGGGTCCACGGTGTCGAAGTCCCGTGCGGCCTCCTCGTCCGGTACGACCGGGGCGGTGTCGAGCAGCCCTTGGTCGTCGACGGTCAGCACGTGGGAGCACCGGGCCTGGACGGCGAGCGCCGCACGGGCGGCCGAACCCAGTTCGGGTGAGGGCGCCAGGACCGCGTACCCGGCCCGGAAGGCGCCGATGAGCAGGGCGATCGTCGCGGGTGTCTTGTGTGCGGGCACGCAGAGCGGCTGTCGCCGGTCGAGCCCGAGACCGTCCAGGGCGCCGGACAAGTCCTCGGCGAGGTCGACCAGTTCGCGGTACGTCACCTGCTGCTCGCCCCGGATCAGGGCCACCTGGTCGGGCCGGCGCCGGGCGTACGCGGTCAGCGTGTCGAGAAGGCGTGGTAAAGGCACAGTCCCCCCTTTTCATTCACCTGTACATGTCAACGGACATGCCCAAGGGGGGTGTGTGCGCCCAAGTGGCGCCGACCGACTCGCGAAGCCCGGCGACCGGCTGGCCAGCCGGCCCGACGCTTCACCCCCCGTGAGCAATTCGCGACCAACCGTACCGGTGGTGCATGCAGAGTCAAGCATGTAACTGCCGTGCCGCTCAGTGATGCACATCACTGGAACCAGGTCGGTTCGAGGCGCCCTCGTTTGCTTGGTGAACGATGCGTTTCGGGCAGATGCAACGGCTTCCACGAAGGTGTCGCAGCGCTTAAAGAAGGGTGTGCCGCGTGGCGTCGCACGTTTACCGGGACATGCTCGCCCGGGTACGGAAACGTCGAAAGCCGCCCCCGGGGGACGGCTTTCGGCAAACGGTTTCCCGGGCGGAGCCCGAGGGGGACGGCAGTGCCGTTCAGAGGGCGCTGCGCAGCGCCTGGACCGTCCCGGCCAGCTCCGGGGTGGCGCCGGCGGTGTTCAGCGCGGCACTGAGGACGTCGGAGTAGGTACCGCGCGCGTCCGCGTAGCGCTTCTTTCCCTCGTCGGTGATGACGGCGTAGACACCGCGCTTGTCGTCGGGACACAGATCCCTGAAGGCATAGCCGGCCGTGAAGAGCCTGCCGACCAGCCGGGTCACCGAGCTCTGCCCGAGCCCGACCTTCTCGGCGAGTTCCTGCATGCGCAGCTCGCCGTCCTCGGCCTGGACGAGACACTCCAGGGCGCGGAATTCGGAGAGCCCTATTCCGTGTCTGCGCTGAAGGGCCTGGGTGAGCTGGCGCTCCACGTGCGCGTGCAGGGTGAGGACTCTGCCCCACATGGCCTGGTCGGACGAGGCGGCCGACGCAAAGGAGATCGTGGTCATGAGGCAGCTTCCTCTCAGGCGGCGCGTTGACAACAAGATACATGTTCATGCAAGCTTTATCCGCCGGCTCGACCTTTCCGCCGGAACGCATGGGATCCAACAACATGCACGTACAAGCAAGGATCGAGGGTCCATCCTTCGATCACCGGCGGTGCCAGCCCGCCCGCCCGAACCACGGTCCGAGCCGGGGAGTAAAGGTGTCCCACTACGAAATCCCAGAGCGCGAACTGACCGAGTACGCCCGGGAGGCGGTACGGCTCAGCAGCGAACACGTCGCCGAGGGCGGTATCCCGTTCTCCGGAGTGGTGGTCAACGACGGCCGCGTCCTCGGCACCGGCTTCAACCGCGTACGCGAGGACAACGACCCCACCGCCCATGCCGAGGTGGTCGCGCTGCGCGAAGCCGCCGCCAGGTACGGGCTGCACGCCACCGCCGGGGCCACGCTGATCGCCTCCGGTGAGCCCTGCGCGCTGTGCTACATGGCGTCGCTGTACTTCAACGTCGGCCACATCGTCCACGTGGTCGACCGCAAGACGGCCGCGCAGTACGGCTTCGACTACTCCGGGTCCTACTCGATCTTCGCCGAGGACCCGGCCATGTGGCCGATCAGGGTCTCCGCGCTGCAGATCCCGGAAGGGACGAAGCCGTTCGAAGACTACCTCGCCATCAACCGGAGGCGGATGTGAACGAGATGGCAGCAACCAAGGTCAAACTCAAAGTCTGGTCGGACTACGTCTGTCCGTTCTGCATGCTCGCCGAGGGCCCGCTGCACGAGGCCACCCACGACCTCGACGTCGAGATCGAGTGGATGCCGTTCGAACTGCGGCCCCACCCGGCCCCCACGCTGCGGCCGGAGGACGAGTACCTGCCCGCCATCTGGGCCAGTTCGGTCTACCCGATGGCCCGCCGCATGAACGTCGACATCACCCTGCCCACCGTGTCACCGCAGCCGTACACCCGGCTGGCGTTCGAGGGCTACCAGTACGCGGCCGAACACGGCAAGGGCGCGGAATACACCCCGCGCGTGCTGCGGGCCTTCTTCCGGGAGAACCGGGACATCGGCCGACTGGACGTCCTCACCGACATCGCATCCGAACTGGGCCTGGACGAAACCGGTTTCACCGAGGCGCTGACAGCCGGGACCTACACCGAGACCCACCGGGCGGCGCTGCGGACCGCCGAGGCGTACCGCATCTCCGTCGTCCCAACGATCATCGTCGACGAACGCCACCGCCTGGAAGGCGTGCCCTCCGTGTCCCGGATCCGCAAGGCCGTACTCGACGTGCAGGCCGAACAGGCGGTCGCCCGTGGTGCCGCCTGCGGTACCGACGGGTGCTGAGAGAAGCCCTCAGCGCACTGCGGTGAAGACAGCGGCGCCCGCAACCGCTCTCTGACGGCAGCGAGGCCGCCTTCACCGCGCCCCTCGCCCGGCCGTCGTCCGCCCGCGAAACGGCTCGCGAACCGGCTCGCGGTCGCGACGGCGACCGAGTCCACGCCGGCCGACCCTGAGCCGGCCGTTGTCCACTCCGCCCGGCCTCCTGGCGGACCACCGCTTCGCCTGCCCGCCACTCCCCCGGTACGGCGAACCCGCCGGCGCGGCCTCGCGACGCCGGTCTCCACCGAACGAAAGGACCACCCATGCAGTGGGTCTACCTCGCCATCGCGGACGTCTTCGAGATCGCCGTCGCCATCGCGGCCGGCAAGGCCGAAGGCTTCAAGAACCGCCCGTGGACCATCGCGACCCTGGTCAGCGGTGCCATCGGAACCTTCTTCCTCAGCAAGGCCCTGCTGACCTTCGACGTCGGCGTCGGCTACGCCATCTGGACGTCCGTCGCCGGTATCGGGATCACCCTTCTCGGAGCCCTGCTCTTCGGCCAGCGCCTGAACTGGCGCAAGGCGCTCGGCATCGCCGTCATCATCGCCGGGGTCGTCGGCCTCCAGCTCAGTGGCGCCGCCTGACCATCCCCGTCATCCGACCGCTTCACGAAAGGATCCGCGTCGATGTCCAACAACAGTCCCTCCTCGGCCAACTCCTGGCTCACTCTCCTCCTCGCCGGAGGTTTCGAGATCGGCTACGCGCTCTCCGTCGGCGGAAGCCACGGCTTCACTCGCCTGACGTGGTCGCTGGTCGCCGTCGTGTTCTTCCTTCTGACGCTCTGGGCACTGAGCGTCGCGCTGAAGACCATCGATGTCGGCATCGGGTACGCCGTCTGGGCAGGGATCGGGGCAGCCGGTGCGGCAGTGCTCGGTCCCGTCTTCTTCGACGAGAAGCTCAGCACGGTCCAGGCGCTGTGGTTGGGCCTGATCATCGTGGGGGTGGTCTGGCTCAAGCTCGCCGACAGGCCGCAGAGCACCCCGGAGTCGGCCGACGGGCCGCAGAACACCCAGGTGATCGCTGCCAGGCCGCAGGAAGCACAGGGTGCCGAACGCTGAAGGATGCTCAGCCCGGGTCTGCCTGAACACCGTTCACGGCGACGGTCGGCCTGGGTCGCGAGACTGATCCAGGGGCTGGGCGCGATCCCGATCCAGCGCTCTTCGGGCCGAATCTGCCGGTCGGCAGGTTCGGCCCGTGGCGTCGGGCAGATCGCGTTCCTCGAAGGCGGTGCCGAGAAACTGCTGACCGTCGAGGCCGCTAGGCACCGGTGACGAGACGGCTGCCCGGTTCCCCGCCCTCCGCACGACCGGTCAGTCGCGTGTGCCGGCGTCCGCGTCGGCATCACCGGATGTACCGGCGGCGGTCCGGGCGGCCAGTGCGTCGGCGACCGTGGGGTGGACCGGGAGCAGCTGGGAGATGCCGGTCATGGTGATCATGCGCAGGAGACGGTCGGGGACTTCGGCGAGGCGGAGCGAGCCGCCTGCCTGCTGGGTGGCGTGCAGGAGGTGGATGAGGGTGCTGAGGCCGGTGGAGTCGACGAAGTCGACGTGGGTCAGGTCCAGGACGAGATGCGGGAGGCCCTGGTCGACGACGGCGAGGGCGTGCGCGCGCAGGGCGGACGCGGTATGCAGGTCCACGTCACCGGCGACGGCGACGACGGCGAGGCCTTCGCCGGTGTGCTGGACGGTCATGTGGAGGGTGTCGGACACGCTGGTCATCACTCCTGGCCGGAAGGCGCGGGCACTGCGGTGGTCTGGGCGCGGGCGGTGACGCCGTCGGCGGCGGCGGCGTCGGGGACGGTGGCGGGCAGCGCCCGCGGGGTTCGCGGGGGCACCGGTCACGGCTGGGACGCGTCGTCGGGGCTGAGACCGTGAACGGTGACCAGAGCGGCGAGCCCCGAGACGGTGAGGACGGACTCCAGCAGCGGCGGGACGACGAGCTCCAGTCTGTCGGCGTGGGTGAAGAGCACGCTGAGCCCGGCGCTGTCGAGGTACTCCACCTCGGTCAGGTCCAGGACGAGGGGCCCTGAGCCGGCATCGAGGGCGTCGGCCAGGGATCCGGCATTGCTCATGTCGATCTCGCCTCTGACCGCGAGATGCGGAGTACCGTCCGGCCGCCGTCCGGTGGTGAGCGTGAGGGGGGTGGTCATCAGGCGATCCTCATCTGCATGTCGACGGTGGTGCCGGACGGGCCGGGCGTGATGGTGACCTGCTGCATCATGGCCCGCATGAGGCCCACGCCCCGGCCGCGGTGGGCGTTCAGCTCGGGTTGCGGAGTCTTCCACCGGCCGCTGTCGGCGACCGTCAGGCGCAGGCTGTCGACCAGAGCTTCGGCCCGCAGCCGTACGGCCTCCCCCGGGGCGTGCCGGTGGCCGTGCTCGATGGCGTTGGCACACGCCTCCCCGGCGGCGACGAGAATGTTCTGCACGGTGTTCGGGGGCAGGTCGCACTGGGCGAGCCAGCTGCGCAAGGCCTTGCGCACCGGGGCGAGTTGGGACGACTCGGCCGGGAAGGACATGTCCAGGGGCGCCGGGTGCCGGTACAGCAGCAGCGCCACGTCGTCGTCGTAGCCGCCGGCCGGTGCGAGCCGCGACATCACCTCGGTGGCGAGAGTGTCGACCGGCATGTCGCGGCCCTCCAGCACGGCTTCGCTCGCCTGGTCGATCCCGACGCTGAGCGGGCGTCGGCGGCGTTCGACGAGCCCGTCGGTGTACAGCAGCAGCGTGGCCCGCGCGGGCAGGGCGCACGCGGCCTCCGGACGCTCCCGGCCCGGTCGTACGGCCAGTGGCAGGGAACGTCCCTCGTCCAGCAGCCGTGTGGTGCCGTCGGGGTGGGCGACGATGCCCGGCGGGTGTCCGGCGCTGGAGTAGGTCAGCTGCCCCGTGGCGGGATCGAGGACACCGCAGAAGACGGTGGTGCACATGGCGCCCGGGACGCTCGCGGCGAACCGGTCCAGGGCCGTCAGCGTCCGGCCGGGGCTGGGATCCATCAGCATCAGCGCCCGGCAGGCGCTGCGCAGCTGCCCCATCACGCTCGCCGCTTCCAGTCCGCGTCCGACGCAGTCGCCGACGACGATGCCGATCCGCCCGTCCGCCAGGGCGACGGTGTCGTACCAGTCGCCCCCCACCTCCAGCGGGCGGCTGGCGGGCTCGTACCGGACGGCGAAGCCCTCGGGGAGGCTGGCCGGGCCGAGGATGGCCCGTTGCAGCGCGATCGCGGTCTCCCGCTGCTGGTCGATCTGGTGCGCCCGGACCAGGCCCTGGGCGAGGTGCCCGGCCAGCAGCGACAGCAGCAGCTGGTCCTCGGAGGTGAAGGGCCGGTGAACCCCGAGGTCGATCCACAGGGCCAGCGGGCCGTCGGGGTGTTCCAGCAGGACTCCGGCCCCGGTGTCCCCGGCCACCGGGGTGAGCGGTGAATGGTGGCGGAGTCCGGCGAGCGCCTCCCGGCGTCCCGCGGGCAGCCCCTCCCAGCGCAGGTCCGGTTCCGTGGAGGTGAAGGTGGGCACCTCGGTGCGCTCGAAGACGGCGGCCACCACGCTCCGCGCGCGCCACAGGGTCTTCAGTTGTTCCAGGGCGCCGGACAGCGCCTCGGGCAGGCTGACCGCCCGGGACAGGGAGGTGGTCAGCGCGGCCAGTGCCGTCTCGCGCTGGACGGCGTAGTGCTCGGCGGTCACGTCACGGAAGGTACCGACGGTGACCTGGCGTCCGGTGTCCGGGTCCTGGGCCTTGTTGAAGGTGATGGCCACCCACAGCCGGTGGCCGTCGCGGTGGATGACGGGGATCGTGTAGGAACCCTGGTCGCGTTCCAGCAGGTCGGCGAAGGCGTGGCCGACCTGCCGGTGCGCCTCGGGCTCGGCGGCGGCGTCCGGCCACCACGGATGGACCGGGGCGTACGGCAGGTGCTCGGGGCCGTAGCCGAGGATGTCGGAGAACGCGGTGTTGATCTCCACGACGGCCCCGGACTCGTCGCAGACGAAGAACGCCTCCTGGAGGGAGTCGATGAGCGCCGCCCGCCAGCGGACGTGGTGGCTGCGCAGCCGCGCCAGTTCGACGTTCGCGCGCACCCGGGCCAGGAGTTCGGCGGCGGCGAACGGCTTGACGAGATAGTCGTCGGCGCCGGCGTGCAGCCCCTCGATCGACGCCTCCTGACCGGCCCGGGCCGACAGCAGCAGCACGGGCACCGAGGCCGTACGGGCGTCTCCGCGCAGCCTCGCCACCAGTTCCAGTCCGTTCAGCCGTGGCATCATCACGTCGCTGACGACGAGGTCGGGGCTGTCGCGGCGGACGGAGCGGAGGGCCTCGACGCCATCGGTGACGGCGTTGACCTCGTAACCCGCCCCGGCCAGAATCCGCGTGAGGTACTCGCGCATGTCGGCGTTGTCGTCCGCCACCAGCACGCGGGCGCTGACGGCGGGCCCGGCGCTCGGCATCGCGCCGTTCACCTCTGCCCGCGCGACCGTGTCGTCGGCCGCCACGCCGGTGTCGCTCCCGGGCAGCCAGCGCATGGCCTCCTGGACATAGGGGTCGGCGGTGCCGGTGGCCGCGCCGGCGCCCGCTTCGGACACCACGGACTCGGCGGGCAGATGGGCGGTACCGAACGGCAGCCGGATGGTGAAGGTCGTGCCCGCTCCCTCGGTGCTCTCGGCCGTGATCGTGCCGCCGTGCAGGCCGACCAGCTCCCGCACCAGGGCCAGCCCGATGCCACTGCCCTCGTTCGAGCGGGAGCGGGCGTTCTCGATGCGGTGGAACCGTTCGAACAGCCGGGGCATCTCCGCCTCCGGCACCCCGATGCCGCTGTCGGCCACGGTCACCACGGCCTGCGTGTCCTCGCCCCGCACGCTCACCCGGACGGCACCGTCGAAGGTGAACTTCAGCGCGTTGCTGAGCAGGTTGAGGACCACCTTCTCCCACAGGCCGCGGTCGACGTACACCGGCTCGTCCATGTCCGGGCAGTCCACGTCGAAGGCGAGCCCGGCCTTCTCCACGGCCGAGCGGAAGACGCTGGCCAGCTCGGCGGTCACCACGGCCAGGTCGACCGGCTCGTAGCGGGCCTGCATCCGACCGGCCTCGATACGGGAGAAGTCCAGGAGCGTGTTGACCAGCTTGCCCAGCCGCAGCCCGTTGCGGTGGACCACGTCGAGTTCCCGCCGTACGGGGTCCTCCGCGCCGGGGAACCGGGCGCGCAGTTCCTCGACGGGACCCATGATCAGGGTCAGTGGGGTCCGGAACTCGTGGCTGATGTTGGAGAAGAAAGTGGTCTTGGCCCGGTCCAGCTCGGCCAGTTCCTCCGCCCGCCGCTGCTGCGCCTGATAGCTGCGGGCGCTGCCGATGCCGGACGCGATGTGTCCCGCGGTCAGCTCGATGAAACCCCGGTAGCCCTGGTCGAGGACGCGGTAGCGGTTGAGGGCCGCGACGAGGAAGCCGTACGGCGCGCTGCCCTGCTGCAGGAGCGGGACCGCCAGTGCCTGGACCGGTGGCTCGGGCCAGCCGCCGGCCGGCAGTTCGGCGAAGGCGTCGCCGGTGAGGGGCACGGGGACCGCCTCGCCTCTGGCCAGGGCCGCGACAGGCCACACACCGTCGGGGTCGTCAACCGTCATGACGGCCGGCGCGGCCGGGTGACCCGGGGCGATGCCGGTGGCTCCGGCCAGCCGGGCGGTGTCGCCGTCGAACAGGTAGGTCAGCGTGAAGGGCAGGTCCTGCCGGTTGGTGGTCAGCTGCCGGTCGGCGAAGGCCAGCACCTCCTGCTCGGTACGGATCACGCTCGGGTCCGAGCCCAGGTCCCGCAGCGTGGCCATGCGCCGCTCGCCGATCACCCGGTCGGTGTCCTCGCTGACCACGCAGAGCATGCCCACCACGTCACCGGCGTCGTCGCGCAACGGGCTGTAGGAGAACGTGTGGTACGTCTCCTCGCTGTAGCCGGAACGCTCCAGGAACAGCAACAGCCCCTCGTCCCAGGTGGCTTCGCCGGTGCTGAGCACGGTCTCGATGCGCGGGCCGATGTCGTCCCAGATCTCCGCCCACACCTCGTTGGCGGGCCGGCCCAGCGCCCACGGGTACTTGCGGCCCAGCGTGTCGCGCCGGTAGGCGGCATTGCAGAAGAAGGTCAGCTGCTCCCCCCAGGCCATCCACATGGGGAACCGGGAGGACAGCAGGATGCTGACGGCCGTCTGCAGGCTCTGCGGCCACTGTCGCGGCGGACCCAGGGGCGTGGCCGTCCAGTCCACCTCGGCGAGGTGGCTGCCGACCTCGCGGTCGGCGGCGAACACATCGCCGTCGGCCGCCGTCGGCGGCCCGTGTTCAGCGTCGTCCGAACTCGCCACGCGACAACCTTCCCCTCATGCCGAACCCACTCCGCGGCCCTCAGCGCCGCCGGCCCGCGCCCGTTCCCCGACCGCGTGCCCCTGCCTGTCTGCCCCCGGAACCGCCGCCCGACGCCGACCGGTCCCCGCCTGCCCCCGCACGGGCGACGACCGCCGCGTTGTGGCAGAGATCCCTCAAGCCCTGCGAACACATGACCCGTCAGCGAAAAACCATGTATGTCCAGGCGGGCAGTCGCGATTCCGTAGGATAATCCAGGCCGGCCGGGAAACCTGTGCAGGTAGCACATAATCACGTGAGCACCGGGACGGAGGAGGCATGCTCGTCGCACGCGACGGGGGCCGGGCGCGATCCGCTGCCCCGTCCGATCGACTCACCGCACAGGAGACACGGTGAACGAGACAGAGGGCGCTCTCGCCATCAGCGCGCATCCCTCCCGGTCAGGGCTGGTGGTACTCCGCCTGGCCGGGGATCTGGACCACTACACGGGCCCCAGGCTCCGTCAGGCCGTGGAGGACGTGCTGCGCGCTCCCGGCCCGGGCGTCATCGCCGATCTGTCGGAACTGGCGTACTGCGACTCCACCGGGATGACCATGATCATCACGGCCTACCATCGGGCCCTGGCCGCAGGCTCCTCCTTCTCGGTCGCGGCACTCAGCCCGGCCATGGTCCAGCTCTTCCGCGTGGCCGGACTCGACCAGCTCTTCACACTGCACGCCAGCGTTCAGGAGGCCGTCGACGCGCTGGGCGCCGGCTGACTCGGGCGCGACCGGAGCCGCGACCGCCGCACATCCAGGTCTGACCAGGCCGAATCGGGGCAACCGTGCTGATGCAGTGACGTACCCCGACGAAAACCGAGGTGAGGCATGACGCAGGATCTGACCCCGAAGTACACGGTCCCCGGCATCGAGCGCGAGGCGGCCGGCCGGCTGATCGGTTCCCTCCGGCTGCGTCTGCACGCGCTGAACGATCTTCACCTGACGCTGAAGCACGTGCACTGGAATGTCGTCGGACCGCATTTCATCGCCGTTCACGAGATGATCGACCCGCAGGTGGACCGGGTGCGGGAGATGGCCGACGACGTGGCGGAGCGCATCGCCACGCTCGGCGGTGTCGCGCCGGGCACGCCGGGAGCGCTCGTCGCCGAACGCACCTGGGACGACTACTCCATCGGCCGGGCCGACGCGATCGCCCATCTCGGCGCGCTCGACCTCGTCTACACGGGAGTGATCGAGGGCGTCCGTGCCGCGATCAAGGAGGCGGGGGACCTCGACACCGCCACCGAGGATCTGCTGATCGAGCAGCTGCGCGATCTGGAGCAGTTCCAGTGGTTCGTGCGGGCCCACCTCGAGAGCGCGGGCGGCACGCTCGCCACCGGGCAGGCCCGGACGGAAAAGGAGGCCGCGGCCAGGGGAGCCGAGCTGGGCTGAGCGGCTGAGCGGTCGTGCCCGTGCGGGACGGACAGGGCCCCTGGACGCTCGGTCCGGGGGCTCTGCCTGTGAGCCGTTCCGCGGGGCGCGAGACCGGCACGGTCAGCTGGTGACGCCCGTGAGACCGCGCGGTCAGCTGGTGACGCCCGCGGTGAGGATCACGGCCCCGCACGGGCCGGAAGAGCGCGCGATCTTCTGGAACGATGGTGTTACCCATGCCGAGTGCCCTGCGTCTAGGGTGGTGAGCGTGGCGGGAGGTCACGAGTCGTCCCTTCGACCGACGCCGGCGGATCCCCTCGACCCCGGCGGCTCATCCGAGCTGGGCGTCGACGCGGCGCCCCAGCTGAGCGCGCTGCGCTCCGCGGTGCGCATCGGCAGCACACTCGACGAGGACACCACGTATGCCGAGCTGATCCGGGAGGTCGCCGGGCAGGTGGGAGGCTCGGCGGCCGTGCTGCGCCTCGTCGCCGGAACCCTCTCGCAGTACGAGGACGTCGCCGGGGACCCGGCGCTCCTCCCCGCCCCCTGGTGGACCGCGGCGGCGTCGCAGCAGGTGGCGGGCCAGACAGGCGACGGTTCCCCGCGTCCGGTGGTGGGGCACGCCGGCCGTGCGCTCTGTGTGCCGCTGGCCGTGCCCGGCCACTGCTACGGCGTGCTGGTGAGCGCCCGCGAGGAGACGCCGTTCACGGAGGCGGAGACGCAGGTCGTGGCGTTCCTCGCCGAGCTGGCCGCCTCTCATGTGCGGCACGCGCGGGAGTACGACGCGGTGAGCGGCATGGTCGGCAAGCTGCAGCGCGCGCTGCTGTCCGAGCCCGGCCGGCCGCACCCCAACCTGGACGTGGCCATCCGCTATCTGCCCGCCGGGCAGAACGCCCTGATCGGCGGGGACTGGTGCGAGACCGTCCGGCTCCACTTCGGCCGTACGCTGCTCGTCGTCGGTGATGTCATGGGACACGGCTTGGAGGCCGCCGTCGACATGAACGCCTACCGCTCCTCCCTGCGCTACATAGCCTCCGCCGACCTTCCACCGCACCGGGTGCTGCGCCAGCTCGACGACCTCGCCTCCGACGAGCCCGAGCGCAGGCCCGCGACCTGCCTGGTCGCACAGGTCGACCCCAACCGGGGCCAGGTCACCCTTGCCAGCGCCGGTCACCTGCCGCCCGCGGTGATCGACGGTGCGGGCCGCGCCTCACTGTTGCGGGTGCCGGTCGGCCCGCCACTGGGCACGGGCCTGGGCGGCTACGAATCGACCACCTACCGGCTGGACCCGTCGCAGACGGTGCTGCTCTTCACCGACGGACTCGTCGAGCGCCGTGGCGAGGACATCGACCAGTCCCTGCAACGGCTGGCGGACGTCGGCTTCGACGCCGCTCCGGCCGTCGACGACGTCCTCGACACGACGCTGGCCCGCCTCGACGCCCGGCACGCGGAGGACGACGTCGCGATCCTGGCCGCCCGGCTGCACCACCGCTCCCCGCCGGCGCACGGCGGGCGGTGAGCTTTCCCGGGCCCGGGCCCGGGTCCGGGTCCGGCTCCGGGCGCTTGCGGGCTGAGCTGACGAACATCCCCCCGATCATGTGCGGGAACAGGGTGACGCGCGGGAGCCGGCCGGGTCGGGGCCCAGGAGGCGGCCGTGGCGGGACAGGGTGCATGACGGCAGTGGCCATGGACGCGGTCCCACGGGCCTGCTCCACCGGGCACGTCGACCACGTTGGTGAGCGGAGCAGGGCAGGTTTGTCTGCCGATGCACGGCATCGACACCGCGAGCGCACAGGTCCGCGCTGCGTCGCCGCGCGCGCCCCTGCCATGGGAGGCATCGGCTCGTACCCCGGGCAGCGTTGGTGGACAGCGACCGTCGAAGGCACCGGCCCCCCGGACGGAGGTCGCCGACTCGGCCACCGGCGGCACCGGCCCGTCCCGCGGGCGAGGTCGGGGGTCTGTGCCGGATGCGGACGGCACGGACACTCGCCATCTCGCAGGACCCGCGGCTGCCCTTGAGTTTGCACCTACGGGCCTTCTCCGGCGCGCGGCAGGCTGATACGGCTTGCTTCGGGCATTCGCGGTGGTGCGGTGCCGTGGCGGCAGGAGGGGCTTGTGCACGGTAGGACACACGATCCGCGGAACGACGGGGCGTCGCCGCGCAAAGCCCCGGACTCCAGGGCCGGTCACGGCCCGTCCGTGACGGATCAGGAGGTCCGGGCGGGCACGCCGGTGACTCCGGCGACGGCACCGTTCCTCCAACGCGCCATCGGCAACGCCGCGGTCGCCCGGATGATCGAGCTGCAGCGGCACGTCCACCAGTCCTCCTGCGACCACCAGGACACCGAGACCGAGACGGCGGCCGAGGCCGCGCCGGTGCAGCGCTCCAGCGTGCACGAGGTGCTGCGCTCCCCCGGCCGGCCGCTGGCCGAACCGGTGCGCACGGAGATGGAAGCGCGCCTGGGGTCGAACTTCGAGTCCGTGCGCATCCACGAGGGCGCCTCGGCCGCCCGGTCCGCGGTGGAGATCGGCGCCCGCGCCTACACCTCGGGCGACCACGTGGTGCTCGGCCGCGGCGGCGGTGACAAGCACACCCTCGCCCACGAACTGACCCATGTGATCCAGCAGCGCCAGGGCCCGGTCGCCGGTACGGAGAACGGGTCCGGGCTCCGTGTGTCGGACCCCTCCGACCACTTCGAGCGCGCGGCCGAGGCGAACGCCACAGCGGCTCTACGCCGGCCTCTGCCCGCCGCGGCGGAGGGCAGCAGCCCGCAGTCCGGCTCCGTGTCGCTCGGGGGCGCGAGAACGGAAGACCACTCACACGCGCCTGTCCAGCGTGCTCCCGCCACCGGGAACACCGGTGCCGGCGCGCAGGTGGCGTCGCAGGTCGCCCTCACACACCTGTCGGGGGACGACCTGGAGGGCGAGTGCGGCTATTTCGAGCGCAGGCGGCAGCTGAGCGTCAATCCGCCCCAACAGGGCCTGATCATCCAGGAGATCAACCGGACCTTCACCGTGGAACAGTGGGACGGCTCGGCGTGGGTCGCCCTGCCCAGCGCCAACATCGACGCCTACGTCACAGCCAAGAGTTCGCATGTGTACGCCACCGTCGGCCGCTACTGGGAGCTGTGGGAGGTCGACGCACAGGGCAACGTCTCCGACGGCGGGGAGGACACCTTCTCGCTCGCTGCCATCATCCCGGGAAAGAAGCGCAAGGACACCACGCGGGGCACCTACCGGATCACGGGTGACGCGGTGTTCTACCCGACCACCGTGGCGCCGAGCACTCTCGGATTCGCTCGGGGCGGGGCCGCTCCCGCGGGAGGCCTGTACAGCACCCTCACCGACCCGTCGGGAGCCATCGCGGCGAACCAACTGACCGCGACCGGCCAGCCGGTCCGCTGCCAGGTCGACGTCAGGTGGGACAGTTCCGCGCAGGACCGGTACTCGGACGTCACGATGAGCTGAGCCCGGCAGCCCCGGGGGTCAGGCGGCGTCGGCGAGCCTCTGACGTACGACGATCGCGTTGAGCCGCACCGCGAACGGCGCGGTGTCGGTGAGTCCCAGCGCGCCCACGCGGGCCTTGTCCATGCCGACGGTGACGTCGGCGCAGAACGCCACGGCGTACAGATCACCGCCCGTGTCCTCGTCCTGGAGAGCGAAGAACAGATCGCGGTAATAGCGCGTGCGGTCCGGGCCTTCCTCGTAGTAGGCGAGTCCCGGACCGCCCTCCTGCGCGGCGAGACCGGTGAAAGCGTCCACGAGCTCACGCTCGATGGTGTCCCAGAACGAGGCCTCCGCCGCTCCGGGCGGCAGCGCCTGACGGACCGCCTCTTTGAGGGAGAGCACCATCACCAGGACCGGCGCCTCTTCCTGAAGCCCCCAGCCACGGACCATCTTCACGATGTCGCTGTCGGGAAGCGCGGCGGCGGCGTCGCGGATGTGTCCGAAGTCGTAGTTGACGGTGGCGGGCGCGATGGCGTCCTGGAAGGCGCGGCAGAGGTCTTCCCCCTGGGCGAGATGGGGCGCCCCCACCTCGATGACCGGCCTGAAGCGGGCTGCCAACCTTGTCCTCCTTAAACAGTTTGTTGAACGGGCGGGGTCAGTATGCCGCAGCGGGCCCGATCGCGCGCCGCCTTGTCCGGGGGGAAGTTGGGGCTCCTCCAGGGGGGAGTCGGGGCTCCCGCGAGGCTGAGCCGGCTCCACTGAGCACGGGTAGCGCTCGGCTCCCGGTTGGGGTGATGGGCTGGGGGGCTGGGGGTGCGGCCTCCCGGGGGGCTTGCGGCCGGTCGTACAGCGGATCTTGGGCAGGGCCCTGCCGGGGGGGGCGGCACGTGGAAGGGGCGGCAGACCCTACGGCCCCGGGAGCGGCCTGGGGCTGCGGGCCGCGCCCTCGGGGGCGGGGGGCCTGGCCCGGGGCTACGGGCTATGGGCAACGGGCCACGGGCACGCGCCCCCAACTGGGGGACAGCTGCGGCCCGACACAGGGCCAAGGACCACGGGCCCCGGACTCGGGGACAGGTGCGGCCGCCGGGGGCCCCTCGCGTGCCACACCTGGCCGGAGGACCGCCCGGGGAAGGAGCTGCGGGTCCCGCCTTCAGTGGGACCCGTAGACCGGCTGCGCAGGCTCGGATTCCGCGAGGAGCTTCAGCGCAGTCTCCCCCGCCTCGGCCGGGGTCCAGCGGGCGCCCTTGTCCGCCGTGGGGCCCGGTCGCCAGCCCTCCATGACGGTGAGCCGGCCGGCCTCGGCCCCGAAAACGCGTCCCGTCACCCCGGCGCAGGCGGCGGAGCCCAGCCAGACGACGAGCGGGCAGACGTTCTCCGGGGCCATCGCGTCGAACGCCGTGCCCTCCGGGGCGGCCATGGTCTCGGCGAAGGTCCGCTCGGTCATCCGGGTGCGGGCGGCGGGGGCGACGGCGTTGACCTGGACGCCGTAGCGGCCGAGTTCGGCGGCGGCGACGAGGGTGAGGCCGACGATGCCCGCCTTGGCGGCCGAGTAGTTGCCCTGGCCGACGCTGCCCAGCAGCCCGGCCCCCGAGGCGGTGTTGACCACGCGGGCCACGGCCCCGCGGCCCGCCTTCGCCTCGGCGCGCCAGTGCGCCGCGGCGTGCTTCAGCGGCAGGAAGTGCCCCTTGAGGTGGACCCGTATCACCGCGTCCCAGTCGTCCTCCTCCAGGTTGACGAGCATGCGGTCGCGCAGGAACCCGGCGTTGTTGACGAGGGTGTCGAGGCGGCCGAAGGTCTCCAGCGCGGTGGCGATCAGCGAGGCCGCGCCGTCGGCGGTGGCGATGTCGCCGGCATGGGCGACCGCCTCTCCGCCCGCTCGGGCGATCACGTCGACGACCTGGTGGGCGGGTCCCGTGTCCCCGCCCGTGCCGTCGAGGCCGACGCCGAGGTCGTTGACGACGACCTTGGCCCCCTCGGCGGCGAAGGCGAGGGCGTGCGCGCGGCCGAGTCCGCGGCCCGCCCCGGTCACGACGACGACGCGTCCGCTGCACAGTCCTGTCATGGTGTGTGTTCCCTCCCGGTGGGCGTTGGCTGTGTCGGACTCGGGTTCCGGGCGGCCGGGTTCCGGGCGGCCGGGTTCCGGGCGGCCGGGCTGCCGTCCCGGCTCCGTGGGCGGCGGCCCAAGGCCGCGACGGCGTGCCGGAGCAGGTCAGTTGTTGACGGTGGCCGCGTCGAGGAAGGCGGGCCGCTCTCCGCCACCGTGGACGAGCAGGCTGGTGCCGCTGATGTACGCGGCGAGGTCGGAGGCGAGGAAGACGCAGGCGTCGCCGATGTCGGCGGGCTCGGCGAGCCTGCCGAGCGGCACGGTACGGCCGACGGCGGCGATGCCCTCCTCGTCCCCGTAGTGCAGGTGGGACAGTTCGGTGCGCACCATGCCGGGGACGAGCGTGTTGACCCGGACCCGTGGCGCCCATTCCACCGCCATGGAGCGGGCGAAGTGGTCCAGACCCGCCTTGGCGGCTCCGTACGCGGCGCTGCCCGGTGACGGGCGGGTCCCGCTGACACTGCCGATCATGACGATCGATCCGCCCCCCGCCTGACGGCGCATCACCTCGTACGCGGCGAGGGAGGCGGTCACGGGCGCGATGAGATTGAGTTCGACGACGCGGGCGTGGCGGGCGGCGCCACCGTCGGCGAGCAGCCGGAACCCGGTGCCCCCGGCGTTGTTGACCAGCAGGTCCAGCCGTCCGTGGTCGTCGCGCACCCGGTCGAAGAACGCGCCGACCGCGCCCGGGTCGCGCAGGTCGACGGGGTGGAAGCGGGCCGCGCGGCCCGCCGCCTCGACGGCCCGGTCGGGGGGCCGGCGCGCGCAGGTCACGACCTCGGCGCCGGCTTCCAGCAGCGCCCGGGAGATCCCCGCGCCGACGCCGCGCGTGCCACCGGTCACGACGGCGACGGAACCCGACAGATCGATGGTCACGGCCAAGGGACACCTCCCGGAGCGGGCGAACCGCTGCTATCTTCCGCCTAACAAACGTTTGGTGGAAAGGTAGCTGATCCGCTCATGGGTGTCTCCACCTCCGCCCCGGAAGAGGGCGTCGCCGTCGTCACCGTCGACTTCCCGCCGGTCAACGCCCTTCCCGTGCGGGGCTGGTACGACCTGGCCGCCGCGGTGCGCGCGGCGGGTGCCGATCCGGAGGTGCGCTGCGTGGTGCTCACCGCCGACGGTCGCGGGTTCAACGCGGGGGTGGACATCAAGGAGATCCAGCGCTCGGCCGGGCACGACGCCCTCCTCGGCGCCAACCGCGGCTGCCGAGAGGCCTTCGCCGCGGTGTACGACTGCGAGGTGCCGGTGGTGGCCGCCGTGCACGGGTTCTGCCTGGGCGGCGGTGTCGGCCTGGCCGGCAACGCCGATGCGATCGTCGCCTCCGACGACGCGGCGTTCGGTCTGCCCGAGCTGGACCGTGGCGCGCTCGGCGCGGCCACCCATCTGGCCCGGCTGGTCCCCCAGCACCTGATGCGGGCCCTGTACTACACCTCGCGCACCGTCAGCGCCGAGGAGTTGCTCCGGCACGGCTCGGTGTGGCGGGTCGTGCCGCGCGCGGGACTGCGGGCGGCGGCGCTGGACCTGGCCCGGGAGATCGCCGCCAAGGACGGGCAGCTGATCCGGCTGGCCAAGGCCGCGATCAACGGCATCGACCCGGTGGACGTCCGGCGCAGCTACCGCTTCGAGCAGGGCTTCACCTTCGAGGCGAACCTCAGCGGTGTCGCCGACCGGGTCCGCGACTCCTTCGGCACGGAGCGAGCGGACACACGGCGGGCGGCCGGGAGCAGCGAGAAGGAGCCGACGTGAGCGGGGACAAGGAGCGGGCGTGAGCAGGGACAAGACGATGAGCGCCGAGGATGTCGTCGGCCGCCTCAGCAGCGGGATGATGGTCGGCATCGGCGGCTGGGGTTCGCGACGCAAGCCGATGGCGCTGGTACGGGCGCTGCTGCGCTCGGACGTCACCGACCTGACCGTCGTGTCGTACGGCGGCCCGGACGTCGGGTTGCTGGCCGCCGCCGGGAAGATCCGCAAACTGGTCGCGGGCTTCGTCACCCTCGACTCCGTCCCCCTGGAGCCGCACTTCGGAGCGGCGCGGCAGCGCGGTGCCTTCGAACTCGTGGAGCTGGACGAGGCCATGCTGATGTGGGGGCTGACCGCCGCCGCGCACCGGTTGCCGTTCATGCCCGTCCGGGCCGGGCTCGGCTCGGACGTACTGCGCGTCAACCCCTGGCTGCGGACGGTCCGTTCCCCCTACGGGGACGGCGAGGAACTGGTCGCCGTGCCCGCGCTGCGCCTGGACGCCGCGCTGGTGCACCTCAATCGCGCCGACGCGCACGGCAACGGCCAGTACCTCGGTCCCGACCCGTACTTCGACGATCTGTTCTGCGAGGCCGCCGACACCGCCTACGTCTCGTGCGAGCGGATCGTGCGGACCTCCGAGCTGCTCAAGGACGCCGGGCCGCAGTCGCTGCTGGTCAAGCGGGCCTTCGTGAACGGTGTGACGGAGGCCCCGAACGGCGCCCACTTCACCTCCTGCGTGCCGGACCACGACCGCGACGAGAGGTTCCAGCGCGCCTACGTCCAGGCGGCCCGCGACCCCGGGGCCTGGCAGGCGTTCACCCGGCGCTTCCTGTCCGGCGACGAGGCCGCGTACCAGGCCGCGGTGGCGGCCTTCCACGAGGAGGAAGCATGAGCGGCGGCGGTGCGACGGCGGCCACGGCGACGAGGGCCGAGTACTGCGTGGTGGCGTGCGCCGAGGTCTGGCGCGGTGCGGGCGAGGTGCTGGCCGCCCCCATGGGCACCGTCCCGGCGATCGGGGCCCGGCTGGCGCGGCTCACCTTCTCGCCCGACCTGCTGCTGACCGACGGCGAGGCACTGCTCATGGCGGACGTGCCGGCGGTGGGGGCCCCGCCCGGGGTGGTGGAGGGCTGGCTGCCGTACCGTCAGCACCTCGCCCTGGTGGCGAGCGGGCGTCGGCACGTGATGATGGGCGCCAGTCAGCTCGACCGGTTCGGCAACCAGAACATCAGCTGTATCGGGGACTGGGAACGGCCCAGGCGCCAGTTGCTGGGCGTGCGCGGTGCGCCCGTCAACACCCTGAACAATCCGACCAGTTACTGGGTGCCCAGGCACTCGACGCGGGTGTTCGTCGAACGGGTCGACATGGTCTGCGGGGTCGGCTACGACCGGGCCGCCGCGGCCGGTCCCACCGCGACCCGCTACCACCGCATCGCGGACGTCGTCACCGACCTGGGCGTCTTCGACTTCGACACGCCCGACCGTACGATGCGGCTGCGCTCGCTGCATCCCGGCGTCACGGTCGGGCAGGTCACGCGGGCCACCGGCTTCGCGCTGACGGTCCCCGACGAGGTGCCGTACACCCGCGAGCCCAGCGCCGGGGAACTGCGGCTGATCCGCGAGGAGATCGACCCGGAGGGGCTGCGCGACCGCGAGGTCCCCGCATGAGCGACGTCACGATCGCCACCCCGTTCACCGAACTGGTCGGGGTCCGGCACCCGGTGGTGCAGACCGGGATGGGCTGGGTGGCCGGTCCCCGGCTGGTCTCGGCCACGGCGGACGCGGGCGCGCTCGGCATCCTCGCCTCGGCGACGATGACCGTCGATCAGCTCCGCGGCGCGGTACGCGAGGTGAAGTCCCGTACGGACGCTCCCTTCGGAGTCAATCTGCGCGCGGACGCCGGGGACGCGGCCGAGCGTGCGGACATCATCATCGAGGAAGGGGTACGGGTCGCCTCGTTCGCCCTCGCCCCGTCCCGCGAACTGATCACCCGGCTGAAGGACGCGGGTGTCGTCGTGGTGCCGTCCGTCGGGGCCAGACGGCACGCCGAGAAGGTCGCGGCGTGGGGCGCCGACGCGGTGATCGTGCAGGGCGGCGAGGGCGGCGGGCACACCGGAAGTGTCGCCACCACGGTGCTGCTCTCGCAGGTGGTGGACGCCGTGGACATCCCGGTCGTCGCGGCCGGCGGCTTCCACGACGGGCGCGGCCTGGTCGCGGCGCTGGCGTACGGCGCGGCCGGCATCGCCATGGGCACCCGCTTCCTGCTCACCTCCGAAAGCACCGTGCCCGACGCGGTGAAGGCCCGCTACCTCGCCGCGGCGGTCACGGACGTCGTCGTCACCACGAAGGTGGACGGTCTCCCGCACCGGATGCTGCGCACCGAGCTGGTCGACGCGCTGGAGCGCTCGGGCCGCGTCTCCTCGCTGCTGCGCGCACTCCGGCACGCAGCGGCCTTCCGGCGCCAGTCCGCCATGAGCTGGGGGCAGGTGGTCCGGGACGGGCTGGCGATGCGGCACGGCCGGGACATGAGGTGGAGTCAGATCCTGCTGGCGGCCAACACGCCGATGCTGCTCAAGGCGTCCATGGTCGAAGGCCGGACCGACCTCGGCGTGATGGCGTCCGGGCAGGTCGCCGGGCTGATCGACGACCTGCCGTCCTGCGCCGAACTGGTCGACCGGGTCATGGCCGAGGCACAGGCCACCCTCGCGGGGCTCCCCCGATTCCCCCGGGCCGGGTGACCGCCGTACTCCATGCTCGCCGCATCCGGCGCACCACCGCCGTGCTCGTCGATTCACCTGACGGACGCCGACGTCGCGACCCCGTCCGCCGAACGGCCGATCCGGCGGCAGGCGCGGGTGACAGCGGGCGGTCAGAGGCGTTCGATGACGGTGACGTTGGCCTGGCCGCCGCCCTCGCACATCGTCTGCAGACCGTACCGGCCGCCGGTGCGCTCGAGTTCGTGCAGCAGGGTGGTGGTCAGCCGGGTACCGGTCGCCCCGAGCGGGTGGCCCAGCGCGATGGCGCCGCCGTTGACGTTGACCTTCTCCGGGTCGGCGCCGGTCTCCTTGAGCCAGGCGAGCACGACCGGGGCGAAGGCTTCGTTGATCTCCACGAGGTCGATGGCGTCGAGCGTCATCCCGGCCTTCTTCAGGGCGTACGCGGTCGCCGGGATCGGCGCGGACAGCATCCGGATCGGGTCCTCGCCGCGCACGGACAGGTGGTGGATGCGGGCGCGCGGGGTCAGGCCGTGCTCGCGTACGGCCCGTTCCGAGGCGAGGAGCAGCGCCGAGGCACCGTCGGAGACCTGCGAGGAGACGGCGGCGGTCAGCAGGCCGCCCTCGACCACGGGCTTGAGGGCCGCCATCTTCTCCAGCGTGGTGTCGCGGCGCGGCCCCTCGTCGGTGGTCACCGCTCCATGGGGCACGGTCTCGCGCTCGAAGCGGCCCTCGTCGATGGCGCGGAGCGCTCGCTGGTGGGAGCGCAGCGCGAACTCCTCCATGTCCCGGCGGGAGATGCCCCACTTCGCGGCGATGAGTTCGGCGCCGTGGAACTGGTTGACGGGCTGGTCGCCGTAGCGGGCCCGCCAGCCCTCGGAACCGGCGTAGGGGCCCTCGGTCAGGCCGAGCGGCGCGGCGGCCTGGCGGCTGGCGAAGGCGATGGGGACCAGCGACATGTTCTGCACGCCGCCCGCGACGACCAGGTCCTGGGTGCCGGACAGGATGCCCTGGGCGGCGAAGTGCAGTGCCTGCTGGGAGGAGCCGCACTGGCGGTCCACGGTCACCCCGGGCACCTCCTCGGGCAGGCCGGCGGCCAGCCAGCAGGTGCGCGCTATGTCTCCCGCCTGCGGGCCGACGGTGTCCAGGCAGCCGAAGACGACGTCCTCGACGGCGGCGGGGTCCGCTCCGGAGCGCTCCATCAGCGCCTTCAGTACATGGGCTCCGAGGTCGGCCGGGTGGACGGCGGACAGTCCGCCGTTCCGCCTGCCGACCGGTGTGCGTACCGCTTCGACGATGTACGCCTCGGCCATGGCGGCTCCTTGTCCTCGTCCCTGGTGTCCACGCTGTCGTGTGGGGCGCGCACGGCGATGCCCTCCAGCACGGCCTGCCCGCTGCTCTTCGGATGCGGCCGTGTCCGCCTCACGGGTGCTGGCTGCTCACCGAGAGGACCTCACCCGTCAGGTACGAGGAGTAGTCGCTGGCGAGGAAGACGATCGCGTTGGCCACCTCCCACGGCTCGGCGTACCGTCCGAACGCCTCGCGGGCGGTGAGCTCCTGGAGCAGTTCCGGGGTGGTGACCTTCACCAGGTGCGGGTGCATGGCCAGGCTCGGGGAGACCGCGTTGACCCGCACCCCGTATCCGGCGGCCTCCAGCGCGGCACACCGGGTGAGCGCCATGACGCCGGCCTTGGCGGCGGCGTAGTGGGCCTGCCCACGCTGGGCGCGCCAGCCGGTCACGGAGGCGTTGTTGACGACGACGCCCCCGGAACCCGTGGCCCTCATCCGGCGCAGCGCGGCGCGGGTGCAGCGGAAGGTGCCGTTGAGGGTGACGTCGAGGACCTTGTCCCACTGCTCGTCGGCCATGTCGACCAGGTCGGCGGTGCCGCCGAGACCGGCGTTGTTGACGACGACGTCGAGGCGTCCGTGCCGTTCCTCGACGAGGTCGAACAGCGCGGCGACCTGGGCCTCGTCGGTGACGTCACAGGGCAGGGCCGCGATCCGGTCCGCCCCGAACTCGGCGGCCAGCTCCGCCGCGGACTCCTTCAGCCTGCGGGTGTGGGCGTCCGAGACGACGACGTGGGCGCCTTCCTCGAGCAGCCGCCGGGCGGTCGCGCCGCCTATGCCGGCACCCGCGGCGGCGGTGACGACGGCGGTGCGGCCGGCGAGCAGGCCGTGACCGGGCACGTAGGGGGGAGGTGTACTCACGGGCGGCCCTCCTCCGGGCTCGCGTGCGGACGTGCCGGGGCATTCATGGGCGGCGGCCCCTGACGGGCTCGACTTCTCCACTTCTCGACGGCCCGGAGTCCGTACGTTAACCTACCAAACACTTGTTAGGGAAGGAGGTCGGATGTCCGTTGCCCGCCCCGCACCGACGGCACCGGTCCGCTCCGAACACACCGGCGGCTCGGACGAACGCAACGACAACTCGGCTGCTCGCAGGGGCAGTTCGGCCGAGCACAAGGGCAGCGTCGAGAAGGCGGGTGCGGAGAGCCGCTTCGCCCGGGTGGGCGAGCTGATCGTCCGCACCGGGAACCGGACGAGCACCGGGCGCGCCCACGAGGCCGGCCTGGGCGCGACGAAGGCGGCGGGAGACTGATGGACCTCGACTTCTCCCCGGCGGACGAGGTCTTCCGGACCGAGGCCCGCGCCTGGCTCACCGCCCACGTGCCCACCGCTCCCCTGCCGTCCCTGGAGACGGAAGAGGGCTTCGCGGCCCACCGCGCCTGGGAGCGAACCCTGTTCGCGGACCGCTGGTCGGTGGTCTCCTGGCCCGCGGAGTACGGCGGCCGGGGCACCTCCGTCCTCCAGTGGCTGGTCTTCGAAGAGGAGTACTACGCCGCCGGAGCCCCGGGCCGGGTCAGCCAGAACGGCATCAACCTGCTCGCCCCCACCCTCTTCGCGCACGGCACCGCCGAACAGCGCGCCCGGGTCCTGCCCGCCATGGCCTCGGGCGAGGTCGTCTGGGCCCAGGCCTGGTCCGAGCCCGAGGCCGGCTCGGACCTGGCGAACCTGCGCTCCACTGCCGTACGGACCGACGGGGGATGGCGGTTGCGCGGGCAGAAGACCTGGTCGTCCCGGGCGGCCTTCGCCGACCGCGCCTTCGGTCTCTTCCGCAGCGATCCGGACGCGGACAAGCCGCACCACGGTCTGACGTACGTCATGTTCCGGCTGGACGCCGACGGGGTGACCGTGCGGCCCATCGGGCGACTGGACGGCAAGCCCGCTTTCGCCGAACTGTTCCTGGACGACGTCTTCGTGCCTGACGAGGACGTGATCGGCGCACCCGGACAGGGCTGGCGCGTCGCGATGAGCACGGCCGGCAATGAGCGCGGCCTGACCCTGCGCAGCCCCGGCCGGTTCACCGCGGCCGCCGGCCGGCTGACCGAGCTGTGGCGCGAGCGGGCCGACCCGTCCGACACCGCCCTGCGTGACCGGGTCGCCGACGCGGTCATCGGCGCCCGCGCCTACCGCCTGTTCACCTACGCCAACGCCTCGCGCATCGCCGCCGGAGCATCGATCGGCGCCGAGTCCAGCCTCAACAAGGTGTTCTGGTCCGAGCTGGACATCGCCCTCCACGAGACCGCGCTGGACCTGCTCGGCCCGTACGGCGAACTGTCCGACGAGGCCACCGAGGCCCCGGCGCACGGCAGTTGGGCCGAGGGCCACACCTTCTCGCTCGCCGGTCCGATCTACGCCGGCACCAACGAGATCCAGCGGGACATCATCGCTGAGCGGCTGCTCGGCCTGCCGAAGGGACGCCGGTGATGCGGTTCCTCCTGGACGACGAACAGCGGGAGTTCGCCCGCTCGCTGGACGGCATGCTGACGGCGGCGGACACCCCCGGTGCGGTCCGGGCCTGGTCGCGCGGGGACCACGCGCCCGGTCGCGCGCTCTGGACCCGGCTCGCGGAGGCGGGTGTCCTCGCGCTCGCCGTACCGGAACGGCACGAGGGCCTAGGCCCGCTGCCGGTCGAGCTGGCCGTCGCCTTCACCGAGCTGGGCCGCCATGCCGTTCCCGGGCCGCTGGTCGAGACCGTGGCCGCGAGTGCTCTCCTCGACTTCCTCGACCGCCTCGGCGACGTTCCCACGGCGACCGCGTGGCTGCCCCGGATCGCCTCCGGCAAGGCGGTTCTCTCCCTGTGCGCGCCGGACCCGGGCGGCCCCTACGCCCTCGACGCGCACGCCGCCGACGCGGTACTGGTCGTCACCGATGACACCCTGCGCCTGGCCGAGAGCGCCGGCCCCGTCCAGCCGTCCGCCGACCCGGCACGCCGACTGGCCCGCCCCCTCGGCGGAGCCGTGCTCGCGCGTGGGCCGGCGGTGGCGGCCGCCACCGCGCACGCCGCGGGGGTCGCGGGCCTGGCCACCGCCGCCCAGTGTCTCGGCCTCGGGCGCGCCCTGCTCGACCGGACCGTCACCCACGTCAAGCGGCGCACCCAGTTCGGGGTCCCCATCAGCTCCTTCCAGGCGGTCAAGCACCGCCTGGCCGACACGCTCATCGCCCTGGAGTTCGCCCAGCCCCTGCTGTATTCGGCCGCCCTGGCCCTGGCTCGGGAAACGGCCGCCCGCGTCCCGGCGGGAGGCGCCGGCACAGGCAGGACCGGCGATTCGGCGTCCGCCGCCCGGGAGATCGCCGCCGCGAAGGTTGCGGCGGCCGAGGCCGCGTACGGTGCCGCCCGCACCGCCCTCCAGCTCCACGGCGCCGTCGGCTACACGGAGGAACTCGACCTGTCCCTGTGGATCCGCAAGGCGCGTCCCCTGCGCGACGCCTGGGGCACCCCCGCCGTCTGCCGCGCCCGCGTGCTGACGCCCTGACGCCCGCTGGTCAGCGATCGAGGAGGGCGATGCGGATGGCTCGTTCGACGTGGGCGGCGGTGTTTTCGTATCCTGCGGCGTTGGGGTGGACCAGGGTGACACGCTTGCCGATGAGACCGCAGTTCAGCAGCGTGCCGGGGAGCTTGGCGGGCCAGTAGTCCGCGGCGTCGCCGCAGATGCCCTCGACCCACTTGGTGCCCGCGGGCTGGCAGGCGTCGTGGCCCACGCTGGAGGAGTAGACGTCGACGTAGGAGTCGCCGAAGAACGAGGTGACCCGTTGGATCGTGTTGTTCAGCTGCTTGAGGACGTCGTCACGGAGCCAGTCGACGTCGGTGTGCTTGATCGAGCCCAGCTCGGTGAGGGCAGGGCGGTTGCAGTCACCGCCCTCCTCCGGCAGGACGGCCGGATAGCCGACCGTGATCACTTTGGCGTTGGGCGCGGCCTGGTGCACCTTGGCCAGCATCTCGACGTACTCGTCCTGGACCCGGGCGAGCTTGTCCTGGATGCTCTCCTCCCCCTCGGGAGGACTGGTGTAGTACTCGCGGCAGGACTTGCCGGGCGTCGCGCCCAGTTCGAGGCACTTGAGGAGCATGCCGCCGAAGGGGAGGCTGTTGCCGCCGACGCCGATGGTGACGACGTCGGTCTCGTCGTTGAGTTTCGCTCGCTTGATCTGCGGGTCCACTGCGGGCCAGCCTCCGACGGGGGGCTGGACCGGGCTGATCGGCGTCTGCTTGGTGTTGGCGATGTCGGTGATGGTGGCGTTGCCGCAGCTGACGTTGGTCAGGTGGACGTACTTGCCAGGCGGGAACTCGTCGAGCTCCCGCTCGACAACGCCGGGGTAGGCGTCGCTGGTGCGGTCGCAGCCGTCCCGCGCCGCATCGCCGAGCGGAGGCTGCGGGTCCCCGACGAACCCGCCGGCGGTGTACGAGTCCCCCAGCGCGGCCCACTCGTACCTGTCAGCCGCACCAGCGGAGCCCGAGGGCACGAGCGCGGACACCGCCAGTGCGAGCCCCACGGCCAGTGCACCCGTTCGCAGGCGGGAGACGGAGTGCCGCATGGCCCCCCTGGGACGGGCCGGCAGGACCGTCGAGGTGAGGGCTGCCAGTCGGCCCGTAGACGTCGAACGCATCCGCAGTCTCCATTCACTCTTCGCAGTCGTATGACTACGCAGTGAAGTTAGATGAGGGCGGGTGGTCGCCGGACGGGTGCGCCGGATAAACCACCCGAGCGTATGGTGCGGAAGTTCTGGGCCACGGCGAATGCGCCGGGTGGCCGACCCCGGACAGCGAAGAGGCGTGCCGCAGACAGCTGATGGCGTCGGACCGCACCAGGAGGACCTGGGTGCCGAAGGGCAGCCTCATTCTGAAACGATCAGTAAGGTGATCAGGTACAGGTCCGAACCGTTCGCAAGCGCCTTGGAGTTGCCATGACGACCGCCTCTCAGCCGCCTGTGCCGATCGACACCAGCAAGGCACACCCGGCACGCGTCTACGACTGGCTCCTGGGCGGCAAGGACAATTATCCGGTCGACGAGGCGGTGGGCAACCAGCTCCCGCCGGAGGCGAAGGACGCGGCACGGCAGAACCGTCAGTTCATGCACCGGGCGGCCGCCTGGCTCGCCGGGCAGGGCATCGACCAGTTCCTGGACATCGGCACGGGAATCCCGACCGAGCCCAACCTGCACCAGATCGTGCAGAAGATCCTGCCGACGGCGAAGATCGTGTACACCGACAACGACCCGATCGTCCTGCGACATGCCGAGGCCCTGCTGGTCAGCCGCCCCGAAGGCGCGACCGACTACATCGAGGCCGACGTACGACAGCCGGAAGACATCGTCGAACACGCCCGCCAGGTCCTGGACTTCAGCCGCCCGATCGCGCTGTCGCTGATAGCGCTGATGCACTTCATCCCCGATGAGCGGGACGCACACGGCATCGTCCGCAATCTGGTGGCCACTCTGCCCCCGGGCAGTTACCTCGTGCTCTCGCACGCCGCTTCCGATCTGTACCCGGAGCTCGCCGAACAGGTGACCGCCGAGTACGCCAAGGGCGGCATCCAGCTCGGTTTCCGGACGCGGACGGAAGTGGAGCGGTTCTTCGACGGGCTGGAGCTCGTTCCGCCCGGCATGGTGACGGCGACGGAGTGGGTCACCTCTCGCCCCGCTCATGAGCCGGAAGGCAGCGGCATCTACGCGGGAGTGGCGCGGGTCTCCTGACAGGAGGCCGGGAGACCCGGGTCCATGTTCGCCACAGGTGGGTCACCGCGCGGCCGGAGTTCCGGGAGCGACCACCCGTGCGACGCCCCCCGGCCGGACGACAGGCCGACAAGAACGCTTCCCCTACCCGGTGAGGAACCACGCCATGGCCACCCCGCACGCCTTCCCCCTGGAGCCCACCCCGGTCCACGTGCCCGACAGCGTCCTGGACGACCTGCGCGCCCGGCTCGCGTCGACCCGTCCGCCGCTGGACGAGGGGAACAGGGACTGGTCCTACGGCGTCCCGGACAGCTATCTCCGTGAGCTGGTCGCCTACTGGCGGGACGGTTACGACTGGCGCGAGGCCGAGGCCGCCATCAACGCCCACGAGCACTACCAGGTGAGCGTCGCCGGCGTCCCGGTGCACTTCATGCGCAAGCCCGGCCGCGGCCCCCGTCCCGTCCCGTTGATCCTCACCCACGGCTGGCCGTGGACGTTCTGGCACTGGTCGAAGGTGATCGACCCGCTCGCCGACCCGGCCGCGTCCGGCGGTGACCCCGCCGACGCGTTCGACGTCATCGTGCCGTCCCTGCCCGGCTTCGGTTTCCCCGGGCCGCTCACCGGCTTCCCGGACGTCAACTTCTGGAAGGTCGCCGACCTCTGGCACACCCTGATGACCGAGACCCTGGGGTACGAGAAGTACGCCGCCGGGGGCTGCGACATCGGCGGGATCGTCTCCAGCCAGCTCGGCCACAAGTACGCCGACCAGCTGTACGGCATCCACATCGGCTCCGGGCTGCCGCTCGACTTCTTCAACGGGCCCAGGGCCTGGGACCTCGCCCGCAACCGGCCCCTCACCGACGACCAGCCCGCCGACGTCCGCGCCCGCATCATCGAGCTGGACCACCGCTCGGCGTCCCACCTCGCCGTGCACATGCTCGACGGCGCCACCCTGGCCCACGGGCTGAGTGACTCACCCGCCGGACTGCTCGCCTGGCTGCTTGAGCGCTGGAACGCCTGGAGCGACAACGGCGGCGACGTCGAGTCCGTCTTCACCAGGGACGACCTGCTCACCCACGCCACGATCTACTGGGTGAACAACTCCATCGCCACGTCGATGCGTTACTACGCCAATGCCAACCGCTACCCCTGGACCCCCGCCCACGACCGCACCCCGGTCGTGCAGGCCCCGGTCGGTCTCACCTTCGTCACGTACGAGAACCCGCCCGGCATCCACACCGCCGAGGAGCGCGTCCGGGCGTTCGAGACCGGCCCGCAAGCCGACTGGTTCAACCACGTCAACGTCAACGCCCACGACCGCGGCGGCCACTTCATCCCCTGGGAGAACCCGGACGCCTGGGTGAGCGATCTGCGCCGCACCTTCCACGGCCGCAGGCCCGCGTCTCCCGCGGGGGCGTCTGCGCGGCCGTAGTGGCGGGGAGCATGCACAGCGGCCACCTGGTCGCGCCGCCGCCGGCGCGCCTCGGCTACGCGGGCACCATCTCGGCGGCGGGCACCGAGGTGCGCAGCATCGGATGCCCGCCCATCACGCCCTCCAGCACGGCGAAGCCCTCGGTCAGCTGCAAGGCATACGGTACGAGGGCCTCGACCAGGTCCTCCTCCGCGTCGGGCAGCTGGTGAACGTGGTCCGCGGTGATGCGGCCGGCGGCCAGCAGGTCGCCACTGTGCGCTCTCACCTGTCGCAAGCCGAACAGGCGGTGCAGCTGTCCGAGGACCGCCCGGGCCTGGGAACCGGACGCCTTGCCGACGGCGCCCAGCAGTGCCTCCGCGGCAAGGCGGTGCACGTGTGCTTCGACGAGCTGCAAGGCCGGCGTCACGGTTCCGTTCCACCGTGCGAGGGGGTCCCCGCGGCGTCCGTTCCGCAGTCGGCCGCGGGCCCTGCTGTGCCAGATGCGCTCTATGTCCGCGAGCAGTTCCTGCAGGTAGCCCGAGTCGTCCAGGGAGCGGCCCGCCGCGGGCGCCTCGGAAGGCGCCGTCGGGGTGAACCCGCCCAGGAGCATCTCACCGGCCGCCTTCACCCAGATGACGCGGTTGTCGCCCTCTGCGGTGACGGTCCCCTCATTCGCGGCCAGTTGGTAGGCGATGCCGTTCGACAGCAGCAGGCCCTGTGCTCCGCAGCGTTCACGGCATTCGGTCATGACCGATCTGGCCTGCCAGGTGATCCAGGCCTTGGTCACGGCTGCCAGGCGCTCGGTCTCCTCACGTTGCGCCTCGCCACCGCTCGTCCACCGCCGCACCACGTCGCGGTGCAGCAGGGTCGCGGCGTAGGTGGTGGCGACCGCGGAGAGGAGCGAGACGTGGTGGCTGCGGTGCTCGATGAGGGAAACCCTGCGGCCGGTCGTCATTCCGGAGGTGAGCCGCCGGTGGGAGTGCCGCATGGCGACGGCCAGGGCGTGCCGCGTCACGCCGAGGCTGTAGGCGCTCATGCACAGTTTGCCGGCGTGGACGCGCTTGACCGACCTGAGGAATCGTTTGCGCGGATTTCCCAGCGCGCTGACGAACGTGCCGTCGCGGGACAGGCGTCCGTGCTCCCCCTGCAGCATGGCTTCGAAGGGGAGGCGCACACCGTGGAAGGACGTGGCGCAGTGGTCGACCGGTGCGCTCGCGGTCTGCGGGAGGGGCCGCACCTCAACGCCCGGGTAGTGCCGGCCCTCGCCGTCGGTGAGCGGGGTGAGGAAGAGAAAGACGCCGTGGTCGACGTCCTCCACCACCAGGCGGGCCGCCACGACGGCGTTCTTGGCGCCACCGGTGCCGGATGTGTTCGGCATCCACTTGCAGGCGCCGGGGGTGGGAGTGTCGAGGAGGAAGCCGCTGGTCTCGGGATCGAACCTGGCGGTGGTCTCCAGCGACGCGGCGTCGTTGCCGTGGTCCAACTCGGTGCACAGGAAGGTCCCGACGGTATCCATACGGGCATACCGGTACAGGTCCCTTCCGCCGGGGTCATGGTCCAGCAGGCTGCCGATGTGCAGGTTCCAGTGGATGCTCGCTATCGTCGCCATACCGGGGTCCACGACTCCGGCCCACTCGTGCATCGCCGTGAGCGACTCGATGTCCGAGGCCAGACCGACCGGGTCCGCTGCCGCTTCGTTGACGAAGCGCAGTCGCGCATACGACAGCGCCGTGCGCTCCTGCGGGCTCAGGCCCTCCTGGAAGGCGAACCGAGGCCCGTCGAACAAGCGCTTCCACGGCCCGTGGACCTGCTCCGCGTGAGGCCCGAAGAGGATGCGTGTGAGGTCTGCGGATATCCCTTGTCCATGCGGAAGGCGAGATTCGGTCACGATCGTAAAGATAGTGTAATCGATCACTTACTCACAGTGTGATGATCAACACGATTGGCGGCGGGCCGAGAGTGGAAGTGATTCCGAAATAGGCTCAGCGGCGGTGAGTTGCCCGCTGCCGGGGCTCGGCCAGGACCTCGACAGCGGGACGCGCGTCACAGGGGTGAACGGCTCCGCGGGATCCGGGCCAACGGGCTCACCAGTCCGTACAGTTGACGGAAGGCGTCACGCAACACCGGCCGGTCTTCCGGCGCGGCCGTCACCAGTACCTGCTCCAGGAGCTGCCGGCGGCGTTGACGCGTCGCCTCGAGTACGCACTTTCCGGCTCCGGTGAGGCAGAACTCCCCCGACGCGACACGCCGCACCAGGGTGCGCTGTTCCAGTCGGTGGAACAGCTGCCTCATCGACGAAGGACTGACACCGATGTCCCTGGCGATGCGGTCCGGGTCCGCCTGTTCCCTTTCCAGGGCGAGCAGACCGCGCATCTGCTCCTCGGAGACCGTCGGGGCCACCTCTTCATGGGCCCGCTGCCACAGCTCGATCATCGATCGTGCGACGTGTTCCGCCGCCACCTTGGCTTCGGCAGGTTCGGGTTCCACTGACATGGCTTACCCCTTCCTTGAGGCCGTCGAGAACTGGCGCTTACCCGCCTGACGGCACATCAGCCCCGCTCGCACGTTCGAAAGCGCCTTGATCTGGGACATTGCGCAAACACGGTGTGGAGTTGACCGGGCATTCGGGTGACGGCCCACCCGCCCGCGGACGTCAGGCCGGTCCTGATGTCACGTCGGTGCCGGGTGCCCGGCCGGTCTCCCGGTCAGGCGCGGCAGCGCAGCGTCTCCAGCGGCGGCTTCGCGATCAGGTCCGCCCAGAACTCCTCGCCGATCTCGTCGTACTGCCGCACACTCGCGTGCCGCCCCCTCCTGTGTTCCGTCGTGCACGGAAAAAGGGGGTGGACCCGGCGCCCTGCCCGGGCCGATCGTGGCGGCATGAACGATCACCGCATGGTTGTGGGCGAGGAGGCCGGTGAGGTCCGCCGCTTCTGGGCCCGGCTCGGCCTTCCCGGGCTGGTCGACGTCCACACGCACTTCATGCCCGAGCGAGTCCTGCACAAGGTCTGGGACTACTTCGACACCCAGGGACCGCTGACCGGCCGGCTCGAGTGGCCGATCACCTATCGGAGAGAGGAAGCGGAACGGACAGCCATTCTCGGGGAGTTCGGGGTCCGGGCCTTCACCGCGATGCTCTACCCGCACAAGCCCGGCATGGCCCGGTGGCTGAACGGATGGGCGGCCGACTTCGCCGGCCGCACCCCCGGCTGTCTGCACACCGCCACCCTCTATCCCGAGCCGGGCGTCGAGACGTACGTCCGCGAGGCCGTGGAGGCCGGCGCGCGTGTGTTCAAGGCGCACGTCCAGGTGGGGGGATACGACCCGGCGGACGAACTTCTCCGGCCCGCCTGGGGGGTGTTGGCCGAGGCGGGGATCCCCGTGGTGATCCACTGCGGCTCCGGGCCCGCCCCCGGCAAGCACACCGGCCCAGGGCCGATCGCGCGGGTGATGGCACAGCACCCGAAACTGCGGCTGATCGTCGCGCACCTAGGCATGCCCGAGTACGAGGACTTCCTCCGCCTCGCCGAGCGGTACAAGGAGATGCGGCTGGACACGACCATGGCGTTCACCGACTTCACCGAGGGTTTCATGCCGTTTCCCCGCCAGGCGCTGCCCCTGCTCGCCGGGCTGGGCGACCGCGTCCTGCTCGGCTCCGACTTCCCCAACATTCCCTACCCGTACGTGCATCAGCTCCATGCCCTGGAGCGGCTGGACCTCGGAGAGGAGTGGCTGCGGGCGGTGTGCCACGACAACGCGGCACTGCTGTTCGAGGTCGTCTGAACAGACCGCCGTCTCTCCCAGCGTCAGCCTGAGGAGAGCCCGGGCGTCGGCGGCCCGGGCTCTTCGAGCCGCCCTGTCCCGCCCCGGGCGCCTTCCGCCCCGACGGCCGGCTCATCGCCTCCGGCGGCGAGGACGGGACGGCGCTGCTCTGGGACCCGGCCCCGGGCCCTCTCCCTCAGCACGTAGCTCCAGGCGGCCGGACCGGGGCTCAGCCCGGCGCGCGGAGGACCATGCCGCAGCACCACCCCGACGGCCCACGGGCCAGTGCCTTTTGTACGGCATTCGATTGTTCGGCGGCCTTCCGCCGGTGCCGCACAACGCCCGCGGGCTATACCGGTGTCTGAGGCGGGGCGGGCAACGGGACTGCACGACGACCTGAGCACGGCGCGGACATCGTTCGTGCGATCCGCTCCTCCCCGCCCGGCGAAACGGGGCACCACGCCTCAGGCGAACCGGGACGGCCGGACGGGATGCCCCGTCGCTTCCGTCCCCGAGGAAAGGACAGTGTGATGAAACGCAAGCCACGCATCCCCGCCATGGGGTTCGCGGCCCTCGCCGCGACGCTGAGCTGGTCCGGCGGGGGCGCCCCGGCACACGCGACGACCGGCGCCACACGCGCGGCGGCGGTCACCTGCGTCGGCACCTCGTTCTCCGGAACGCTGGGCGTCAACCAGGCCATCTGCAACAGCGGTTACGCACTGACGATGCAGGACAACGGCGACCTCGTCCTGCGCCGTTCCAACGGCAGCGCCTGCTACGCCAGCGGCACACGCGCCGCCGGCGACGCCTCGGCCACCTTCGTCTTCCACGCGGCCGCCCCACCGACCGTCGACATCAACAGCGCCTCCCGAGGGCTGATCGGCCGCATCGTCGGTGCCCACAACGTCACCGGTCTGGGCACCAACGCGAGTGTCAACAACAGGGGCGAGTTCTACGTCGGCTATAAGAAGATCGGCTACTGCTAGCCCATCCGCCGGGCCGCCGGCAACGCGGACGCGCTGCCGGCCGGCGCGCCTCGACGGGATCGGGTCAGTGCTCCCGCCGTGGCGCAGCACCGGTGGTCCCGGCAGGTGCCCGGTGGGTGAGGGCGGCGAAGCACCGGTGTCCGCTCGTCCACTGAGCGGTGACGTCGAGGTCCAGGTCTTCGGCGACCCCGTGGAGCGCTCGCCGTCCGAGCCGCGCCCACGGAAAGGGGGGACCGCTGTTGCCGTGGACGTCCTCGATCCGGGCGGTGCAGAACTCCTCGACGTCGCGGCGGTCGACCTCGACGACGAGGCGTCCCGTCGAACTGACGAGCCCGGCGCAACGGCGGAGCAGTCCGCGCGGATCGCCCCCGATGCCGATGTTGCCGTCGATGAGCAGAACCGTCTGCCAGCCCGACTCGGCGGGCAGCCGGTCGAACACCGAACGGCAGAGGGCGAGCCCGCCCAGGGCGGTGGTCAGGGCGACCGCGCGGGGTGCGATGTCGACGCCGAGGGCGAAGACGCCCCGGTTCAGGAGTTCTCTGCACAGCCGGCCCGGTCCGCAGCCGACGTCGAGGACGGGGCCGGCGCAGTACTCCAGCACGGTCCGGTCGGCCGCCGTGGGCGACGCGAACCAGCGGTGCACCGGCATCCGGAGCCGGCGCCCGTCCGCCAGCCGCAGGTACACCGGTGCGCGGCCCGGCAGCAGAGCCAGCGCGTAGGGGTCCCCGTCGGGGCCGTACGCCGTCTCCTCGCCGGTCGTCACGGGGTGGTGCCGTGCCCGGGAACGGGCGGAGTCTGTGCGGCGCGGTCTGCCCGCCGGGCGCGGCGGAGTCTCAGAGCGAAGGCGATCGCGGAGGCGGCGAAGAGTACGCCGGTGATCGCCAGCCACCGGCCGAGGTAGACGTCGTCGGACAGCCCGGTGGCACCGGGGTAGGGGGACGCCAGACGCAGGATGAGGGGGAACCAGACCAGGAGGAGCAGGCCGGAGAGGAAGGCGGGGACACGCAGGTGGTCGATCCACGGCACCGTCGGTCCGTCGGCGGTGCGGTGGCGCAGTACGGAGAGGGCCGACAGGTCGGCCAGCGAGTACAGGGGCAGCAGGATCAGGTCGTGGAGGAGGGCCGCACCGACGAACCAGAGCGCCGCCTCCAGTGGCTGGACGTCGAACAGCCGCACCATGGCGTACCCGGTGAGGGCGAACGAGGCGATCAGCACCAGCAGGTGCAGGGGGCCGGAGCCGTACCAGCGGACGAATCGTGGCATGGTCACGCCCTGAAGGTGAGCCGGTGGACCCACTTGGTGTTGTTCACACCGGGGTTGGCCGGGACGATGACGCGGGCCGGGTATCCGTGGTCGAGCGAGAGGGCGGAACCGTTGACGCGGAGGGCGAGCAGTGCCCGGGGATCGCGGATCTGGTTTCCCCGCAGCATGACCCTGGTGAACGGCCCGGGCGGCTGGATGGATTCGACCAGCACGCTTCCGGCGTCGGGCAGGCCGCCCAGGGCCGCGAGGTCGGCCAGCCGGAGGCCGCTCCAGTGCTGGTCGTCGGTGGACCATCCCTCCACACAGGCGATCGGCAGCGCGGCGGTGTGCTGGGGCATGGACAGCAGCTGCTCACGGGTGAAGACCAGTGGGGCTCCGCTTCCGTGCACCTCCAGCCGCCAGTCGGGGCCGACGAGCGCGGGCGTGACGCCGACGGCCGCCGCGGTCTTGTTGACCTGGAAGCCGTTCGGGCCGCTGAGGGGGTCTCGGTTGTGCGGTGCCAGGAGCGCGGTGCCTCGCAGCCGGCCGCCGACGCTCTGTCCCGCGGTCACGACGAGGAGGAGCAGCGACCCCGCCCCCACCATGCCCACGGCGCCACGGCGGGACATCGTCGGCGGGGCGGGAGCGGCGGCCACCAGACCGTCGGGGTCGGGTGGTTCGGGCACGGTTCCGGCGAGGCCTGTGCGCAGTTCGGCGCGTAGGCCGCGCGAGCGCAGCGCCCGTCCCATCCTGCCGAGTCTGAGGCACACGTGGACGACGAAGGCGGCGATGAACACCCAGGCGCCGTAGAAGTGCAGGCGGTAGAACGAGCCCGGGAAGACGTAGTACAGCTGGACGTTGAGGATGCCGGTGACGAACTCGAAGACGACCCCGCCGACCAGCATGAGCAGGGACAGCCGCTCCAGGGCGTGGGCGGCCGAGCGCACCGGCGGCCATTCGAACAGTTTGGGAATGACCGACCACAACTTGGCCAGCACCACCGGCACCAGGACGACACCGAGCGTGACGTGCACGCCTTGGAGCAGCCGGTACAGCCAGTAAGGGTGCGTGGGCCAGCTGAAGAGGTAGAAACCCAGTACGCCCTTGTCGGGCGTCTCGTCGTTGAGGGGGCTCAGCCCGGGGTTGTAGGAGGCGTAGGAGAGCAGTCCGGTGATGAACAGCAGGGGGATGCCGATGAGCAGCACCAGGCCGAACACCGATGTCAGCCAGGGCCCGCGGATGGGGCTGCGCCAGAACCCGGGACGGAACGGGCCGGGCGGCGGGGGCGTTCGGCCGATGCCTCGCACGGCCGCCCGGGTGCGGGCGGCGACTGCCGCCACGGCGGCTCCCGCGGCGGCTCCGGCGCGTTCACGACGCGTGGCGGTGCGCCCGTCCTGCGGACTTCGAGGCCGCCGCCCGCCCGATGGAGCGGGCCCCGAGGGCCGTGCGCCACTCGCCATCGGCCGCCTCCTCCGGTTCCCGAGCGGTTCTCGCGTCGGGACGGCTCCGTCCCCGCGCGTCACGCCTGACGACAGGTCACCTACAAGCTGACACAGGCGGGGCCGGTTGCCCGTGGCGAGAGGTCCATCCGGGCGCCTGTGCCCAGCCGAATGGTCGAACCGCCGCCTCCGGTGATCCCCCGGGCCGCCGGGCCGGGCCTCACGATGGACCCGTGCGACGCCTCAGCACGCGGCACAGCGTCTCCGTCCGGCCGGGCCGCACCACGCTGAACAGACAGGCCGGCTGGTTCGTCGTGATCGGCGTCGCCTCCACCGCCGGGCAGGCCCTGCTGTACTGGCTGCTGCGCCACTGGGCGTCGCCCCCGGTGGCCAACCTCGCGTCGCTCCTCGCCGTCACCGTCCTCAATACCGAGGCCAATCGCCGGCTGACCTTCCGCGGCTCCCCGGTCCGGGCCCTCCGTGCCCATCTGGCGGCAGGCGGTCTGTTCGTGGTGGCCTACCTGGTCACCACGGGCACGGTCCTGGTCTTCCGCCACTACCGGCCCACGGCCTCGCCGGCCGCGGAAGCCCTGGTGCTGGTGACGAGCTTCGCCCTGATGACCGTGGTGCGCTTCTCCCTGCTGCGGCTGGTCGTCTTCGGGCCCCGCCGCCGGGTGTGAGCCGGTCGACTCGTCGGCACCGGACTCGGCGGCCGCTCGCTCGCCCGCGTCCCGCACGTCCACGGCATCCCGGTCACCGTCTGCGAGGGGGAGCTCTCCCCGAACGGCGCGCTCAGGGCGGGATGCTCAGCACCAGACGACGTACGGAAAGTCGAGTGCGGCCTCGGCACCCGCGAGCGGCGCGCCGCCGCCGCGCACACCCCATACGCCGTACGGAACTGCTACCGTACACGGTATGGAAAAGCCGAAGCGTTCCCCGCGGGGAACCAGGAAGAGGGATGTGCCGCTGACCGAGGCCGGGATCTACGCCGCCGCACTCCGGCTCATCGACGCGGACGGGGTCGAGGCCCTCACCATGCGCAAGCTCGCGACGGCGCTGGACGCGAACCCGATGTCGCTGTACCACCACGTGCCGAACAAAGAGGCGCTGCTGCGCGGTGTGGCGAGAATGGCCGGCGCGCAATTCCGCACCGTGGCCCTGGAGGACGCCCCCTGGCAAGAGCGGATCCGCCTGCTCGCCACGGATTTCCGGACGCTGGCGCACCGCCACCCCAGGCTCATTGCCTACTCGTTCAGCCACCAGCCCGACTTCATCCAGCACGAGGACCCGTTCCTGGTGGCACTGACCGCGATTCTGGGCGCCGCCGGAGTACCGCTCCCGGAGATCCCGGAGACCATCGCTCTGGTGTGCTCCGTCGTCACCGGTGTCCTCACCGCCGAACTCAACGGTGCGCTCCACCAGTGGGCGAGCATCGAGCCCCCCGCCGTTCCCACCGCCGACGACAGCGGATCCGAGCGGCCGGGGCCCGATGAGGACCGCGTCTTCCGTCTGGTGCTGGACACGCTCGTCACGGGCCTGGAAAGCCGGCTCACCGCCGACCGCGACGGGCAGGCCGGCCGCCGGTGAGTCCGTGGTCCCCGGACGCCGCGGCCTGAGGAAGTACGGCGGTCGGGCGGCCCCGGCGCGGGGCACGGGCAGGCGCGGAACCGAGTCCGGACCTGCCGGCCGCGGGCCGGGGCGACCTGGTGAGGTGCACAGTCGGCGGTGAGGGCCGACAGGGCCCGGGCACCCACGATGTCTTCCATGATCACCTCGTATGTCGTTCGCACAGGCCGTGGGCGTGCCGGGCGGTGCCCGACCGGCCCGCGCAGGGCGTCGGCTCACGCCACCCCACCTCGAGTGCACGGCCCCCGCCTGCGGTGGCTCCCGGTCCGCGAGACCAGAAACCCCCCTCGCCTTTGCGCCGGAGGGCTGCTCCGCGCGGCCGTGCGAGTCCCGGGTCCTGCCGCCATGCTGGAGAGGAGGGGGGCGGGACAACGGAGGAAGTTGGTGGACGATGCAGACCGTTGTCGACCTCACACGCTGCCAGGGCTACGCACAGTGCGTGTTCCACGCGCCCGAGGTGTTCGAGCTGCACGGCGAGGAAGGACTGCTGTACGCCACGGCCGTTCCCGACAGCCAGGTGGAACGCGTGCGCCAGGCCGCGGCGGCGTGCCCGGTGCAGGCCATTCTCCTCGGGGAAGAGGTGAGCGTCGGTGCCCGATGACCTCAAGAGCGGCCGGATCGTCATCGTCGGCGCCTCGCTGGCCGGGCTGAGAGCCGCGGAGGCGCTGCGCGAGCAGGGCTTCACCGGCTCGCTGACCGTGGTCGGGGACGAGCCGCACCCGCCCTACGACCGGCCCCCGCTGTCCAAGCAGGTCCTGCTCGGACAGGCGACGGCGGACACCACCGGGCTGCCGATGCGCCGGGACCCGGACGCCGAGTGGCGCCTCGGCGTACGCGCCACGGGTGTGGACCCGTTGGCCAAACGGGTGCTGCTGGAGGACGGCGAGTCACTGCCGTACGACCGGCTGCTGATCACCACCGGCACCCGCGCCCGCCCCTGGCCCAACCCGGACGAGGCTGCTCTGGACGGGGTGTTCACCCTGCGCACCCGCGAGGACGCCGGAGGACTGGCCGAGCGGCTGGCCGCCGGGCCGGAGCGGGTGCTGGTGATCGGCGGCGGCTTCACCGGCTCCGAGATCGCCTCCGCCTGCCGGGAACTCGGGCTGGAGGTCACGGTCGCCGAACGCGGACCGGCGCCGCTGGTCGGCGCCCTCGGCGGCACCTTGTCGAAGCTGGCGGCCGTCATGCACCGCAACCACGGGGTGGACCTGCGCACCGGAGTCACGGTCACCGCCCTGCACGGCAACGGCAGTTTCACCGGCGCGCAGCTCTCCGACGGCAGCCGGGTGGACGCCGACGTGTGCGTGGTGGCGCTGGGCGCGGTCCGCAACGTCGAGTGGCTGGCCGAGGCCGGGCTGGCGGCGGGCCCGCGCGGGATCGCCTGTGACGCCGGCTGCCGCGCCTTCACCATGTACGGGATCGTCACCGACGACGTCTTCGCGGCGGGCGACGTCTCCCGGTTCCCGCACCCGCTGTTCGGCTACCAGATGCTGTCCCTGGAACACTGGGGCAACGCCGTCGAGCAGGCCGAGGTGGCGGCCCACAACATGGTCAGCCCCGGGCCTCTGCGACGCCCGCACCTGGCCATCCCCACGTTCTGGTCGACCCAGTTCGGGCTCAACATCAAGTCCGTCGGCGTGCCCACCTACTCCGACCACGTGGTCATCGCCCAGGGCTCCCTGGAAGCGCGCCGCCTGGCCATGGTCTACGGCTACAAGGGGCGGGTCACCGCGGCCGTCACCGTCGACATGGCCAAGTCGCTGGACTACTACCGGCACCTGATCGAGACGGCCGCCCCGTTCCCGCCCCCGCCCGGTGCGGCGGACCGGGCGATCGCGGCCGACGTACCGGTGCCCTCCGAAGTTCCGGACCCGTCCGTGCTCTACCACGGCCCCACCGTGGCGCTCACCGGGTACCTGCCCGACCGCCGGCTGACCGTGGTGCCGCCCGCGCGCTGATCCACTCCCCCACGACGAGGAGCCGTCCATGGACTCCGAGAACCTGCTGGCCCGCATCACCGACTACGCCAGCCGTCCCGACCCCTACCCGCTGTACCGGGAGCTGCGGGAGGCCGGTCCCGTGGTCCGGCAGGCGGACGGCAGCATGCTGGTCGGCACCTACTACGAGATCGCCGCCCTGCTCCACGACCCCCGGATGAGTGCCGAGCCCCGTAACCGTGGCGAGGCGACGCACAAGCCGCCGTTCCTGCGGCTCGACGACCCCGAACACCACCGGCTGCGCACCCTGGCCATGCGCCCCTTCGGCCCCCCGCACAGCCCGGCCCGGGTCGACGCGATGCGCGGCGAGATCGACCGGATCACCAAGGAACTGCTGGAGCCCTTCGAGGCAGGCCGGCAGATCGACATCGTCGACGACTTCGCCTACCCGCTGCCCGTCACGGTGATCTGTCGCCTGCTCGGCGTGCCGCGCGAGGACGAGCCGCTCTTCCGGGCCTGGTCGAACACCCTGGTCGCGGCCGCCGACGTCCGGCCCGACGCCGACGCCACGCAGCCGCACGAGGCGGGCGACAAGGCCCGGGTCGAGATGGGCGCATACCTGCTGGACCTCGCCGAGCAACGCCGTGGCAAGCCGAGCGACGACCTGCTCTCCGCCTTCGTCAACGAACCGGACCCGGACCTGCGCCTGACCCAGCAGGAACTCGCCGAGACAGCCGTGCTGTTGCTCATCGCGGGGCACGAGACCACGGTGAACCTCATCGCCAACGGCGTCCTCACCCTCCTGCGCCAGCCCGAGCACCAGGACCGGTTGCGCCGCGAACCCGACCTGCTACCGCCGGCGGTCGAGGAACTCCTGCGCTACGAACCACCGGTCCACATGCGCGAACGGACCCCCCGCGCCGACATCGAGGTCGCCGGCAGCACGCTCGCGCAGGGCACCCCCGTCATCCTGGTCCTGGCCTCGGGCAACCGCGACCCCAAGCGCTTCCCGGACGCCGACCGGTTCGACCCCGCCCGGCCGGACAACCAGCACTTCGGTTTCGGCAGCGGCGTCCACCTCTGCTACGGCGCCCCGCTCGCGCGCCTCGAAGCCCAGGCCGCGCTCCGCGCCCTGCTCCCCCGCCTCGGCACGGCCGCCCTGGTCCAGGACCCGCCCCCGTACCGGCAGAACGCCATGCTGCGCGGGCCCCGCCACCTGCTCGTCCAGCTGTGAAGCCGCCCCGCGCTCCGTCGCGCGGGTGACCACGCGATCCGCTCCGAGGGCCTATCAGAACTGGGCGGAGCGGCCCCCAGCCACGGCACGCGCCACGCCGCGCCGCGCCGAAACGCGACCTGCTCCCCCACCGCATGCGAGGCGGTGCCGCCGTCGAGGTCACCTCGCACCATGTGGCGGCCGACATGGAGCACGGCGTGGGCGGTGACTGGTTCGGCGTGATCGAACTGTCCGGCGCCCGGGTGGCCCTCGTGGTCGGCGATGTGGCCGGGCACGGTATCAACGCCGCGGTGGCCACGGGCAGGTCGCGCACCGCCGTACGCACGCCGGCGAAGAGCCGGCCTGCGGACATGCGGCCTCCTGCGACAGGCAGTGCGCCGCGGGTACCCGCGGCCGGGCCGAAGAGGCAACAGCCGGGCGGCCCGGAGATACGGTGGTCGCGGGGCCGGTGGAGTGGAGCCCGGGGAACCGGGGATTCAGCGGGGGGAGATGGGTCATGGGCAGGCGCCGCCCTGGTACGCCGACACTGGAGGAAGTGGCCGCGCGCGCCGGAGTGGGGCGGGGCACCGTCTCGCGTGTCGTCAACAACGCGGCGGGAGTGAGGGATTCGACGCGCCGGACCGTGCAGCAGGCCATCGCCGAACTCGGATACGTGCCCAATCTCGCGGCCCGGTCCCTGGCCGGGCGGCGCGCCGACGCCGTCGCGCTCGTGATGACCGAGCCGGACTGGCGGCTGTTCGCCGAGCCGTTCTTCTCCGGGATCGTCAGCTCGCTCGGTGACGCATTGGCCGACACCGGGATGCAGCTGCTGCTGACGCTGGTCCGCTCGGACGCCGAACGGCGGCGCTTCCTGGAGTACGCCCGCGGTGGCCGGGTCGACGGTGTGCTGCTGATGTCCGTGCACGCCGACGATCCGCTGCCCGACATGCTCGCCGAGGCCCGGCTGCCGACCGTCCTGCTGGGACGCCGCTCCGGCGACGAGCGCGTCAGCTATGTCGACGCGGACAACGCGGGAGGCGCCCGCGACGCGGTCGCGCACCTGCTGGCGACGGGCCGGCGGGCGATCGCCACGATCACCGGGCCGCTCGACATGTACGTCGCCCAGTGCAGGCTGCGCGGCTACCGCGAAGCCCTCGCGTCGGCCCGCCTGGCCGCCGACGATTCCTGGGTCGCGCAGGGCGACTTCACCGAGGAGAGCGGTCAGCGTGCCATGGCCCGGCTCCTCGAACGGCATCCGGGGATCGACGGTGTGCTGGCCGCGTCGGACACCACGGCGGCCGGTGCGCTGCGGGCGCTGCGTACGGCGGGGCGCCGGGTTCCCCAGGACGTCGCCGTCATCGGTTTCGACGACTTTCCGCTGGCCGAGCGGACCGAGCCGAGGCTGTCCACCGTCCGTCAGCCCCTGACGGAGATCGGCCGGGTCATGGTCCGGCTGCTGGTGGAGGAGTTGGAGGAGCCGGCCGTGGCCTGGCGTCACGTCATCCTGCGGACGGAACTGGTCCTCCGCGACTCGGCCTGAGTCCCGCTGCCGTGACCCGTCACGCCGGGAGCGCTCCCGCGGGGACACCCACGCGATGACACCACTGTGACCAGCGCCTTCGCGGTCGATTCGACAAGCCGCTTCCCCCACTCTTGTCAGGGCCATGACCCAGTCCCTACAGTCCCCTGCAACGGCACCAATGGGAGCGCTCCCATGTGAAGTCGGGGAGTGACCCCCTACCGACTCCCCGCCTCATCGGAGAGGACCCGCATGCGACCGTCACAGCACCATGTCCGCGGCGCGCGTGGCTTGTTCGGCGCGCTGCTCGCCTCACTCGCCACCCTGGCGGCCCTGCTCACCACCACCTCGGCCGCCCAGGCCGACACCGCGATCTGCGAACAGTTCGGTTCGACGACGATCCAGGGCCGCTACGTCGTCCAGAACAACCGCTGGGGCACAGCAGAAGCCCAGTGCATCAACGCCACCGACAGCGGATTCCGCGTCACCCGGGCCGACGGCTCGGTCCCCACCAACGGCGCCCCGAAGTCCTACCCGTCGGTCTACAACGGCTGTCACTACACCAACTGCTCCCCCGGCACCGCCCTCCCGGCCCAGCTCAGCACCGTCTCCAGCGCGCCCACCGCGATCTCGTACACCTACGTGAGCGACGCCGTGTACGACGCCGCGTACGACATCTGGCTCGACCCCACGCCCCGCACCGACGGCGTCAACCGGACCGAGATCATGGTCTGGTTCAACAAGGTCGGGCCCGTCCAGCCCGTGGGCTCGCAGGTCGGCAGCGCCAGCGTCGCCGGGCGGCAGTGGCAGGTGTGGTCCGGCAACAACGGCTCCAACGACGTGCTCTCCTTCGTCGCCCCGTCGGCCATCACCAGCTGGAACTTCGACGTCATGGACTTCGCGCGGCAGGCCGTCGCCCGGGGGCTCGCGCAGAACAGCTGGTACCTGACGAGCGTCCAGGCGGGATTCGAACCCTGGCAGAACGGAACCGGCCTCGCCGTGACCTCCTTCTCCTCCACCGTCGACACCGGCGGTGGCCCCGGAGGTCCCTCAGGCCCGGCGGCCTGCGCGGTGACGTACGCGACGAACGTCTGGCCGGGCGGCTTCACCGCCGACGTCACCGTCACCAACACCGGCTCCGCCCCGGTCGACGGCTGGCGGCTCGCCTTCGCCCTGCCCGCCGGGCAGCGCATCACCAGCTCCTGGAACGCGACGGTCTCCCCCGCCTCGGGAGCCGTCACGGCGAGCGGCCTGCCTTACAACGCGCAGATCCCGCCCGGCGGCAAGGTCACCTTCGGACTGCAGGGCAGCTACAGCGGAAGCTTCGCCGAGCCCGGCGGCTTCAGCCTCGGCGGAGCGGCCTGCGCCACCGCGTGAAGGCTTCCCGCGTCCTCGTCCGTCCGGGTGGTACCGGCCCCGGGCGGACGAGGCTTCCAGCGGTCCCGCTCAGCCGGCCGCCGCCGCCCGGACCACCCTCAAGTCCTCGCCGGTGAGCTCGGCGATGCGGTGGGGTGCGACGCCCGCGGCCAGCGCACGGGTGAGCAGCTCGTCGCGTCCGTCTGCGCAGTCCCGGTAGGCGAGCAGTTCGCTCTCGACCCCCACCAGGGGTTCCGGGGCCGTCCGGTGGCGCAGCCGGCTCAGCTCCTCCTCGCCCAGCGGGACCGGCAGCCGTTCCACTTCCGCCTGGATGGCTCCGGTCTCCTCAGGGGGCACCAGCCGCAGCCGCGGGGACAGCGCCGACGCGCCGTGGGCGTCGAGCCACGCGCGCACCGCGGGCGTCTCCATGCAGGCGAGCGGTCCCGCCGCGGCCGGTGGCACACCGAGCGTCTCAGCGGCGTCGTCCACGAGAATCAGGTAAGCGTCGTCGGTCATGGCGGTCTCCTCGTCACAGCTCGTCGGCCGGTCGCCGTCCCTTTACCCCGTTCCGGTCCGCATAGCTCACGGCACACCGGCAGCCCGGCTTCGGCGCAGCTTCGGTGGAGCTTCGGTGGTCAGCGGTCTTCGCGGTCCGGTCGTCCTCCGTGCCGTTCCGGCCGGCCGCCGCCCTCCTCGCCACGGCCACGGGTGACTGATTTCCGAGGTCCGTAGCGGGGGCATGCAGGTCGACACGATTCCCGTACTCGCGACACGCCTTGCGCCCACGGCCTGGATGCGCAGGGTGTGGCCCTGACCGCGCCGAACGGTCACGCCCTGGGCGAGTGTGGCGCGCTCGGCGGGCTCCAGGCGGAACATTTCGGAGATGTGGACGAAATGACCCTCCGGCCCGACGAGGACCTCGGGCTGCTCGGCGAGGGCCAGTTCTACGGGGTGGGCGTGGACACCGGCACAGCGGCTTTCATGGACGCGACTCGGACGGTGATCGAAGACCAATTGGACGAGGTCCTGTTCATACCCCTCGACAGCCGTTTCAGCGTCGAACTGCCCAGCACGGAGTCTGAGCCGAACCTCATCGCCTTCCGTGCCGGCCAGGGCGACGGGTCCTACCCCGTCTGGATCGGCCGCACCGATGACGGACAGGTTGTTTGCGTCGTCGTCGACTTCCAGCTCCATTCCGCTGACGGAGAAGCGTAAGGAGCCACCGACCTTCGGCGCGAGGCCGCACCCCGAGACTGGGACCACGGCCGGAATCCGCAGGCCGTACGGATCTCCGTGCGGTGCCGGGTGATCGCCCGGCCCTGCACCGGTGCCTCCGCGCCTCAACCAACCTGGATCTCCACATCGTGGGGCCGATCCGGACGACGCCGTCGGATGGCGTTCGGCATGGGCCCGTACGCCCAAGACGTCGGCCAGGAGCCGCGGGCAGAGGACCACCTCCACGACCGGGCCCGCCGTCACCACGGCTCCCTCGTGCGGGACGACCAGGTGGTCGCGGAGCCGGGCGGCCACGCCGAGTTCCGGCGTCGGCTCATGACGTGGGCCGCGTGACGGACACGCGTGCTACGCGGCTCCGCTCCTGGTGGCCCGCGCGCGCACGAGGGCGAACACGGCCGCGGCGAGGCCCACCGCGCCGACCACGAGGCCGGCGATGCCGAGCGCCCGGGCGGTCGAGTCGTCGGACGTGTCGGCCGCGGAGGTCGCGGCGTTGTCCGGACGAGCGGTCGAGGCCGCCGCGGAGGTTCCGCCGTCCGCCGCGTCCTCGGCGGTGAGCTCGAGCACCGGCGCGGGGTTCTCCGGCTCGTCGTCGCCCTGGGTTTCCTCGATCCACCGGACGGTCTTGCCGTCGGAGTAGGTCTGCAGGGCCTTGAAGGTCAGCCGGTCGGTGTCGGCGGGCAGTTGGCCGAAGGCGACGTCGAAGTCCTCGTACCGGCCGGGGGCGATCTTGCCGCCGGTCCAGGTGATCTCCGAGACGGCGTCGGTGATGGTGCCGTCGTCGGTCTTGACCGGCTTCTTGAGCTTGGTGTCGGTGACCTTCGCGGTCCAGCCGTCCCGCGGGGAGACGAGCACGCCGAGGACCGGGTGGTCGGTGGGGAGGAACACCTGCACCTTGGTGGTGCTCGCGCCGTCCTCCTCGTTCGGCACACGGAAGGTCAGGACACCGTCCGTGGCGCCCTTGGCGTAGCTGTCGGGGTGGACGGTGACGTGCGCGGAGGCGACACCCGCGGCGGCGAAGAGCCCGGCGGCGGTCAGGGCCGTGACGGCGCAGGCCCGGCGCGGGGTGATGCGGTTCTGGGACATGAGTGGATGGATCTCCGTACTGAGAGGTGTGGCTGTCGGGGAAGTGGCCGGGAGCAACGCCCCCGCGGGCGGCCCCCGCCGGTGGACTGCGTACCGCAGCCGCATCCCTCTCGGCGCCCATGGCCCGGCGCCGGGCCACCGCACCGGCTCGCGGGTGCCCGGCAGGCGCCGCGCCCCTCGGGTCACCTGCCACCAGGCGGCGAGCCCCGGCACGAACGCGGCCACCCGTCGCAGCAGCGACCACAGCGCGGCCTCCCCGCGCCGCAGCCACCAGGTCAGCACGAGGGCCGCCCCGATGTGCGCGAGGGTCGCGTGGGGCGTCACCGCGTGCGCATGCTCATGGGCCATCCGCACCCCGTGCATGACCGTCGCGGCGTGCTGGGGCCCGGCGGCGTGGAACAGGAAGTGCAGGGCGCCCTGGGCGGCGACCACGGCGCCGCCGATGCCGGCCGGAGACCGCTCACGGCCGCCCAGCAGACACGCGCCCGCGAAGACCGGCACGCACCCGGCGACCTGCGCCCACACCGCGGGGGCCACACCTGTGGCCAGGGCATGCCCTCCGGCGGCGAGCAGCACGCACAGCGCGGAGAACACCGCCGCGCGCACACTCCGCACCGCCGGGGACGCCGTCATGGGGACAGATGGTGCCATGCGGCCGGGCGGCTTTCCTCGCGGCTGACCATGCGCGTCCCCGCCCGAGCGTCGTCGTCACGTCCTGCCCCTGTACTACGCCCCCTGTACTACGCGGGGAAGGGGGTGGCTGTTCACTTCCCCGCTCCCTGCCGCGCCACGACCCGTCCGTCCGGGGTCCGTGCGGCCTGGTCGCGCCCTTCGCGGGCGTCGGGCCGGGCGGAGGGCGGGTCCCGGACGGGGAGGCCGTGGCGCAGCCGCGCCCGTCCGCCAGGTTCGCCCGTACGGGTGGCGTATACGCACGTCAGGGCCTCGCCGGTGCACGCGGTCCGGGCGTGCGGAGCGGCCGGATCAGGTGCGGGGCGGCCGGATCAGGTGCAGGCTGGCAGTGGAGACGACGTGCTCGACGGGCCCGCTGACAGCGACATCACCGCCTCTTCACGCACGCACTGGTGGAGGATCCGATCACTCCCGTTGGACGCATCCGCGCTGCTGCCGTGGAGGAGTACGCATGAGTTCCGATCCGGCGCCGGCGGCCGGCCCCCGTGACCCGGCCCTGCTCGGGCAGACCCTTGTCGTCATCGGGGGGAGCGCGGGTATCGGGCTGGCGACGGCCCGGCACGCCCGCGCCGAGGGCGCGAGGGTGATTCTCACCGGGCGGGACGCCGAACGGCTGCGCGCCGCGGCCGCGGAGGTCGGGGCACTCGGGGCCACCGCTTTCGACGCCGACGACCCGGCACGGCTCCAGCGGTTCTTCGAGGAACTGCCCGGACAGATCGATCATGTACTCGTCACCGCTGGGCACCCGTCCTACGGACGCCTCCTGGACATGGACGCCGAACAGACACGCCGGGCGGTCAGCGGGCACATCGCGCTCGCGGTGGAGGTCGCGCGGCACGTCGTCGGCAGGGTGCGGCCCGGTGGCACACTGCTGCTCCTGGGCGGCACGGGCGCCCGGCGGGTGCGCGCCGGCCTCGGCACCGCTCCCGCGGTCACCGCCGCGATGCCCGCGCTCACCGCCGGTCTCGCGCTCGAACTCGCACCGGTCCGTGTCAACCTGATCGCCGCCGGCTTCGTGGACACGCCGTTGTCGGCCAGGCTCCTCGGCGACGGCCTCGACGCCCGTCGCGAGGAACTGCGCGCCACGCTGCCGATCGGCCGTGTCGTCGCACCGGCCGACGTCGCCGCGCTCGCCGTTCACCTCATGACCAACACGGCAGTCACCGGTGCCACCTACGACATCGACGGCGGTCAGCAGTTCGTCGGCTGAGAGCAGGCCGGCGGGACGGCAGGCCGGCAGGAGAGGAAGGAGGCAGAACATGAGCCAGGTGGCCATCTGCGCCCGCTTCACGCTGCGCGAGGGTGCGGCGGAGGCATTCGACGACCTGGTCCGGGAGACCACCGCGGCAATCCGTGCGCAGGAGCCCGGCACTCTGGTGTACGCGTGCGGTGAGGTCGAGGGAGCGCCGAACCGGCGGGTGTTCTTCGAACTCTATGCCGACCGCGGTGCCTTCGAGGAGCACGGGCGCCAGCCGTACGTCCGGCACTTCCTCGCGGAGTGCGAGAAATACGCGGCGAGAACCGAGATCGACCGCCTTCGGCTGTACGCCGGGCACTATCCGCCCGGGCCCGGACAGCAGCTCACATGACGGCGGCCCACCCCGGCACGTCGCCACGTAAGGCGGCGGCGCCGAGGTGGACGCGGGTGTCCCCGGTGCCGGGTGCGGGGCGGTGCCGCTCGGAATAGCCGGGCGTCCGGCCCGCGTTGCCCCGGACATGACGACACATGAGCCACAGGCCGAAGTACTGCGCTACACCGCCTTCTCCGGCGACCCCGGCGGCGGAAACCCCGCCGGCGTCGTTCTGGACGCCGGCGCCCTGGACGACGACGAGATGCTGGCCATCGCCGCCGGCCTCGGATACTCGGAGTCCGCGTTCCTGACCGCGCCCCCGGAGGACCTCGACGGCGGTGAGGGGCGGGCGTACACCATCCGCTACTTCAGCCCCAAGGCCGAGGTGTCGTTCTGCGGTCACGCCACCGTCGCGGCCTCCGTCGCCCTCGCCGAACGGACGGGTCCCGGAAAGCTGGTGTTCGCGACGCGCGCCGGCACCGTGCCGGTGGAGGTGGCCGAGGACGGCGGCACGCTGCGGGCCACGCTCACCAGCGTCGAGCCGCACATCGACGAGGTCGCCGGTGCCGACGTCGAGGAGGCACTCGCCGCGCTCGGCTGGCCCGAGGCCGATCTCGACCCTGCCTTCCCGCCCCGTATCGCGTACGCCGGAGCCCGCCATCTCGTGCTCGCGGCGGCGACGCGCGCCCGCCTGGCGGATCTCGCGTACGACTTCGCACGCCTCGAAGCCCTGATGCACCGCTTGGACCTGACCACGGTCCAGCTGGTGTGGCGGGAGTCGGCCACCGTCTTCCATGTGCGTGACCCGTTCCCCGTCGGCGGCGTCGTCGAGGACCCGGCGACGGGCGCCGCGGCGGCCGCGTTCGGCGCGTACGCCCGTGAACTCGGCCTGGTCTCCGGGGACTGCGTCCTCACGCTGCACCAGGGGGAGGACCTGGGCCGTCCCGGTGAACTCACGGTGACACTGCGGGCGGGTGACCCGCGCGTCCGTGTCAGCGGCACAGGAGTTCGCATCAGCTGAGGCGTCGGCCATGACGGCCACTGCGGAGCACCGGTGACGAACACCCGGGGGGCGACCGGATGCCGGCGCCCCCTCCCCTCCCCGACCTGTCCCGGCCCATGCGTCGGGACCCGCCACGCCGGTTACCTTGGACGGGCGATGACTGCCGACGACACGCACCTCAGCGCCCCTGACCAGGGGCACGCCACCGGGCGCGCTCCTCACCTCTCCTCGCGGCCGCACGAACCACGAGTGCCGGGCGCGCCCCCGGCGCCGGAGCTGATCGAGGGCGCCGCCGCGCATCTGCTCGCTCTCCTGCACGGCGGTCAGCCGGCCACCTCGGCCGAGCACCTCGCCTCGTGGCGTGCCGCGTCCGCCTTCACCGAACTGGAGGTCACCCTCACCGAACTCGGCCGCTCCCGCAGGCGCCGGATCCAGGCCCGGATCAGTGCGTTCGGCGAGACCAAGAGCGCCGCCGCGTGGGCGGCGGACCCCCGTTTCTCCGTCACGGCACAGACCCTGGTCCAGCGCATCGCGTCCGGCATGCGCGTCACCGACGCGCTCACCCTGCCGATCACCAGAACACGCAAGCCCGAGGAACGGGCCTCGCTGCAGGTGCAGTTCCTCGACCTGCTGCGTACCGGTGACGTGGAAGTACGGCAGGCGCGAGAGCAGTTGAGCGTACCCGCCTCGACGCTGGCCTCGTGGCTGCGGAACAACCCCGCCTTCAAGGCCGCCGTCGCGCAGGCCGCGGCACAAGGGACCGCGCGGGTCCAGCGGGCCGTGCTCGCCCGGATCCGGATGGGCTCGACGCTGGCCGGTGCGGCACAGCACACGGGCGTCCATCCGCACCGCATCAGCACCTGGCGCCGTGACGACCCGGTGTTCGCCCGGGTGTTGGAGACGGCGCTCGGCCGCGGCCGGGGGCCGGACCGGCAGGGCTGACAGTCCGTCACACCGACCGGCCCACCCTCTACGACGAGATGTCCGACCCGGGTGACCAGGGCCGGCGGGCGGCCCGGGACGGCGATCCCGCCCCCTGAGCTGCCTTCACGGCCCTGTCCAAACTGTGTTCCGTACGGTACATGTGATCCGACGGCCCCTCCCGGGCAGTGCCCCCACGCGGCCCAAACCTGTATTCGGCCAAAGTTCCGCCGGGTCGAGCGGTGCCGTCCTCACGCCTTGTCAGGCTATTTGGACGATGGCACGCGAACATACAGCCGTAAATGGGTCATGTGTTCGCTGGTTCGGAAGGTTCACTTTCCGGACGCCGGGAACTCGTGACGCTTTGCATCCGGACCTCTCTCGCGGAGCATGTCCCTGATGCTGCATCACCTGGTGCTGCTGAGCACGCCGCTCACGTTGAGCACCTCGTGGCACTCCTGCGCACGAAGGCCCGTGGCGGGTGTACCCGGCTTCGCGCAAGTGACCTGGGCGGTCACGGTGTCGTTCTCGGCGATCCTGATGGGGGTGACCCAGTGATAGTCCTGGTTCCGGAAGGTCTCCAGCGCGATCGTCGTGATCTTGCGTTCGCCGAAGTTGATGGTCAGCACCCCTTCGTCACCCTGGAAGTTCGCGACGACGATGTCGGTGACGCCGAACACCTTGCCCTTCGGCACCGTGTACGTACCGGTCTTGTCCGACCCGCTGGGGGTCTGCAGGTCGATGGTGGCGGAACTCTGCTGCCCGCCCGCCACGCCACCGCCGCCACCGCCGCCGGTGCCCCCACCGGCGCCATCGCCGGTGCCCGATCCGGTTCCGGTACCCGTGCCCGGCTGTGTGCCCGAACCACCGCCGCCGGTCTGCCCGCCGGAACCGCCGCCGGTTCCCAGCCCCGGCTGGTCCGGGCTGCCAGGCGTCGGCCGCGGCTGGACGACCTCGTCGGCCGCCTCCTTCGCCGCACTCCGCACGGCCGGTCGTACCAGCGTGAACCAGGCCAGCAACAGGGCGAGCAGCGCCGCGAGCACGGCGAGCAGCCACTTCGGGAAGATCGGTATCTGGACGAACTCGGCGTCCAGCGTCGTCCGGAGGGTCTCGGCCTCGGTCCGCTCCCGCTGTTCGGCGTCCTCACCGGTCTCGGCGGCGGTCACGGTGAACGGCCAGACCACCGGACTGCCGAACCACACCGGCTTCCCGGTGCGCACCCGCAGACCCACTTCCACGGACTCACCCGGTTCCAGCTGCTGGGCCGCCGGCCGGAACGCGAACGCCAGCTCCTCCCCCGGCTGCCCGGGCGTGAAGCCCAGCCGGACCGGGCAGTTGCCCTCGTTGCGCAGCGCCAGGCGGTACCGGCCGCGCAGCCAGCCGCGGCGGCGCCGGGGCGCCAGTTCGGCGCGCAGCTGGCGGAACTCCTCGATGCGCACCGTGGTTTCGGGCACCCGCACCGCCTCGGGGTGCTCCGTGGGCAGCACCCGTACGGCGAGGGGCACCTCGCCTGCCCGTACCTCCGGCGAGCGCGGCGGCTCCAGACGGATCGTCACCGTCTCGGAGGTACCGGGATAGAGGGAGACACGCGCCGGCTCCACCGTGGCCCAGGGCGCGCAGTCGCCGACCACCTCCAGACCGTAGGCCTCGACGATGTCGCTGTCGTTGCGCACCGTCAGGGTGGTGGTGGCGATGGCGCCGGGCGTGACCGACACCGCGGGGATGTCGAGACCGGGTGCGCCAGGGCTGGGAGAGGCTGCTGGAGACGTCACACGGCCACGCTATGACGCGGCCCCGCTCCCTCGCAGAAGCGCGAGGGCAAGGCCCCGGGCAGCGCCGGTTCCCCAGACAGCGCTCGCCGACTCCCGGCCGGATGCACCGTCGGCCCCGACAGACAGCGACGGGGCGACGGGCACCACGCCCTCGGCCGCACGCCGAGTTCCACCGCACGATCCGCCGTCGTTCCGACGCGCTTCACGAAAAAGGCTACTGACGACCATGACCCGCCCTCAGGCGAACAGCCCGGCCCCTGCCACCTCCGCACCGCACTCCCCCTCCCGCTCCGCGCAGACGGTCACTCGCACGAACCGCTGGACGGCGACGGCCGAGCGTCCCAAGCGGGTCTCCGTCACCGTCTATGCCCCCGATCCCGTCCTCCATGTCGGCATCGTCCACCAGTTGCGCCAGCGCCCGGAGATCGAGCTGGTCGACGAGGGCTCCGCGCACAGCGCCCAGGTGTCGCTGGTGACCGTCGACGCGGTGGACGACGAGACGTCCGCCCTGCTGAACCGGCTGCGCCACGAACCCGCCACCCGCACCGGGCTGGTGGTGGGCACCTTCGAGTCGGGGGACGCGCTGCAGCGCGCGATCGACTCCGGTGTCGCGGCGGTGCTGCGGCGCGCCGAGGCCGACCAGGACCGGCTGCTGGGCCTGGTCCTGGCGATCGCCAACGGCGAGGGCGTCCTTCCCGGCGATCTGCTCGCCAAGCTGCTCAGCCATGTGGGCAGTCTGCAGCGCTCCGCCCTCGACCCTCGGGCGGCGTCGCTGTCCACGCTGACCCCGCGCGAGGCGGAGATGCTGCGCCTGGTGGCGGAGGGGCTGGACACGGCGGAGATCGCCCGCAAGACCGCGTACTCCGAACGCACCGTCAAGAACGTGCTGCACGAGGTCATCACCCGCCTCCAGTTGCGCAACCGCGCCCACGCCGTCGGTTACGCGCTGCGCAACGGCCTGATCTGACCGTGCCGTTGGCCGCCCGGCGGCCCGTCCGCCGCCGCGGCACTGCCCGAAAGCCCACCCGGTGCTTCCCCCGGATGCGTCCCGTCGGCCCTGCTGCGCCGGCCGCGGTGGCGCGCAGGATGGCGAGCGTATGCGCGAAGGCGGTGAGCGGACTGTGAGGTGGACCGTGACGGGCACGGACGGATCCGACGGGTGGCGGTGCCGCCTGGGGCGGATCGGCATGTCGTTGCTGTTGCTGGTCCCCCTTCTCGCGCTGACCGCCGCCTCCGGGCCCGGTACGGCCGAGGCGGGGGCCCGCGTCGCGGACACGGCCGCCACCCGGGTCGCCTACGCGGGCACCCGGCACCGCAGTCTGGGACGCGTGGAGAACCCCACCTCCAGCGCCCCCCTGTTCGGCGCCGGACCGACCCACTACGACGTACAACCCAACGCCCTCGGCGACCAGTTGGTCTTCGCCAGCCGGCGCGACGAGAAGAAGCCGCAGATCTACCTGCGGGCCGCCGACGGTTCCGTGCTCCGGCTGACCAGCGGCCGGGACGCGGCGCACCCGCGGCTCACCCCGGACGGGCTGGCGGTCGTGTTCGACTCGGCCGAGCCCCGCGGCTCCGGCGGCACCCAGCGCGACGTGTGGCTGGTGCGCACCGACGGGACCGGTCTGACCCGGCTGACCGACACCCCCGCGAACGAGGAGTGCCCGACCGTCTCGCCGGACGGGCAGCGCCTGGCCTACTCCAGCGACGCCGATCCGCTCGTGGGGCGGCAGATCTACGTACGGCCCCTGCTGGGCGGGACGGCGAACCGGGTCACCGACCCGGCGAACGGCACCGCGAGCGAGCCGGCCTGGAACCCGGTGGACGACGAGGAGAACCGGGACGTCATCGCCTACACGGCCACCGCCGACGGCGCGCCCCGGCTGCGCTGGACCAGTGGCAGCACGGGAGGCGGTGGGCCGCTGCTGGCCGGCACGCAGGCCGGGTGGCGGACCCACGGGGCAGCGTGGCTGCCCGACGGGGACGGTGTGCTGTTCCTCAGCCCGGACCGCACCTGCAACTGCGAGGGCGACTGGGACCACGTGTTCCAGGTGCCGGCGCACTCCGAGGGGACACCCGCCCTGGTGCTGAGCGAGGACCGCGAGGTGGAGACCGTCACCTGGCTCGGGCCGCAGACCGGCGGCACGGCCGTCGTGGACCGTACGACCGCCCCCGGCCCGCACGGACCGAACGTGGTGACGCTCCAGGACATCCGCCTCGACGGCACCGATCCCCGCGACCTGAACCAGACGATCCTCAAGGAGGATCCGGCGGCCGACACCAACACCGACCCGGCCAAGGACCCGCTGTTCCAGCCGGCCGCCACCTTCGACCCGTGGACCGAGCGGCAGAACTACACGCCCGACGGCCGCCGGATCGTCCTGACCCGCTTCGAGGACCTGGACGGCGCACGGATCGAACGGATCCTGCTCGCCGACGCCGACGGCACGAACGCGCAGGCCGTCCCGCTGGCCGGGCGTGGGCCGCGGGACTGGGACACCGACCCGACGTTCTCCCCCGACGGCAGGTCGCTGGCCTTCACCCGGACCTCACCCGGCGGCACCGGGGGTACGGCAGGACCCAGCCGCGTGCTGATCGCCGACGTCGGCAGCGGCGAGATCCGCGGTGAGATCACTCCGCCCGCCGGGCAGGCCCAGGGCAGCGACGCCCAGCCCACCTGGTCGTCCGACGGCACCACACTGGCCTTCACCCGCACCCAGGTGATCGACGGCAACGGCGGCAACAAGCACATCTGGACCGTGCCGGCGGACCACCTGGACCAGCAGCGGGATCTGAGCGCCGCGAACTGCCCCGGTGCCTGTGACGTCATCGACGACAGCCCGGCGTTCTCGCCCGACGGCCGGACCGTCGCGTTCAACCGCAAGAACGGCGGCGGCCGGGTCGACCAGCACAACGGGATGCTGCTCACGTCGCTGTCCGGCGACGACTGCCGCGTCCTGCTGCCCGCCGCCGCGCGCGACCTGCCCGGCGCCTGCGGCCGGGAGCTGCCGGACACCTCGGCCACCGGCCCGTTCCAGCCCCGCGACGCCGCCTGGACCGCCGACGGCAAGAGCCTGGTGATCAGCTCACGTGCCGCGCTGCCCGCCAACAGCCCGGAGAAGCTCAGCCTGGTGGACGTCGGCACGGGCGAGCTGACACCGCTCACCGACGAGCTGCCGGGCCGGCAGAAGGAGCCGAGCGTACGGCAGTCCGTGGACCTCGCGGTGCAGGCGCCGGACACCTCCGGGGACATCGTCGTCGGCCGCACCGGCACCGTCCGGGTCGACGTCGTCAACCACGGCCCCGCCGCCTCCCCGGGCACCCGGCTCACCGTCGCCCCGCCCACGGGTGTCACCGTCACCGGGCTGACCGCGCCGGGCGGCACCTGCGACGCCGCGGCCCTGACCTGCGACCTGGGCGTGGTGCCGCCCGGCAGCACCGTACCGGTGACCGTCACCCTCACCGGGGTCACACCGGGCGACCAGCCCGTCGACTGGTCGGTCACCGGGTCCGTCATCGACCCGAACCCCAGCGACAACGCCGACCGCACGGTCGTACCGGTGCGCAAGGCGCCCGACCCGACACCGACCCCGACACCGACCATGACCGCCCCGAGGCCGCCGACCGCACCGCCGCCCACCACCCCCGCGCCGCCACCGCCGCCGCCCTCGGAGCCGCCCGCCCCGAAGGCGGGCCCGGGAGTGCGCGTCACCGCGCAACCGAACCCCGGCTACGTCGGCGGCCGTGTCGTCGTCACCTACACCGTGCGCAACGGCCGCAACGCGCTGGCCACCGGCCTGCGGCTGCGCATCGGGCTGCCCGCGAACGTACCGAACAACGGGCCGCCCGCCGGCTGCGACGCCACCTGGGTGTGCGCGCTGCCCGACCTGGCGCCCGGGGCGCGCACCGTCCTCCAGGTCGTGCTCTCACCCGGGAAGGTGCTCACCACGCAGGTCACCGGCCGGCTGACCACCACCGGCACGGACGCCGACCTCGGCGACAACTCCGCCCGGCAGCGCCTGCGGATCCTGCAGCCGCGGATCATCGCGGTACCGCCGATCGGCAAGCCCGGCTTCGTGACATCGGTACGCGGCAAGGACTTCCCGCCGGGCGTGCCGGTGCGGTTCCGCTGGAAGCCGGGCATCACCGCCGCCGCGGCGCCGACGGTGCCGAAGACGGACGGCACGTTCATCGGCCAGCTGCTGATCCTCACCAAGGACCAGACCGGTCCGCGTACCATCACCGCGAGCGGCCCCGGCTTCTCCCCGGTGAAGACGGACTTCCTGGTCGTCAACGGCAGTGTGCAGCCGCCCGACGAGGTGACCCGCCGGTGATCCACGAGGTCGACGAGGGGCTGCGCCGGCTGCTCGGCGAGGCCGGGCTCGCCGCGTCGGGCGTCGAGATCGTCTTCGACGCGCCGACCAGCGACTGGGCCGCACGCCGCAGCGCCCCCACGGTCTGTGTGTTCCTGTACGACATCCGCGAGGACAACTCGCGGCGCAACAGCAGCTCGGGCGAGATCTACGACGAGGACGGCTTCGTCGTCGCCCGGCGCTCCCCGGCGCGCTGGTTCGAGCTGACATACCTGGTCACGGCGTGGGCGAGCCGCCCGCAGGACGAGCACCGGCTGCTGTCCCAGGTGCTGGCCTGCCTGGTGTCCACCGACACCCTCGGGCCGCACCTGCTGACCGGCTCGCTCGCCGAACTCGGCCTGATCGTGGGCCTGGACGCGGGTGGCACCGGCCTGGACGCCCCGGCCGCCTCCGACGTGTGGTCCGCCCTCGGCGGGGAGTTGAAGCCGTCCCTCGGGGTACGCGTGCGGGCACCGCTGGCCGGTATCCAGCGGGCCGCCGCACCGCCGGTCACCGAGGGACTGGTCGTACGCTCCGTGCCGCGGTCCCTGCCGGACGAACCGGATTCCGCCCGCCGCCTGCGCTACACCGAGGTCGGCGATCCGGGCCCGGAGGGCTTCGGCGGTACGAGGGAGCGGCGGCCCGCACCCGCGCGCCGCCGACGACGAGGGGACCGACAGCCGTGACGCACACCGTGGAGCCCGCGGCACCGGCCGGGACGGAGGCCACGCCCTACCTGTGGCGGCGGCTGGGGGCGGTGGAGGAGCGGGTGCGCCGGACCGTGGCCGCCCGGCGTGCCGCCGACCCGGACCCGGACGACCCCTACCGGGGGCAGTACCTGACACCCGAGGCGGCCGAGCGGCTCCTCGACGAGCCGGGCGGCCCGGGGCCGGCGCTGCCGTCCGCCGACGCGCCGCCCGGCTCGCTCCTCGACCGGCTCGCCCGGGACTTCCGCCTGTCAGCGCTGGACGTGGACCTCCTCCTGGTCGCCGTGGCACCGGACCTGGACGCCCGCTTCGAGCGGCTCTACGGATACCTGAACGACGATCTGACGCGTCGCCGGCCCACGGTCGGACTGGCCCTCGAACTGTGCGGGCACCGCGGGGTGTCCGCGGCCCGGTTCCGGCTTTCCCCCGGCGCGCCGCTGCTCGCGGGCGGCCTGCTGGAGATCACCGAGGCGGAACGGCCGCCGCTGTCACGCGTGCTGGCCGTACCCGACCGGGTCACCGCCCATCTGCTGGGTGACTCCGCGCCCGACGCGCGGCTGAGGGAGGTGCTCGGCGAGGACACCGTCGACCCGGCCATCGACACAGCGCTGGTCCGGCGGGCCGCCGTGGCGGCCGCCGGCGGCACCGGCCATGTGCACCTGCGGGCCCGCGGCGGTGCCCCCGAGGGCCTCGCCGACGCCGCCCTGCGCGTGTCCGGCCGCCGGCCGCTCGTCCTCGACGCGGCGGCCCTCGCCCGGCACGGCCGCGAACTGGCCGAGCTGGCCGGGACCGCTGCCCGCGAGGCTCGTCTGACGGACGCCGGGGTGGTCCTCGGCCCGCTGGAGGCGCTGCCGGACAAGCCGTCCGAGCGGGCCCACGCCCTGCGCACGGTGTGCGCGGCGCTGTCGGGCATCCCCCTGTTCAGCTACGGCTCGCAGGGCTGGGACCCGGCCTGGGCAGCCCGTACGCCGGTGACCTTGACCGTGACCACCGCCGCTCCCGAGCAGCAGGTCGCGCGGTGGCGGTACGCGCTGGAGACGGCCGCCGGCCAGGACTCGGCACCGGTGGACTTCGACACGCTCGCCCGTTCCGTGGCCGCGCACCGCCTGGACTCCGGGCAGTTGCGGCGCGCCGCCGAGGCGGCCGTGCGCACGGCGGGGCTGGCGGGCCGGCCCGTGGGCACGGACGATCTGCGGGCCGCGGTACGGGCACAGAACGGAGCGGGTCTGGCCCGGCTGGCCCGCCGGGTCGAACCCGCGGTGGGCTGGGACGACCTCGTGCTGCCCCCGCAGACCCTGCGCGGCCTGCGTGAACTCTCAGTGCGTGCCCGTCACCGGGACCAGGTCCTCGGGCAGTGGGGCATGCGCCCCGGCGGCGGGCGGGGCCGTGGCGTCATCGCCCTGTTCGCGGGCGAGTCGGGCACCGGCAAGACCATGTCCGCCGAGGTGGTGGCCGCCGATCTCGGCATGGATCTGTACGTGGTGGACCTGTCCACCGTCGTCGACAAGTACATCGGCGAGACCGAGAAGAACCTGGAGCGCATCTTCACCGAGGCGTCCGCGGTCAACGCGGTCCTGCTGTTCGACGAGGCGGACGCGATCTTCGGCAAGCGCTCCGAGGTGAAGGACGCGCGTGACCGGCACGCCAACATCGAGTCGGCGTACCTGCTCCAGCGGATGGAGTCCTTCGACGGCATCGCCGTGCTGACCACCAACCTGCGGGCCAACCTGGACGAGGCGTTCACCCGGCGTCTGGACGTCGTGGCGGACTTCCCGGTGCCCGACGCGGCACAGCGCCTGGCCCTGTGGGAACGCTGCCTGGGCGACCGTCTCCCCCGCGCCGGCGACCTGGACCTCGCGTTCTGCGCGGACCGGTTCGAGCTGGCGGGCGGTTCGATCCGGGCCTGCGCGGTGACCGCCGCCTATCTGTCGGCCGAGTCCGGTGTGCCGCTGGCGATGCGCGACGTGGTGGCGGCGGTGGCCCAGGAGTACCGCAAGCTCGGCCGGCTGGTCCTGGAGGCGGAGTTCGGTCCCTACCTCGCGCAGGTCACCGGCCCGTGAGCCTGCACGCGCAGGGCGCGGCGAGCGCCCCTGTGGGCAGGGCGCTTGCCCCCGGCCAGGGCCCGAAGTCCCCTGCGAGCAGCGGCGGGCGGAGGAAAGGGTGAGGGGGACCCGGACAGCAGGAACGTGAAGGAGCGAGCATGCCGACGTACCTCACCCCAGGCGTGTACGTGGAGGAGGTGCAGTCCGGTGCTCGCCCCATCGAAGGTGTGGGCACCGCCGTCGCCGCGTTCGTCGGCTTCGCCGAGAACGGCCCGTTCCACGAGCCGACACTGGTCACCAGCTGGGACCAGTACACCCAGCAGTTCGGCGGCTTCACCCAGGGCGCCTATCTGCCGCACGCCGTCTACGGCTACTTCGCCAACGGCGGCGGCGCCGCGTACGTCGTCCGGATCGGCGGCTCCGCCGACGACGCGTCCGCCCCGGCCGTCGCGCAGGGCGACCCCGCGCGGCAGAGCCAGGTGGCGCCGACGGTGGAGGTGGGGGGCTTCCTCATCGCGGCCAGGCCCGGTGTCAGCGGTGTGTCGGTGGAGATCGCCGAGCCCGACGGGGAGAACCCGTCCGAGGACCGCTTCCGGATCCTGGTCCGCCAGGGCGACCAGGTGGTCGAGACGTACGACGCCTCGACCCGCAAGAACGTCAAGGGCTATCTGCTCAACCAGGTCCGCTCCTCGAAGCTGATCGACGTCACCGAGCAGCGCGGCGCGAGCCCGACCAGGCCGGCGGCGCAGACGGTGGCGGTGCCCGACGCCCCGGCCGCGCCCGCCCCCGCCGCGTCCGGCGAGGTGGCCCGCATCGACCCGGCCGAGTACGTCGGTGACGCGGGCGCCCGCACCGGGTTCGCCGGCCTGGAGACCATCGACGAGATCACGATGGTCGCCGTTCCGGACCTGATGAGCGCCTACCAGCGCGGGGACATCGACGCCGAGGGCGTACGCACCGTCCAGCTCGCCGTCATCTCGCACTGCGAGCAGATGGGCGACCGGGTCGCGCTCCTCGACTCCCCGCCCGGCATGTCCGCGCAAGCGGTGCGCACCTGGCGCAACGACGAGGCGGGCTACGACTCCCGTTACGCGACCCTCTACTACCCGTGGGTGCGCGTCTTCGACCCGGCCGTCGGGCACAACACCACGGTCCCGCCGAGCGGTCACGTCGCCGGTCTGTGGGCGCGCAGCGACGCTGAGCGCGGTGTGCACAAGGCGCCCGCCAACGAGGTCGTCCGCGGCGCGGTGGACCTGGAGCTGCGGCTGAGCAAGGGCGAGCAGGACCTGCTCAACCCGATCGGCGTGAACTGCATCCGGGCGTTCCCCGGTCGCGGTGTCCGCGTGTGGGGCGCCCGCACCCTGTCCTCGGACCCGGCGTGGCGGTACCTCAATGTGCGCCGGCTGTTCAACTACCTGGAGGAGTCGATCCTCCTGGGCACCCAGTGGGTGGTGTTCGAGCCGAACGACGACCGGCTGTGGTCGAGCATCCGCCGCAACATCAGCGCGTTCCTCACCGAGGAATGGCGCCGGGGCGCGCTGTTCGGGCGGACGGCCGCGGAGGCCTTCTACGTGAAGTGCGACCGCGACAACAACCCGCAGGAGTCCATCGACCAGGGCCGCGTGGTCTGCGAGATCGGCGTATCGCCGGTCAAGCCGGCCGAGTTCGTGGTGTTCCGGCTGGCCCAGTTCTCCGACAGCACCAGCCTCGTCGACGAGTGATCCAAAGGGAACACCAAAGGAAAGGTGACAGACAGTCATGGCAGAGGGCGATGCTCTTTCCACCCATATCTTCGGCGTGCAGCTCGGGGGTTACCTGGTCGAGTCGATCCAGGAGATCAGCGGGCTGACCGTCGAGGAGGAGGTCGTCGAGGTCCGGCAGGTCAGCTCCGAGGGCAAGCAGATCATCCGCAAGCAGCCGGGCGCCCGCCAGGCCGGCGAGATCACCATCACCCGTGGACTCGACCAGAGCAGCGAGTTCACGAAGTGGATCAAGGAGACCCTCAACAACGGTGCCGTGGACACCGCGCGGCAGAACCTCACCATCGAGATCAAGGACTCCACCGGCGCGACCGTACGCCGTATCCAGCTGATGCAGGGCTGGGCGTCCAAGTGGGAGGGGCCCTCGCTCAAGGCGGGCGAGTCCGCCGCCGCGACCGAGAGCGTGACCATCGTGTTCGAGGAGATCGTCGTCGAATGAGGCGCCGTACGGTGACCGCGGGCAGCCTGGAGGAGATCCTCCAGGTCACGGCGCCCGCGACGGAGGCGGCAGCGGCGGCCGCACCGCCCCCCGCCGCCGCTCCCGCTCCCGTTTCCCCTCAGGAGCACGGGCTGCGCACCGAGTTCGAGTTCGAGCTGCCCCGCGGGTATGTGGACGAGGCGGGCACGGTGCACCGGCACGGCGCGATGCGCCTGGCCACGGCCCGGGACGAGCTGCGGCCCCAGATCGACCTGCGGGTCAAGGAGAACCCGGCGTACCTGAGTGTGGTGCTGCTCAGCCAGGTGATCACCCGGATCGGTGCGATCACCGACGTGCACGCCGGGGTCGTGGAGCGGATGTACGCCACCGACGTGGCCTTCCTCCAGGACTTCTACCGGCGTGTCAACAGCGAGGGACACACCCGGGCCGCCGTCACGTGCCCGCACTGCGAGGGCGGCTTCGAGGTCGACCTCTCGGGTGGGCGCCTGGGGGAATCGTGACGTACGCGCTTCCCCGGTTGCGGGAGGAGATCGCGTACATCGCCTACCACTTCCACTGGCCCCGCGAGGAGATCCTCGACCTGACCCACGGCGAACGCCAGCAGTGGGTCACCGAGATCGCCCGTATCAACACCCGCGTGAACGAAGGCGGTTGAGCACATGGCATGGCGGGACAGGTTGCGTCGTACGCGACGTGCCGTCGAAGCGGCCACCCCGGCCGGGCGGCCTTCCGCCTCCGGCGCCGGTGGGGGGACGCCCGCCGCCGAGCGGGCGTCGTCCGCCACCGGGGGGAAGTCGTCCGCCACCGAGCGGGGATCCGCCGTGCCGGCCGGCTGGGACGGCGGCTGGCGCTCCGTCTCCGCTCCGGCCCTCACCGTCTCCCGTGCCCCGATGGCCGTCAGCGACGGCCTCGTCTTCCGAGCCGGCCTGGCGGCCTGGCGTGATCCCTCGTTCGACACGGGTCTCGCCCATGGCGTGCTGCCGTCGGCGCCGGCCGGCGTGGTCCGTGGCGTGGCCCGGCCTCCGGCGTCACCCCGGTCCGCGCACGGCGGCGGCGGGCCGCTGTTGTTGCGGGCACTGTCCCCGTACGGGGAGGAGAACACCTCGGGTGCCGGCGAGGGGAGTCCGGCACGCCCGGGACGCCCGACGCGTGCGGGTGGTCCGGGCACTTCGGCGCCTGCGGGCGCGCGCGGCGAGAGGTCGGCCGCTCCGGCGCCGCCGCGCTCCCCGGCCTCCCGTCCCGCCGACCGCCGTACGCCCCCCACCACGTCCCCTGGCGACGCAAGCACCCCCACGGTCGAACCTGCGCGTCACGAGGCCCCGCCGCTCCGGCCGCTGCCGCACGTCCAGCGCCGCACGGCGGGTGACGGACGAGCCCCGGCATCCGGTTCCGTCGCGGACCCCGGCGGGGCGTCGCGACCACGGCAGGACCCGCCGCGCGACCGGCGGAACGCACGGGAGGAAGGCCGGCCCGGCGGCAGCGGGAAGACCTCGGCCGACGCTCCGGCAGCACAGTCGGCCCCCTCGTCGCGGCAGGAACGCGGCAGCGCCCGGCCGCAGTCACCGGGCACGGGCCGCTCGGCCGGACCGGACACGTCCCGGGGTGGCGACGACCGCACCGACGCTGCCGGGTCACGGGCCTCCGAGGGCACGCACGGCTCACCGAGTGACGCTCCGCGGGCACGCGGTGCACGCGCGGGTGGCCCGGCACGAGACCGGACCGCCGCACCGGCAGCCACCGGGCCCGGCGCCGAGTCCACTGCCAAGAACGATGCCAAGTCCGCTGTCCCGAGCGGCCGTTCCGGCACCGGCAGGACACCGCGTGGCGCGTCCGGGGCCGACGGACAGCGCAGCCTCGGATCCACGACTCCCGCGGCCGGCGGACAGCAGGGACTCGCTTCCGGGGCGCAGCCGGCCGAGGGGCGGCGCGGCCTCGCCCCGGCGTCGTCGCCGGCCGTCCTGGGCGGCTCCTCGCCCGCCGTGCAGAGGGCCGTCACGGCGGACGGTGGTCCCGCTCCGGCCGTACCCGCGCCCCCTCGGCTGCCGTTGGTGCGCCGGATCGCGGTGGTGAGCACCCCCGTCGGTGAGAGCGGGTCACGGGCCGCCTCCCCCGGGGACACCGGCCCCGCTCCCGCCGGCCCCACGGCGCGAAACGTCCCGGCGAAGACGCCGGGGACCTCCGTCGACCGGGGGGACGCCGGGACCGGCCGTGCCGGCTCGTCCGCCACGCGCGCCGTTCACGAGGCCGTCCGCCCGCGCCCCCTGGGCCGCCCGCTGACCGTCGCCCGGCGGCTCGGCGTACCGACGCGTCAGGTGACCGCCGTACGACCCGCATCCCCTGCCCCTGCCCCTGCCCCCGCCCCCGCGCCGGCCGCCCCGGGCGGGCCGGCCGGCACTCCGGACGCGGACGGTCCGGGGACGCGTGGGGTCGAGGACGGCTCTGTCGTACAGCGCCGGGCAACCCGTCCGCCGCTGGGCGCTCCGCTGCCCGGGCTCCCGGAGACGGCGGTGCCGACGAGCCCGCTCGGCACCGCCGCGGACCGTGCACCAGGGCCCGCGCTGCCTGTCGTCCAGAGCCGGGCGGAGGAGGCTGGTGACCGTCCGGCGATGCGCTCCGAGGGCCACGGTCGTACGGCGCCCGCCGCGCGGGCCGGTGAGGCGGCCGGGCGGGAGACGCCCGCCGTGCGGCCCGGCACGGCACGCGGCGGCGCCGAGCAGCCGTCTGGCTCACGCGCACGGACCGGCCTCGGAGCGCCCCTTCCCGCGCTGCCGCCCACCGCCGGCCCGCCGTCGGCGGCGCCTGCCGCACGTGCCGCGCGTCCGGACAGCCGGCCCGGCGTACAGCGCTTCCCGGCCGCACCCACATCGGATGACGTGCCACGTCGGGATCATTCGTCCCGCCACCGTTCCCAGGCACCTCTGCTGGGTCCGGACGCGGCGCCGGGCACGACCGTCTCGGGCTCGTCCACGGTGCCCGGCGGTCGGCCGCCCGCGCAGATGTCGGTATCCGGTGCCCCCGGTGCCCTCGTACAGCGGCGCGCGGTCGCGGACCCGGTGGCGGCGAGCGGCCGCCCGGCCGGTCCCACGACCCCGGCGGCCTCCGGCGCCCCCGAGGCCGGCCGGCCCGGGCCGTCCGCGCCCGGACCCCGTGCGCCCGGCCGTACGGGCGGCACCTCACCCGGCACCCCGCGTCAAGGCCCGGTTCCCCTCGTTGTCGCCCGAGCGGTGACCGCCCACGGGACCGCGCCCGCCGCCACACGTACGGCGCCGCCGACACCCACCGGGCGGCTGCTGTCCGCACGCCCGCTCGGCCTCAGCACCCGCGCGGCGGACGGGGGTTCCGCCGCCCAGCGCCCCGGCGGCACCCGTCCCGTGGTGGCGGCGCGCTGGGCCCGCGAGACCACACCGGCGAACGGCCCTCAGGGCGCGCAGGGGGCGGCCTTCCGCCCCGGCGCCGAGCCGGACGGCCGGACCGTCCAGCGCTCCGCGCGTCGTACCTCTGGGCTCGGCCCGCCGGGCACCGCCATGCCCGGGGGCGCCGCCTCCGTGCCCGGGGCCGCTGCCGCCGCACCCCGGCCCGTCCGCGTCGTACGTCCCGTCCAGCCCGAGCCGTCACACGGCGTGCCGGGGGCCAGCAGGCGGGCGCCGCTGCCCGTGACCGGACCGCAGCCGCACCCGCCCATCGTGCAGACGGCTCCGGTGAACCTTCCGGCACAGGCCGTACCGGTCCGGGCGGCCCCCGTGGTGCGAGCCGCCGCGCCCGTCGTCCAGCGCGACACCGGCGGGCCGGCGAACGGCGGCCGAGGACCCGGGGCGGCGACGACCGAGCCCCCCGCACAGGACGTCGCCACCGGGACCGCCGCTCCCACCGGGGTCGGCAAGGGGCACGGGCACGCGGCCGCGGCTCCCGGGGCGGACAAGGGAGCGGACCTCGACGAACTGGCCCGGCGTCTGCTGGACCCGGTCTCCCGGCTGCTGCGCACCGAACTGCGGCGCGGCCGGGAACGGACGGGCAGGCCCTTCGACGGGCGCCGCTGAGACCACGGACAGGCGTGAGCGGACACGGCGCCCCACGAGGCCACAGGCCCACGAGGCCACGGCCGCACGGGATTACGGGAAGCACGACGAACGGACGACGGACGCATGACCGACAACATCTTCGCCACGAGCGTGTTCTTCCGGCTCGCCATCGGCGGCAACGACCTGGGCGCCTTCCACACCTGCTCCGGCATGGGCGCCCAGGTCGAGATGGAGAGCTACGCCGAGGGTGGCAACAACGGCTTCACCTGGCAGTTGCCCGGCCGTGTGACCTGGTCGAACATCACCCTCACCCGGCCCGTGACGGCCGACACGGCGAAGATCGGCCGCTGGCTGGACGAGACGCTGCGGCGGGTCGAGCCCAAGGACGGCGAGATCGTGGCGCTGCGGCCCGACCTGAGCCGCATCATCAGCTGGCAGGTGTACGGCATCGTGCCGGTGCGCTGGCAGGGGCCGTCGTTCGACCCGGCCACCTCGCAGCCGGCGGTGGAGACCCTGGAGATCGCCCACGAGGGCCTGGTGCCCTCCTGAGCCGCTCTCGCATGACGCACCGCACCTGCTCGTCCATCCGCACCAGCACCGCCCAAGCCGCTCCGGAAAGGAACGCACGCCATGTCTCCAGCGGTCCGCGCCAGCCGGGCCCGGGCCCAGCTCACCCTGAAGGAGCCGCCGGCCTCGGTCGGTGCCCGGCCCGGCGGCACGATCGCGCGGCTCGACCTCCAGTTCAATCCGTCGACGCTGGAGCTGCGCAAGTCCACCGAGTGGCGCCGCTCCCCGGCCCGGATGGCGGGAGAGTCCGCGCTGCCGGAGTTCGTCGGCAGCGGGCCGCGCACCCTGAGCCTCGAGGTGTTCCTGGACGCCACCGCCAAACACGACAACTCGGTGGAACAGGCGGTGGAGAAGCTGATGAAGGCGTGCGTGCCCACTCCGGCGAGCCTGGGGCGCAAGAAACCCGCCAGTCCCTGGGTGCGGTTCGAGTGGGGCACCGCGCGCACCACGTCGTTCGACGGGGTGCTGTCCAGCCTGTCGGTGTCGTACAAGCTGTTCGACGTGGACGGGAAGCCGCTGCGCGCCACCTGCTCGCTGACCATCGAGGAGGCGAGCGTCGACGCCCCCGGACAGAACCCCACGTCGGGGGCGCGCACCGCGCGCAGCACCCACACGGTGGTGGCGGGCGACAGCCTGGCGATGCTGGCCTGGCGCGAGTACGGGGACGCGACGGCCTGGCGGACCATCGCGGAGGCGAACGGCATCGACGATCCGATGGCACTCGTGCCCGGCACCGAACTGGTGGTGCCGGGCGTGCGGGACGCCGGGGGCGAGGAGGAACAGTGAGCGGTTTCGAGGGAGGCGAGGCCCGGTCGTTCGCGGCCGACCCGGTCATCGAGGCACCGGGCGAACTGCCACCGGTCTGGGCGACCCAACTGGTCAGCTGCGTGGTGGACGAGAACGTGGGGCTGCCGGACACCGCGGTGCTCACCTTCCGGGACCCGCAGCACGAGTTTCTCGCCGCGACCGGCATCACCATCGGCACGCCGCTGCGCGTGTCGGTGGTGACCGTGAAGGGGCAGGCCCGGGAGCGGCTGTTCAACGGTGAGGTCACGGCACTCGAACTCGACCGGGACTCCACCGGCACCTTCACCGTCCTGCGGGCGTACTCCAAGGCCCATCGGCTCCAGCGGGGCCGCAAGGTGGTGGCGTACCGGAACATGACGACCGCGGCGATCGTCCGCAAGGTGGCCACGGCCGCGGGGCTGGCCTGCGGCAAGGTGGAGGCACCCGCCGTGACCCACAAGCAGCTGTCCCAGGCCAACGTCTCCGACTGGGACTTCCTGCAGTACCTGGCGGCCGAGAGCGGCGCGCAGGTACGCATCGACGACCAGGGCGTTCTGCAGTTCACCCGGCCGTTGAAGGCGTCCGGTGCACCCGCGCCGTCGACATCCGCGACACGCAGCCCTCTGGTCCTCGAGTACGGGCGGAACCTGCTGGCGCTGCGCGCCTCGCTGTCGACGGCCGACGCGGCGCAGAAGGTGCAGGTGCGCGGCTGGGACGTCACCACCAAGCGGCCGTTGGTCGCCGAGCAGCCGTCCGTGGTGAGCGGCACGGTGGTGCCGGGGCTCAGCCCCGCCTCCGTCAACCGGTTCGGCAAGGCCACGCAGCTCACCGTCACCGACACCCCGTACCGCACCCAGGCGGAGACCACGGCGGCGGCACGGGCCATGGCCGAGCAGGTCAGTTCCGGGTTCGGCGAGTTGGAGGCGGTCGCCACCGGCAACCCGGTGCTGCGGGCCGGCAAGCCGATCGCGCTGGGCAACGTGGGCGCGGCGTTCTCCGGGCGGTACACGGCGACGGCCGTGCAGCACGTGCTGGAGCCGCACGGCGGCTACCGGACGACGCTGTGGGTGAGCGCGAGCCCGGACCGCTCGCTGACCGGGCTGGTGACCGGCGCCAACGCGCCCGGCCGCGGGCCGCGCATCCCCGGTCTGGCCATCGGCGTGGTGACGGACGTACGGGAGCCGAGCGGCTCGGAGCGCGGCGCGGTGCGCCTGAAGTTCCCCTGGCTGGACGACACGTACGTCACCGACTGGGTGCGCACGGTGCAGTGGGGCGGCAAGGGCGGCGGCGGTGTGGTCAGCCCCGAGGTCAACGACGAGGTGCTGGTCGGGTTCGAGCAGGGACTCCTCGACAGTCCCTACGTCATCGGCGGGCTGTACAACGGAGTGGACAAGCCGTCGCAGCACGACGTGCCGCTCATCGACAAGACCAGCGGGAAGGTGAACCGCCGTTCCTTCGTGTCCCGTTCGGGACACCGGGTGGAACTGCTGGACGCGCCGGCGCCCGGGAAGTCGGGGCTGCGCCTGGCGACCGGGGACAAGCGCCTGGAGGTACGGCTGGACGACCGCCGGGACCGGATCGAGGTGACCGTGTACCAGCGGCCCGGGCAGGTCGGCACCTCCTTCGTCATGGACAGGAACGACATCACTCTGAGCGCCCCGAGGGGGGCCGTGACCCTGAAGGGACGCAGGGTGAACATCGAGGGACAGACCGGCGTCGACGTCTCCGCCCGCAAGGTCGGGGTGACCGGGCGTTCGGAGGTCTCCGTCGACGGCGGGCTGCTCGGCATCCTCAAGGCGAAGCTCATCCGGATCAACTGAGCCTCCGCCCATGCCCGTCGCCCCCTTCGTCTGCGCGGTGCGCGTCACCTTCGCGCCGCCGCCCCCTGACCCCGAGGAGCCATCCATGCCAGCCGCAGCCAGAACCGGCGATCCCACCAGCCACGGCGGACGTATCACCACGCCGCCGCCCCCGGCGGCCCTTGCGGTGGAGAGCGTGCTGATCGGCGGCCTTCCCGCCGCCGTCGAGGGCAGCCTGCACGTCTGCCCGATCGTGCCGCACGCGGCGCTCGGGCCGGCCAACGTGATCGTCCCCGACCCGGCCGCCCTCGTCCGGGGCGCGGTCCTCATCGGCGGCCTGCCCGCCGCGCGGATGCGCGACAAGACGGCCTGCGGCGCCCAGATCGTGATGGGCGCCATGAACGTACAGATCGGAGGCGCGCTGTGAGCGAGCGGTTCATCGGGCGCGGCTGGGCGTTCCCGATGCGGGTGGGCCCCACCGGGGGCATCGCCATGGTCGAGCGGGGCCGGGAGATCGAGGAGGCCATCCGCCTCGTCCTCGGCACGGCGCCGGGCGAGCGGCCGATGCGGCCCGAGTTCGGCTGCGGCATCCACGACTACGTGTTCGCTCCCGGCGACGGCGACACCGCCGGGCGGGTCGCCCAGCAGGTGCGCGAGGCACTGGAGCGGTGGGAGCCGCGGATCACGGTGGACGACGTGGTCGTCGCCTTCGACTCGGTGGACGCGGGGACCCTCTACATCGACGTGCACTACACGGTGCGCACCACCAACGACCGGCGCAACCTGGTCTTTCCCTTCTACACGATCCCCTCCGAGGAGGGGGCCGAGGAAACGGTCGGCATCTGATGGTCCTGCCCTCCCCGAACCTGGACGACCGGCGCTTCCAGCAGCTCGTCGACGAGGCGAAGCGGTACGTGCAACAGCGCGCGCCCGAGTGGACCGACCACAACGTCTCCGACCCGGGCGTCACCCTGATCGAGACGTTCGCCTATCTGGTGGACCAGCTGCTGTACCGGCTGAACCGGGTCCCGGACAAGAACTACCTGGCGTTCCTCGACCTGTTGGGCATCAGCCTGTTCCCGCCGGCGGCGGCCGGCACCGAGGTCGACTTCTGGCTGTCGGCGCCGCAGCCCGAGACGGTGACACTGACCGCGGGCACCGAGGTGACGACGGCGGCGGGGGAGAACGAGGACGCCGTGGTGTTCGCCACCACGGACGAACTGCGCATCGTTCCGAGCGAGTTGATCCGCCTGGTGACCGCGCCGCGCGGCGGTGAGCAGGCCGACCGGACCGGCGCCCTCACCGAGGGCCTCGACGTGCGGTGCTTCCAGGCCGCGCCCGAACCGGGGGACGCGCTGCTGTTCGGGCTGCCCTCGGCGGTGCCGCGCTGCGTGGTCGCGGTGCGCCTGGACAGCCGCGTCGAGGGTGTCGGCGTCGACCCGCGCCAGCCGCCGCTGGTGTGGGAGGCGTGGGACGGCGGGCGCTGGCAGCGGTGCGAGACCGGCGAGGACACCACCGGCGGTCTGAACCGTCCCGGCGAGGTCATCGTGTACGTCCCGGCCGGGCACACGGCGTCCGTGATCGGCGGTACGCGCGCGGGCTGGCTGCGCTGCCGGGTGGTGGAGGCGGAGCCCGGCCAGCCGTTCTACTCCGAGTCGCCCACGGTGCGCGAGGCGTCCGTGTTCACCATCGGCGGCACGATGACCGTGGAGCACGCCGAGACGGTGACCGACGTCCCGCTGGGCACCTCGGAGGGCGTGGCGGGGCAGACCTTCCGCCTCGACCGCCCGCCGGTGCTGCTCGACGGGGAACCGCCGGTGGTGGAGGTGTCCTCGTCCGAAGGCTGGCAGCGCTGGCAGGTCGTGGACCACTTCGGGGGCTCGCGGCCCGAGGACCGGCACGTCCGGGTGAACGCCACGACCGGGGAGTTCACGTTCCCTCCCGTGCTGCGCGAGGCCGACGGCACCCTGCGCGCGTGCGGCGCCGTGCCGCCCAAGGGTGCGCAGGTGCGCGTGGTCCGCTACCGCACCGGCGGCGGCCCGGCCGGCAACGTCGCCCGGAGCGCGATCAACGTGCTGCGCAGCTCCGTGCCGTACGTCGCCCGGGTCGACAACCGTGAGGCGGCTCGCGGTGGCGTCGCGGGTGAGACCGTCGACAACGCCAAGCTGCGCGCCCCGCAGGCGCTGCGCATGCAGGAGCGAGCGGTGACGGCCGAGGACCACGAGATCATCGCGCGGCAGGCGGCGCCCTCGGTGCGCCGGGTCCGCTGCCTGCCCGCCGCCGACGAGCCGGGTGCGGTACGGGTCCTGGTGGTGCCGGACGCGGTCGCCGACGAGGGCGACCGGCTCCGCTTCGAGCAGCTGATCCCCTCCGACCAGGTGCTCGCCACGATCACCGAGGCCCTCGACGAGCGCCGGCTGATCGGCACGCGGCTCGTCGTGGAGCCGCCGGACTACCAGGGCGTCACCGTGGTGGCCCGGCTCACCGCACCGGCCGCCGACACCGACCGGGTGCGCGTCGCAGCGCTGGCCGCGCTGTTCCGCCACCTGAACCCGCTGCACGGCGGCCCCGACGGCACGGGGTGGCCGTTCGGGCGTCCGGTGCAGTACGGGGAGGTGTTCGGCGTGCTGCAACGTGCCGTCGGGGACGTGCTGGTGGAGGACATCCGGCTGTTCGCCGCCGACCCGATCACGGGCCGGCGCGGCTCCCCCGTCGAACGCATCGACATCGACGCGGCCACGCTCGTCTTCTCGTACCAGCATCAAGTGGTGGTCACCGCCGCGGAGCCGGAGGCCCTCCGATGAGCCGCGCCGCGGTCCCCGGGCTGCCGAGCCGGTACCCCATCGGGGAGCAACTGCCCGCTCTGTACGCGGAGGACGACTTCGCCCAGCGGTTCACCGCCGGCCTCGACACGGTCCTCGCCCCCGTGTTCGCCACGCTCGACAACCTGCCCGCCTACCTGGACCCCCGGGTGACACCGGCCGACTTCCTGGCCTGGCTCGCCTCCTGGGTGGGCGGGGTCGACGACCCGCGCTGGCCGGTGGAGCTGCGCCGCGAGGCCACGGTCCGGGCGATGGAACTGCACCGCAGGCGCGGCACGAAGCGCGGTCTGGTGGAGGCGCTGCACCTGGTCCTCGGGGTGCGGGCGGAGGTCGTCGGGGACGGTGGCGCGGTCTGGTCGCGCACGGCCGGCGCCGGGCTGCCGCCCGCGCCGGCCGCCGAGATCCTCGTCCGGGTGTGGCCGGACCGGGTGGCCACGGTCGACGCTGACCGGGTCCACGAACTCGTCCGGGCCCTGTGCCCGGTGCACACGGTGTGCCGTGTGGAGGTCCTGTCCGGACCGCCCGCCGGCGAAGGGGAGTGACGTCATGCGCGAGTGCCCGGCCTGCGGGGCGGCCAATGAGGCGACGGACGACTTCTGCGGAAACTGCGGGGGGTACCTGGGCTGGTCCGACGATCCGGGGACCCGGGCGGCACGGGCCGGCGGGCCGACACCCGCTGTACCCGACGAGCCTCTCGGTCCCCCTGACGCGCCAGGACCTGGCACACACCAGGACCCCGACGCCCCCACCCACGCCCCGGCCCGGGACCCGGACACACGCACCCACGCCCCGGCCCGGGACCCCGAGTCGCGCACATACGACCCGGACGGGGAGCTCGACGCACGCGCCCACCGCCCGGACCAGGACCCCGACGCACGCACCCACCGCACAGCCGGGGGCTCCGGACGTCCGGCGGACGGCACCGGCCCGGACACACCCGCACCCCGCGCCGCCGGGGGCACGCGCACGGCGGGCGACACGGGCCCGGACACCCCCGCGCCCCATGGCACCACGGACACAGGCCCGACGGGCGGCACAAGCCCCGACACACGCCCTCCCGGTACCGCCGGGACCACATCTCCGGCGGGTGACACGGGCCCTGGCACCGCACCCGGTGCCGGTGCGCGCACACGCCGCGCCACCGGCGGCACCGAGGGCCCGGCGCACTCCCCCGGGCAGAGCGCCGCACGCCCGTCGGGTGAACCGGCTTCCGCCGGGTCCGGCGGCTCCGGTCGCGGCAGGGCGGTGCGGACGCCCCACGCGGATTCAGGCGTTCCGCCCACCGCCAGGGTGGTGCCGCCCGACGAGACGAGGCGCGCCTCCCCCGCCCCGGCGTCCCCGCCTCCGTCACCCGGCGCCCCGCCATCGGCTGCTCCCCCGTCGTCCCGGACCGGAGCCGAACCCTCACCGCCCCCGACCCGCCCGGTCTCACCGCCCCCGATTCGCCCGGCCTCTCCGACCCGTACCGTTCCCCCGGCGCGCCCGGTCCCCCCGACCCGTCCGGACGCTCCCCGACCGGTCAAGCCGGCCAAGGCGGCCGCCCCGCGCCCGGTGGTCCGGCCCGTCACGGCGGACGAGGACTCCGCCGGTGTGCCGTGCCCGGTCTGCGGTACGCCCAATCAACCGCACCGCCGGTTCTGCCGGCGCTGTGCCGCGCCCCTGGTCGCCGTCGCCGCGCCGGCTCCGCTGCCGTGGTGGCGCACCGTCTGGCCGTTCCGCCGGCGCACCCGGGCGGGCTCGGGCCGCCTGACCCGGCTCCTGGTCATCCTCGCCGTGGTACTGGCGCTGTGCGCCGCCGGGTTCCTGCTGCTTCCGGCCGGCCGCAACCTCTTCGAGGACACCCGGGACAAGCTGGCCAAGGCCAAGGCGGTGACGCCCGCGCGCGTCACGGCGACCGACCAGGTGCCGGGGCATCCGCCGGACCTGACCACGGACGGCCTCAGCAACCGCTACTGGGCGGTGTCCGGCCCCGGCGCGTCCGTGACGTACACCTTCGGCAAGCCGTTCCGGCTGGTCGACCTGATCGTCACCAACGGCGCCTCCAAGTCCGCCGAGGAGTACGCCCGCCAGGCCCGCGCCCTCCGTCTGGACATGGAGGTCACCGGGCAGGACGGGAAGGTGCACCGGCAGGAGATCGACCTGAGTGACAAGCCCGGAGCGCAGACGGTTCCCGTCGGCATCAGCGATGTCCGGCGTGTCCGGCTGACGCTCGGCGCCCCCGTCGGACTGACCCATGGCCGCCGCATCGCCCTCGCGGAGGTGGAGTTCTTCCAGCGGGCCTGAGGCCGAGTCCCGAGGGGCGGCGCCCTGACCCGCACCCCGTAGGGGAGGCGGAGGCGGTTCGCCGGTCACCAGGTGGGGACGAAGCCGCCGTCGATGATCCAGTCGCTTCCGGTGATGTTGCGCGCGTGGTCACCCGCGAGGAAGAGGATCACCTCGGCCACTTCCTCCGAGGTGGAGAACCGGCCGGTCGCGGTGGCACCGGCGACCTGCGCGACGACGTCGTCGGGCTGCACACCGGCGGCTGCTGAGACCGTCCGCGCGACCCCGCCCTCGGCCAGCCACAGGTCGGTCTCCACCGGTCCGGGACTGACGGTGTTGACCCGGACGCCCTTCGGGCCGACCTCCTTGGACAGGGCCTTGGAGAAGGCCACGACGGCGGCCTTCGCGGCGCTGTAGTCGATCACCATGGGGTCGGGCAGCGTCGCGTTGACGGAGGCGACCGTGATGACGGAGCCCTGCCCCGCCTCCACCATGAGGGGCAGGGCGGCGCGGGTGACCCGCACCGTGCTGAGCAGGTTGAGGTCGAGGACGTGCTGCCAGTCGGCGTCCGTCACCGACACGAAACCGCCGGTGCGGGCGGGAGCGGCACCCACGTTGTTGACGAGTACGTCGACGCGGCCCTGTGCCGCCTCGACGAGCCGCTCGGCGTCCCGTGGCACGCCGAGGTCCACGGGCACCCAGGTGACCGAGCCCTGCCCGACCAGGGCGTCGAGGCCGGGGCTGGACGTCCGGGATCCCGCGACGACCGTGGCCCCGGCCTGGACGAGGACGCCGACCGTGGCCAGTCCGATGCCCCTGCTGGCGCCCGTGACCAGGGCGGTGCGTCCCCGCAAGGGTGCGTTCATGCGTACTCCTGGTGAAGGCGGCGCGGAAGCCGCGCCCGGCGACGGTCCTTCGTGCTTCCAGGTTCCCGCCACGGCCGTCGTCCCGCATTCGTCAGGAGGGCGACGGCAAAAAAGAAGGGCAAGGAAATTCCACTCCTCGCCACTCTCAACTTATAGCGCACAGGGGGGCTTGCGGCAAGAGCCGGGTCGTCCCGCACAATCAGCGGCCGATAGCCGGTACCGGCAGAAAGTGGGGGTCGCGAAGTGCGCGTGCTGTTGACGACGTGGGGATCGCGCGGAGATGTGGAACCGCTGGCGGGACTGGCGGTGGGACTGCGGGAACTCGGTGCGCAGGCGCTGGTGTGCGCGCCTGCGGACGAGGAGTTCGCGGCACTGCTGGCGCGTGCCGGTGTGCCGATGGTGCCGCTCGGTCCTACGGTGCACTCGGTGGTGGCCGGCCCGAAGCCACCGACCGCGAAAGACGCGTTCCGGCTCGCCCCCGAGCTGGTGGCCGCACGGTTCGAGACGCTCACCGCCGCGGCCGAGGGGTGCGACGCGCTGCTGGCGACCGGTCTGATGCCGGCCGGCGCACGGGACGTCGCCGAGAAACTGGGCATCCCGTATGTGCTCGCCTGTTTCCACACCCTCGGACTGCCGTCGCGGCGCTTCCCCCCGGGGGCGCGGCCGGGCAAGCAGTCCCCGCGGGAGGAGACCGACCTGCGGGTGCTGTGGGAGCAGGACGCGCAGCGGGTGAACGCGCTGTACGGCGAGGCGCTCAACCGCCATCGGGCGGCGATCGGCCTGCCGCCGGTGGACAACGTACGCGACCACGTCCTGACCGGCCGGCCGTGGCTGGCCGCGGACGCGACGCTGTGTCCGTCACGGGGCATGACGGAGCTCGACGTCGTGCAGACGGGGGCGTGGATCCTGCCCGACGACCGTCCGCTCCCGGATGACCTGGAGGCGTTCCTGGACGCCGGCGCACCCCCGGTGTACGTGGGCTTCGGCAGCATGGCCGCGTACGCCCCGAAGGACATCGCCCGGGTGGCCATCGAGGCGAGCCGTGCGCAGGGCCGCCGTGTGGTCCTCGCCCGCGGCTGGGCGGGCCTCGCCCCGATCGACGACGCCGACGACTGCCTCGTCGTCGGCGACGTCAACCAGCAGGCACTGTTCCGCCGGGTGGCCGCCGTCGTGCATCACGGCGGCGCGGGCACCACGACCACGGCCGCCCGGGCCGGCGCGCCGCAGGTGGTGGTCCCCCAGATCGCGGACCAGCCGTACTGGGCCGGCCGGGTGGCCGACCTGGGCATCGGCTCGGCTCACGACGGCCCGACGCCGACTTCCGGTTCCCTGTCCGCCGCGCTCGCCTCAGCGTTGACGCCCGAGACCCGGGCACGGGCACGGACCGTGGCCGGCACGATCCGCACCGACGGACGGACGGTGGCCGCGAAACTGCTGCTCGACGCGGCCGGCCGGGACCGGCGCTCCGTGACGGTGTGAACGACACGGCGCCGAGCCGCACCGGGGCGGCGACGGTCCGGGCAGGACACCGTCGGCACAGTGGCCCGCCAGGGCGCCCCGCCCCGCCCTTCCCGCCTGGCCGCCCGGGGACCCCTGGCTGACGAGGCCGAGACGCCTCCCGGCTCGTAGCAGCAGCTCGGCCTCGGCGGGCCCCCACGAAAGATCCGAAGGTCCGCACTGCCGGGAGCACGGGGAGTTGCGGACGAAGGTGGCGGCATCACATCCCGGTCATGCCGCCGCCGGTGAGGCCCGGAGCGAGGCCCGGGATCCAGAAGACGGCCACGGCCAGGGCGATCGAGGCGAGCCCCACGGCACGGGCCACCGCATGCCCGCCCGGAGCGAGCCTCTCGGTGGTGATCACGGCGGCCAGGGCCACCATGGCCCACAGGTTCATCACACCGAACGCTGCCAGCAGCACCATCAGCGACCAGCAGCAGCCCAGGCAGAAGGCCCCGTGGTGGGCGCCGGCACGCAGATCGCGCGAGGGCCCCGGACAGGAGCCGTAGCGCAGCATCAGACCGATCGGCGAGCGGCACCTCGCCAGGCACCGGTCCTTGAGGGGCGTGAGCTGGTAGACGCCGCTGACGGCGAACACGACCGCCGCCACGGCGGTCCCCGCCGCGACGGGGAGGTGCGCCACCCGGCCCAGGCCGGCGGCCAGCGCGTAGGCCGGCAGTCCGGCCGCGGCCCAGACAAGCAGGTAGGCGACGGTGAAAACGACCATGTGCGACGCCCGGTGCGCGGGGAGGGTGCGCGCGTACAGCGCGGCGACGGGTGCTGTGGCGGGCAGCATCATCGCGGCCATCATGAGTGTCCACACGGCCAGGAAGGGGAGCAGGCCCAGGCCCATGGTGCCGGGCATCGCCGGCATGCCGCCCCGGCGCGTCACCACCCAGGCCCAGGCGGCTGCGGCCGCGACCAGCAGCAGCCCGGCGGACGCCGTCCCACGGCGGGCGGTGACGGGCCCACCACTCACGCGGACCATGTGAAGGGCGCGGAGTGACCGTTGCCGCCGGTGAAGTCCCAGGTCCGGCCGTGCACGCCGGCGCCGGTCGCCCGGGTGGACCGGGCGATCGTCAGCGTGCTGTTCACCGGATGGAACATGCCGGTCAGGCCCATGACCGGACCGTCCTCGCCGAACTGCGGGGCGATCTGGTCCTCGATCTCGATGTCGATGGCGTCGCCGATCCGCACGGCGTGCCGGCGGCCGTCGTCCCGGTAGTCGATGGGGGCGCGCTGCACGCCGAGGACTTCGCCGATGAGCGGGGTCAGCGCCGCCATCGGCCCGCCGGCCCGGCCGGAGAAGACCTTGCCCAGTGCCTCGGCCTGCCCGTCGTCGGCCGAAGCGTCGACGTACAGCGCCACCTGCCAGCCGCCCTCGGCCATCACCTGGGGTGCGTCGATGAAGACGGCGACGCTGCGGTCGGAGACGTCCACGCCGTCCACGTCTCCGCCGTCCACGTGGAAGGCGAGCGTCACCTGACAGCGCTCGTGGTCGGCAGGCGCGGTCAGGCCGGAGGTGGTGCAGGGGCACACCACGTCACAGTTGCAGCTCTCCAGGTACGTGCCGTTCAGACTCCAGGGCATGGCCACCTCCCACGTTCGCGTCCCCCGCGGCGAAGGGAATGCATCGGGAGGGTCCGTCCCGCGCCGGTGCAGCTCCTTTCCAGGCTATTCCCGAGGCCGCCCGTCCCGCAGATCCACCGGGGCAGACAGTCCGCCCGAGATGATCGCCTCATGACCGAGATCGTTCTGATGTCCGACCCGAAGGTCGCAGCCGTGCCCGTCCAGGAGTGCGGTGAGCGGCTCGTGAACGTCCGCCGAGGCAGCCACCTGCTGGTCGACGACCGGAAACAGCAGGACTCCGCCGGCACCTTCGCCCACCTGCGGGAAGGCGTGCTCGGCCGACTCCTCGAAGCCGAGGCACGACTGCCCCGCGGGATACGGCTGCTGTTCGTCGAGGGGTACCGCCCGCCCTCCCTGCAGCGTCGCTACTTCGACACCTACGCGGACCGGCTGCGTGCCGGACATCCGCAGTGGTCCCCCGGCCAGGTCCGCTCGGCGGCCAGCCGGTACGTGTCACCACCGGAGATCGCGCCGCACAGCGCCGGAGCGGCCGTCGACCTGACGCTCGCCGATGCGGACGGGCGTGAACTCGACCTGGGCACGCGCATGAACGCGACTCCGGAGGAGAGCGCGGGAGCCTGTTACACGCACGCCGCCGACATCAGCGCCGAGGCGCGCTCCCACCGGGACGTCCTGTGCACCGCGCTCACCGCTGTCGGCCTGGTCAACTACCCCACGGAGTGGTGGCACTGGTCGTACGGAGACCGCTACTGGGCCCTGCAGACCGGGGCGCCCGCCGCCCGCTACGGGCCCGTGGAGCTCGGCTGACAGCGGACGCGGCCGCCAGGCCAGGGCGGCACGAGGGGCGCGTGAACGTGCTGCCGGTGTCGAGCAGTCGGTGCATGAGCCCGGGAGGCAGCGCGGGATCGCGGGCCGCCGTCCGCGGCATTCCGCCAGCGCCGAGCAGCCGAACGCGGTCCCTGTCGGATGAGCATCCTTGCGCGCCATGAAGTGATCTTCTCCGAGCCCCTCGGGGTCTTCGCCGCCCGCTGCTCAGCGGCGGGCAGGGCCATGCGAGTTGCTTCCGCGGTGCGGACGAGCCGAAACCCGGATCGGCCTCGTTGTGCAGGACATCCACGACCACGCAAGAAAGGCCCGCACGATGCACCGTCACACGCTCCTGCTCTCCTTCGGCGCCCTCCTCACCGCAGCCGCGACCGGATTCCTCGCCACCACCGCCATCCGCAGCAGGTACATGTCGCGCTGATGACGCCCGCAGTTGCCCAGCGGCTGTGCGAGATCACGGTTCGGTGCCGACCGAACCGGCCACCGTACCCCGTCGGACTCCGGGGCGTTGACCCGCGCATGTACGACGAACCGAGCCCGACCAGCACCGCCCGCCTGCTGGGCTCCTACTGGCTGGACGGCCCCTCCTGGCAAGCCCGGCAGCCCTGTTGCTGCTTCACCTCACCCCCGCGCCGGCGGGTGCGCGGCGCGCTCATCGCCCGCGGCGTCCTGTCCGTGACCTCGTACGCCCTCGTCCTCGCCGCGCTCGCCCTCATCGTCGCCGGCTGACAGCCGCCGACCGGTCGGCCGGCGGCTGTCGCTTGTCGCTCTGCGACGACGGGCGTCGATCCGCCCCGGTCGACGCCCGATCGGCACCCGGTCGGCGCCTATCCGACGTACAGGCCTTCCAGCAGCGCGGCCAGATAGCGGCGGGCGGTCTCGACGCGGACCGCCGGTTCGCCGTGTACGTTCGCGGCGTAGGCGATTCCGCACATCAGCGGGACGAGGTCGTCCGAGGTCAGGTCGGCGCGCACGACGTCGGCGGCGCGGGCTCGTGCGAGCAGTTCCCGGCCGACCGACCGTATGGTCCGCTTCAGTTCCGTGGTGCGGGGCAGGGCGTCGGTGGGCGCGGCGGTGACCGTGGACAGGGAGGCGTCGGTCACCTGCGCTTCGATGGTGCGGGCGAGGAAGCCGGCGAGGGCGCGCCCGGGGTCGTCGTCGGCCAGCGCCCGCTCTCCGTGGCCCGCGAGTGCCTCCAGGCTGGGTGTGGCGACGGTCTCCAGGAGTGCCTCGGCGGTGGGAAAGTGCCGGTAGACGGTGCCGACGCCCATTCCGGCGCGGCGGGCGATGTCGTTGAGCTGGAGGGGCGTGCCCTCGTCCACGAGCTCGCGGGCCACGGCGACGATCCGTTCCCAGTTGCGGGCGGCGTCCTTGCGCAGCGGGGCGGTCGTCATGCGAGAAGTCTAACCGGATGCCTCATCCGCATCCCGGTCGAGCGTGGGCGCGGAGCAACTCCCGGTCAGCGGGCATCCGATCCGCCGTACGGCCCCGGCGGATCGGCGTCCGCTCCCCTCACACCGTCGTGAGCGGTGCGAGGCGCTCGCTGAGGCGGCGCACGGCTTCGGCGGTACGGGGATCCGTCGCCGCGCGGAAGGGGTCGACCGGAAGCGCCCGGGGTCCGATGACAAGGCCGGTCCGACCGGCCAGTGAGCCGTCGGTCGCGGCGAAGACCGAGGACTTGGCGGCGAGGGACGCGGGGCCCGAGGTCGAGCGCTCGAACTTACGCCGGACCAGTGGCCACAGCAGCCGCAGACCCGGGGAGACGATCTTCGGATCGCGCATCGTGCCGTTGGTCATGTCGGTCGCGGCACCGCCGGGGTCCGCCGCGAAGACCGAGACGCCCGTCCCGTCGAGCCGGCCGGCCAGCTGCAGGGTGTAGGCGAGGTTGGCAAGCTTGGCCCGGCCGTACCAGTGGAAGCCGTAGTAGCCCCCCGGCGGCTCGACCGTGTCGAAGACACGCTTGGCGACACCGACGGCCCCCGAGGTGACGTTCACGATCCGGCTCGGCGTACCGGCCCGAAGCGCGGGCAGCAGCAGTTCGGTCAGCAGATAGGGCGAGAGGTGGTTGACGGCGAACGCCGCCTCGATCCCGTCCACCGTGTCCTGCCGGTCGGGGAACATCGCCCCGACGTTGTTGACCAGAACCGTCAGCGGCCCGTCCGCGCCGATCCGGGCGGCGAGCTCGCGGACCGCGTCGAGCGACGCCAGGTCGGCTGCCAGGTACCGGGCCGAATGCACGGGTGCCGTGGCGTTGATCCGTTCGACCGCACGGGCGCCGCGCTCGGCGTCGCGCCCGACCACGGTGACCGCGAAACCCGCCTCCGCCAGCCCCGAGGCGGTCTCCAGTCCGATCCCCGCCGTCCCTGCCGTGACCACCGCTGACTGCTTCACCATGGCACCCGCTCCACCCATATGGATAACTTATCCGCTTCTCTCGTCACCGTAGCAGATCCGGATGACGTATCCGCTTCTGCTGCGCTCTCCGCTGTTGTCAGTGGGGCGCCGTAGCTTGTGAGTCCGCAGCGCGCCGGGCGGCGAGGGGGGCGGGACATGGGACGGATCGGGGACGCCCGGCTGGTGGCCGGGCCGGAGGCCACATTCGGGGACGGCGCAACGCGCTCTTCGCCGACCGGGGCGGCCCCGACCTCCTGCCCCTGCGGATGACCGCGGGGCAGAAGCCCCCCTACCGGTCAGCCGAGGAAGAGGCTGTGCGTCCCGGGCACCTGCACCGCCAGCCCGGGAGGGATGATCTGGACGATCCCGCCCACGCAGCCGGGAACGTTGTGCACCTTGACGGGTATGTCCGTGACGTTGAAGACGCTGGACAGTTTCGGGATCTCGATGCAGCCACTCGGGCTGGTGTGAACGACTCCGTCGATCACGATGAACCCGTTGGCCGCGCAGGCCGAGCCGGGTACGGCCAACGCGAGTACCCCGGCGGCGGCGAGCGGGGCGAGTGCCGAGCTGATGCGACGCATGACGATCCTCCTGACGTGCAGGCCAAGGCACATCCCGGCCCTGCAACCGACCGTACGGAAACGTGCACGCACTGCATCCCGGCCTCACCCAGACGGACGACGGCGGCGACCGGCCGTACGCCTTCACGCACGCGGTCGAAGGCGACCCCGTCGTCGGTCCCCGCCCCCCTCGACCCGCTGTTCGCCGAACCCACGCCGCCGATAGAGCTGCCACCTCATGACGCGTGCCTGGATCTTGCCGTCGCTGCTCGTGCTCTCCGGTGCACTCGTGACGACCGCGCTGTTCGTCCGCGGGTCCGCCCGCGTGGCCGTCGCGGTGCTGTCGCTGTTCGCCCTGCTCGCGGTTCTGCACTCGCCGCTGGTGTTCCCACGGTCGGTCGGCGCGGCGGAGGCACAGGCCCGCAACGCGGTCGACGGCCGGCCGATCGTCTACTGGCGGCCGGGGTGCAAGTACTGCCTGCGCCTGCGGGTCCGGCTCGGGCGCGACGCCCACCGGCTTCACTGGGTCGACATCTGGCGCGACCCGGCTGGGGCGGCGGCAGTGAGGGCGGCCAACGCAGGCGACGAGACCGTGCCGACCGTGCTGGTGGCCGGCCGTGCACACACCAATCCCCGTCCGGCGTGGGTGCGCGCACAGCTTTGAGCGGGGCCCCCGCCCGATCCGCCACCGGCTAGTGGTCGGAGCCGGTGGCCGACGGCGGTACCTCGACGACGAAGAAGAGGAAGGTGGTTTTGGTCGAGAGGTCGTGGAAGCCGTCGGGGAACAGCTCGCGGGCGGCCGGGTCCGGCTGCGGCTCGCTGATGACGGCAAGGCGGAAGCCCGCGGTGGTGAAGGCATCGGTCATCGCGTGCAACGGCTTGCGCCAGAACCGCATCGGGAAGGACCGTCCGTTGAACGTCCAGTCGAAGGTGTAGCTGGTGGTGGCGAAGTAGTCGGGCCGCGGGTCCTCGAACGTGTAGGCCACGAAAGGGTGCTCGACCGAGGCGATCAGCCGGCCTCCGGGCCTGAGCACGCGCCGTATCTCGGCCAGTGTCGGCCCCCAGTCCTCCAGGTAGTGCAGCACCAGCGACGCGACCACGTCGTCGAACGCACCGTCGGCGAACGGCAGTCGGCCGCTCAGGTCGGCCAGGTGCAGGGGGGCGTCGTCACCCAGCCGCCGCCTGGCGAGTGCCAGCATCGCGGCGCTGGCGTCCATGCCGGTGACGACGGCACCACGGTCGCGCAGTGCGGCGGTCAGGGGTCCCGAGCCGCAGCCGGCGTCCAGGACCCGGCGACCGGCCACGTCTCCGGCGAGGGCCAGCATCGCGGGGCGCGCGTAGTACGCGTTCACGAGGTTGTTCTCGGTGTCCGCCGCGTACGCCTCGGCGAAGCTGTCGTAGTCGTTCGCCCGGGCCGGATCGGCAGACCGGGTGAAGCTCTCGGGCGCGTCGCTTGTGCGTTCCATCGTCGCAGCCTAGTAGTCACCGGCCCGGGCGTTTCGTCCAACGAGGGCCCAGGGGCGCGGGGAGGGCGACCTAAGCTTGCGTCATGACGTGGAGCGAGGAGGAGTACCTCGACTGTTTGCGGTCCGAACGGCGGGGCTACGCCTGGGTGATGGAGCACCATGGCGGTGTGCCGCCGGCGGAGGCCGAGGAAGCCGCACTGAGGCGTTACCCCTACGAGCCGGACGGCGATCCGTACCGCGGTCTCGTGTTCCATGAGGAGGCGTGGCACTGGGCGATGTCGGCGGTCCACGGCGACCGGTACGTGGCCGAGCACCCGGAACTCGTCGATCCGTCACCTGAATACCGGGCCCTCGGCTGACGCCGGGCGCCGTAGCCGACCGGCGGCCCGGGTCCGACGCCACGCCCGACGGCGACGTGACGGGCGGACGGAGCCGTGCACGATCAGCACGGGTCTCGTCATCCTCGCCGCGTCGAGACAGTGCGGCCGGTCCGCGGCAGGGGGTGAGGAAGGGCGGGATTCGCCCACCCGTGACCGGCGAAACGCACCCGTTCCGTTAACATGTTCGAACTTACGACGACCATCTGAAAACTAACAAATCGGCTGAAAATTGACATCGAGAGCATCGCGGGTGTTTTCGCGAATAGACCCGAGAAACGCAAGAACCTTGTTCGTCGCGTGGCGTCGACCACGGGCGGTGCTGTGGACATCGGTCAGCGTGGTGACCCTCGCGTTCCTCGTCGCACTGGAGGTCGCCGCGCGCCACTACGGCGTACCGGGGCCCATCACCAACCAGGCACGAGAGGTGATATTCGCCCCTAAGTCGGGCCCTCTGTTGTACGCCAGCATGGCCTTGATGATGGTGGTGCTCACCTGGCGGCAACGGTTCATCGCGGCCGCCGTCGCCATCGGTATCGATATCGTCTTCTTCCTGGTCCGGTGGGCGTTCGACGCCAGGATGATGTTCGGGAACGGCGCTCTGTGGGTGATCCTGGGCTGCGGGGTCGTCGCCGTCACGCGCCGCACCGGCCGGGAACGCGTCCTGCTGCTGAAGGGTGTCGGACTCGGTCTGCTGCTGGTGACCGGCCGCAAGACCGGCGACGCCTGGCTCCTCATCACGTCCAAGACCCGCCCGACCGTGCTGGACCAGTACGTGGCGACCGCCGATCACGCGCTGGGCAGCCCGTCATGGCTGGTCGGCCGGATCGTCAAGGCCACGGGGCCGATCGGCACCCATGTTCTCGACTACGTCTACATCCAGCTCGCGGTGGCCGCGGTCGTCGTCGCCCTGTACCAGTTGCGGAACGTGGCGGTCGAACGCCGCTTCCCGCACCACCATCTGGTGCGCACCTTTTTGGTCATCGGTCTCCTGGGGCCGGCCATTTACATGATCTTCCCGGTGGTCGGTCCGGTCTTCGCCTACGGGACCGGCGCATTCGGCACCGGCGGCGAGCACTGGGCGGTGGCCGACCTGTGGCCCCACACGCCGCCACCGGTCATCACCCCGCACGCGATGCCGTACGACGAGATCACCCCCCGCAACTGCATGCCCAGCCTGCACACCGCGTGGGCCACCGCGATCTTCATTCATTCCCGCAAGGGCCCGCGGATTCTGCGGTACGCGGGCACCTTCTGGCTGATCGCCACACTCGGCGCGACGCTGGGATTCGGTTACCACTACGGCGTGGATCTCGTGGCCGGCGTGGTGTTCACGGTGACGATCGAGGCAGCCTTGCGCTCGATCGACCGGGGCTGGGACCGCACCGGAATGAAGCTGGTCGCTTACGGGGCGACGGTCTTCGTCACACTCCTGGTGTCCTATCGCTTTCTGCCGGTCCAGATGGCCGCGTATCCGTGGGTGTTCGGACCACTTCTCATTCTGGCGATGGTCTCCGTCGTCTACGGCTACGTACGCACCACCGAACTGTGGGAACCGAAAGCCGTACCCGCGCCGCGGTCCGAACCGCAACCCGAACTGGTGTGAGTCCTTCCCGGCGCGTGTCAGCGGGTGATCCGTAGCAGGCGTGGCGGCCGTGCGGCGGGTTCGGGCAGGCGCAGCGGCGACACGCCGGGGGTGATGCTGCCGAGCAGCGCGGCCCGGCGGGCGCCGGTGCCCGAGGGGAAAGCCCCGGGCAAGCCATGGACGGTGAGGAAGCCCAGGACGGCGAAGGCGAGGGCCTCCTTGGCGTCCGACGGCAGGCCCAGGGCGTCGCTGAGGCGCAGCGGCACGCCGGGCAGCTCCTCGGCGATCATGCGCATCAGCACCGGGTTGCGGGTGCCGCCGCCGGAGACGACGAGCTGGGTGACGCCGTGGGCACGGCAGGCGTCCGCCACGGTGACGGCGGTCAGCCGGGTCAGGGTGGCCAGGACGTCGTCGGTGGCCGGCACGGGCACGGCGTCGAGCGCCCGTTGCAGGTAGGGCAGGTGGAAGCGTTCCTTGCCCGTGGTCTTCGGGGCGTCCCTGCGGTAGTAGGGGTCGTCCAGGAGGACCCGCAGCAGTTCGGGGCTGACCCGGCCCACCGCGGCCCTGCGTCCGCCCTCGTCGTAGGCGGCGGCACCCCTGGTGAAGTGCTGTACGGCCGCGTCCAGCAGCGCGTTGGCCGGACCGGTGTCGAAGGCCAGCGGCTCGGCGCCGGAGGCGAGGACCGTGACGTTGGCGATGCCGCCGAGGTTGAGCGCGGCGGGGTTGCCGGGCAGAGCGGACAGCAGCAGGGTGTCGGTCATGGCGACCAGCGGCGCACCCTGGCCGCCCGCGGCGACGTCCCGGCTGCGCAGGTCGGACACGACGGGGAGCCCCGTCGCCTCGGCGATCCAGGCGGGCTGGCCCAGTTGAAGGGTGCCTCGGACCCTGCCGTCCTCGACCCAGTGGTGCATGGTCTGGCCGTGCGAGACCACGAGGTCGGCGGTCCCCTCGCACAGTTCGCGCAGGGCGCGCGCCGCGGTGTCGGCGAACGCCTGGCCGATGCCGGTGTCCAGGGCACAGACGGACTGTGTGGTCGTGACGGCCGGCGGCAGGGTCGTGGCGATCAGGCCCCGCACATCGTCCGGGTAAGGAGCGGAGAGGTGTCCGACAGGCCGGAGGAGCAGGCTGTCGCCGTCCAGGGTGAGGTCCGCGGCGGCGGCCTCGATGGCGTCGAACGAGGTGCCCGACATCAGGCCGATCACACGCACGGCGCCTCCTGGGACGGGTCCCGCCCGGCGGCCGGGGCCGGCTGCGGCTGCGGCTGCGGCTGCGGCTGCGGCTGCGGCTGTTGCATGGTTCCTCCCGAGGGGCCGTCACTGTCCGAGAGCCGGGGTGGCCGGTGCGGCTGCCTGCCGCGTCATTCCGGGGCGACGGCCGCCGCCGCGCGGTCGGCGCCGGACCCGCCGTCGTCGGCGGGGGCCTGCACACCACCGGGTGCCCGGTGGAACAGACTGGCCGCACCGCCCACGGTCAGAGTGATCACCACGCCGAGGGGGACGAGCCACTGCGCGGCGACCGCGGTCGGCACGGTCGCGCCGGCCACGCTGACGTCGATCTTGACGCCGCGCACGACGTACGTCATGACCCCGACCGTCACCAGGAACGCGATGACGGCGTCGGCCTCGCTCGCGCGGCGGACGAGGCGTCCCAGGAGGAACGCTCCGAGGAGCGCGCCGTAGGTGTACCCCGCGATGGTCAGACCGGTGAGGTAGACGTTGCCGGTGCCGGCGCTGAAGGCGCAGGCGAAGAGCGCCATCAGCACCGCCCAGACCAGGGTCATCAGCCGGGCCAGCCCGAGCAGGAACTCCTCGGAGGGCGCGGTACGGAACAGGCTGTGGATGATGTCGGCGACCGTCGAGTTCGACATGGAGTTCAACGCCGAGGACAGCGAGCCCATCGCCGCCCCGAGGATGCCGGCCACGAGCAGGCCGGAGATCACCACGGGCAGCCCGTGCAGGATGAAGTCCGGGTAGAGGTTGTCGGAGCTGCTCAGGCCCAGCTCGGTGAAGCTCCTGCCCTGGTTGTACGACCACAGCAGCGCGCCGACCAGGGAGAACGCCGCGAACTGCACGGTGACGAAGACACCTGAGGCGATCATGGCCTTCTGGCCGTCGCGCAGCGAGCGGGTGGCCAGGACGCGCTGGACGATCAGCTGGTCGGAGCCGTGGCTGGCCATCGCGAAGATGGCGCCGCCGACGATCGCGGTGGGCAGCGCGAACGGGCTCGTGAGGATGTGGACCAGGCCGAAGTCTGTGTCGAAGAGCCTGAACCGGCCCGCGTGCAGGGCGCGTTGGAAGCCCTCGCCGCCGACGTGGCTGGAGAGGACACCGATCGCGAGGAGGGCGCCGCCCAGGTACAGGCCCATCTGGATGGCATCGGTCCAGATGACCGCCTTGATACCGCCCAGGTAGGTGTAGACGACGGTGATCACCGTGAGCACGACGATGATGACACGGTAGCTCGCGTGCACGCCGAACTCGTCCAGCAGCAGTTTGATGGGAATGGCGGAGGCGAACAGTCGTACGCCCTCGGCGAGCAGCCGGGTGAAGACGAAGGCCACCGAGGCGAGCCCCTGCAGCCTCGGCCCGAATCTGCCGCCGAGGTACTGGTACGCGCTCACGAAGCCCCCGCGCTTGTACAGCGGGATCAGCGCGGTCGCCACGACGACGCGCCCGATGACGTAGCCGAGAGCCAGTTCGACGTTCCCGAAGCCCTGCCCGCTGTACGCGCCGCCCGGCAGGCTGATGACGGTGAGCACGCTGGTCTCGGTGGCCACCACGGAGAACGAGACGGTCCACCAGGGCATGTGACCCTCGCCGACGAAGTAGTCCTTCGCCGACTTCTGCCGTCCCGCCAGGCGCAGTCCGATCACGGCGATCGCCACCAGATAGACGACGATCACCAACAGGTCGAGTTGGCGCACGCTCACTCCTGTACAACGGCCGCCGGCGTCGATGGCGGGTGAGGACGGTGGGGCCGTCACCCGTCATACCCGGGCGACGTAGAGATCGTGCGTGGTCAGTGCCTCCAGTGCGAGCAGGCGCGCTCCGCTCAGCGGGTCGCTGTGCCGGGGCAGCGAGTCGCCGGGGCTGTGCGGCGGGTCGCCGGGGCTGTACAGCGGGCCGCCAGGGCTGTGCCAGGGCGCGGGAGCCGGGGGCGCCGGCCGATGCCCGACCACCGTCTTCGGCCACCGGGACTCCGGCCGCCGGATATCAGGTCGTCGGATCTCCGGCCGTCGGGTCTCCGGCCGTCGGGTCCCAGAGCCCCCCGGCCTCGCCGCGGGAGAGGTGCTCGGCGTAGACACCGACCTTCCAGGCGATGACCGAACGGCACTCCTCCAGCGCCCGGATCTGCGCCTCCACACGGCGTTGATGGGCGTCGAGGAGCCGCAGACGTTCGGCTTCGTTGCCCGGACCGTGCCGCACCAGCTCCGCGAACCGCTTGAGGTCGGCGAGCGGCATACCCGATTCCCGCAGCTTGATGCAGATCAGCAGCCAGTCCACATCGGTGCCGGTGTACCGCCGTCGGCCGCCCGCGGTGCGCTGGATCGGCCCGACCAGCAGGCCCTCACGTTCGTAGAAGCGCAGTGCGTGCACGCTGAGTCCGGTCCGCTCGGCCACCTCGCCGATACTCAGTGGCTCCGTGCGGGTCTCGGTAGTCGCCATGCCGCCCAGACTAGGACTTGATCTAGACCTCACTCCAGTTCGTAGCGTCGCCGCCATGACCACCACCGAACAGCAACAGCAGCCGCTCGGCTCGCCCTTCTCCGCGACCAGCACCGCCGAAGACGTCATGGCCGGCCTCGGACTCGTCGGCATGACCGCCGTCGTGACCGGGGGCTACTCCGGACTCGGGCTGGAAACCACCCGGGCACTGGCGGCCTCCGGGGCGCGGGTCGTCGTTCCGGCACGCCGGCCCTCGGTCGCCCGCGCGGCTCTGCGGGATGTGCCCGGCTGTGACGTCATCGCCATGGATCTCGCCGACCTCGGCAGCGTGCGCGCCGCCGCGGCTCATATCAGCGCCTGTCTCGACAGGCTCGACCTTCTCATGGCCGTCGCCGGCGTCATGGCCACCCCGGAGCGCCGCCTCGGGCCCGGCTGGGAGAGCCAGCTCGCCACCAACCACTTCGGGCACTTCGCCCTCGCCTGCGAGCTGTACCCGCTGCTCGCCGCCGCCGACGGTGCGCGCGTCGTCGTCAACAGCTCCGCCGGGCACGTGCTGACCGGCATCCGCTGGCACGACCCCCACTTCGGCACCGGTTACGACAAGTGGCTGGCCTACGGACAGGCCAAGACCGCCAACGCCCTGTTCGCCGTGCGGCTCGACGCCCTCGGGCGCGACGACGGCGTCCGGGCGTACGCCCTCCACCCGGGCAAGATCCTGACCGGCCTCCAGCGGGAGATGACGCTGGAGGAGCAGATCGACCGTGGGTGGGTGGACGAGCGCGGCCATCTCATCGGCGCCGGCTTCAAGACGCCCTCCCAAGGCGCCGCCACCGGTCTGTGGGCAGCCACGTCGCCCCTCCTGGACGACCGCGGCGGGCTCTACCTGGAGGACTGCGACATCGCGCGCGTGTCCGCGCCGGAGGAGTCCATGGACGACGGCGGTGTACGCGCATACGCCATCGATCCGGACTCTGCCGCGCGACTGTGGGAACTGTCCGCCGCGGCGACCGGCGCCACCCCGGTCGTCCGGTGACCGGGCGTTGCCCGCACCGATCCCGAGATCGGCCGTCGCCGCGCCCGCACAGATCAGAAATCGCCCGACGCCCGGGCCCGAACCGTTCCCGGGATCGGCCGTCGCCGCGCCCGCACAGATCAGAAATCGCCCGACGCCCGGCCCGAACCGTTCCCGGGATCGGCCGACGCCCGGGCCCGCGCCGATCCCGGAGTCGGCCGGGCCGGGCGACCGCGGCACCGGCGGCCGACTCGCCGCCGCCTCCTCACCTCGCGGTGGCCTCCTCACCTCGCGGTGGCCTCCTCACCTCGCGGTGGCCTCCTCAACTCGCGGTGACGGCAGGCGCGGTGACGACAGCGAGGCGGCACACCGCCGGTAACCGCGCCCTGGCTGCGACCGAACGCCCGGTCCAGCGCGGCTGCGGCTACGCGGGCGGGGTCGTCGACGTGCCCGCGGCGACGCGGCCGTCGGTCCGGGACGCCCCCGGCCGGCCGCGGCGGGGGCGGCCCGCGTCCCCGCCGCGTGCTCGGGCGTCACGGTGGATCGGCGTCCTCGATCCCGTCAGGGGCATGCCCGTGCCGCCCCGCCCGGAGGCGACGATCTCCGCGGCGATCGACAGGGCGGTCTCCTCCGGCGTCCGGGCGCCGAGGTCGAGGCCGATCGGGGAGTGCAGCCGTGCCAGTTCCCCCTCGGTGACGCCTTCCGCGCGCAGCCGCCGGTTGCGGTCCTCGTGGGTACGGCGTGAGCCCATCGCGCCGACGAACGCCACGGGCAGGCGCAGGGCCGCCTTCAGCAGGGGCACGTCGAACTTCGCGTCATGGGTGAGCACGCAGAGCACCGTGCGGGCGTCGGTCGCGGTGTTGCGCAGGTAGCGGTGCGGCCAGTCCACGACGACCTCGTCGGCGTCGGGGAAGCGGGTCCGGGTGGCGAAGACGGGGCGGGCGTCGCAGACGGTCACGTGATAGCCGAGGAACTTCCCGGCCCGTACCAGGGCCGCCGCGAAGTCGATCGCGCCGAACACGATCATACGAGGGGGCGGCACGTTCGACTCGACCAGCAGGGTGAGGCCACCGGGGCAGTGCGTGCCGTCCGCGGAGAGGTCCACTGTGCCGGTGCGGCCCGACTCCAGCAGGGCCCGGGCTTCGGCCGCCGCCGTCCGGTCGAGGTCCGGGTGACCGCCCAGGCCGGCTTCGTAGGTGCCGTCGGGTCGTACCAGCAGTGCGCGGCCGAGGAGGTCGGCCGGGCCGCGGGCGACCCGGGCGAGGGCCGCCGGTTCGCTCCGGGCGGCGGCCGACAGAGCCGACGCCAGGACCGTCCGGACGGGGGCCTGCCCGCCTACCGGCGTGATCAGCATGTCGATCGTCCCGCCGCAGGTCAGTCCTACGGCGAACGCGTCGTCGTCGCTGTAGCCGAACCGTTCGACGACGCTCTCGCCCGTCTGGAGCGCCTGCAGGCACAGGTCGTAGACCGCGCCCTCCACGCACCCGCCGGACACCGAGCCGATGACGGTGCCGGCGCTGTCCACGGCGAGGGCGGCCCCGGGGCCGCGGGGCGCGCTGCCGCCGACGGCCACCACGGTGGCGACGGCGAACTCCCGGCCCTCCTCGGTCCAGCGGTGCAGTTCCTCGGCGAGGTCAAGCATCCGGTGCCTCCGCGGCGGCGGACAGCACGCGGTCCGGCCGGATGGGCAGGCTGCGGTGGCGTACACCGGTCGCGTGCCAGACCGCGTTGGCGAGCGCCGCCGCGGCGCCCACGACGCCGATCTCTCCGATGCCCTTGATCCCCACCGGGTCGTTCGGGTCCGTGTCGTCGATCCAGTCGGTCTCGATGCGGGGGACGTCGGCGTTCGTCGCCACGTGGTAGCCGGCGAGGTCGGCGCCGACGTGGCCGCCCGAGGCGCGGTCCCGGACCGCCTCCTCGTGCAGGGCCATGGAGATGCCCCAGATCATTCCGCCCAGAAGCTGGTTGCGTGCGGTGAGCGGATTGACGATCCGGCCCGCGGCGAAGATGCCGAGCATGCGCCGCACACGCACCTCGCCGGTGGTGACGTCCACGGCGACCTCGGCGAACTGCGCGCCGTAGGAGTGCCGTTCGGCGGGGGTGAGGGCGCCGATGGCGGCGGTCGTGTCGGACCGTACCGTGATGCCCTCCGGCGGTATGTCGGCACCGGGGGTCAGCTGGTCGCGCAGTTCGCCGGCCGCGGCCGTGATCGCCCAGGACCAGGACCGCGTGCCCATGGAACCACCGGCGATCATCGCCGGGCCGAAGTCGCTGTCGCCGATGCGCATCCGGACGCGCTCCGGGGCCACCTGGAGGGCGTCCGCGGCGACGAGGGTGAGTGCCGTACGGGCCCCGGTGCCGATGTCGGCCGCGGAGATGCGGACGGTGAAGGTGCCGTCCGGGTGCGCGGTCGCCGTCGCGGTGGAGGGCGCGGCGCCGGCGGGGAAGGAGGCCGCCGCCGTACCGGTGCCGAGCAGCCAGCGGCCGTCCCGGCGCACTCCGGGACGCGGGTCCCGGTCCGCCCAGCCGAACCTGCGGGCACCCTCCCGGAAGCAGGCGGCCAGGTTGCGCCCGGCGAACGGCAGGCCGGACACGGGCCCCTTGTCCGGTTCGTTGCGCAGGCGCAGCTCGACCGGGTCGATCCCGCACTTCTCGGCGAGTTCGTCGAGCGCGGACTCCAGCGCGAACGATCCCGGCGCCTCGCCGGGGGCGCGCATGAACGTGGGGCTCGGTACGTCGAGCCGTACGAGGCGGTTGCTGGTGTGGTGGGCGTCGGCGCCGTACATCACCCGGGCCACCCCGGCGCTCGGTTCGACGAACTCGTACACGGTGGAGGTGAGGCTGACGGCGCGGTGCTCCAGGGCGCGCAGGCGTCCGTCGGCCTCGGCGCCGAGCCTGACGCGCTGGACGGTGGGGCTGCGGTACCCGGCCAGCGAGAACATCTGACGTCGGGTCAGGACGACGCGTACGGGGCGCTGGAGGGTGGTCGCGGCCATGACGGCGGCCACCTGGTGGGCGCGGACGCCCTTGCTGCCGAAGCCGCCACCGACGTGTTCGGAGCGTACGCGCACCGAGGCCGGGTCGAGCGAGAAGAGGTTCGCGAGTTCACCGACGACCCAGGTGGCGCCCTGGTTGGAGTCGATCACTTCGAGCCGCCCGGCGTCCCAGCGGGCGGTGACCGCATGGGGTTCCATCGGGTTGTGGTGCTCTTCGGGAGTGGTGTATTCGGCGTCCACGACGACGGCCGAGGCGGCCAGTTCGGCGTCGAGGTCGCCCTTTTCCGTCACCGCCGGCATATGGCCGTCCGCCGGGTAGGCGTCCGGGCGCTCGCCGGTGAAGTCGATGTCGTGGGGCTCTTGTTCGTAGTGCACCACGAGGGCCTCGGCGGCCTCTCTGGCCTGCTCGGAGGTCTCGGCGACGACCAGTGCCACCGGCCAGCCCCGGTGCGGCACCCGGTCGTGCTGGAAGACGGCGCAGGTCGGGTCCGGGCGCATGCCCAACAGACCGGTGTAGTCGGTGTCGACGCGTGGGGCGTTGCGGTGGTCCAGGACGGCCAGGACGCCCGGCATGGCGAGGACGGGCTCGGTGTCGAGGGAGCGGATACGGCCGCGGGCGATCGTGGACAGCACCAGCCAGCCGTAGGCGAGGTCGGCGAAGGGTACCTCGCCCGCGTAGCGCGCTGCTCCGGTGACCTTGTCCCGGCCTTCGACGCGGGTGTGGGCGGTGCCGACGGAGGGGGCCCGCCGGGCCGTCTCGGTGGTGACGGCGGTCATCGTGCGGCCTCCTCGGCGAGTTCGGTCAGGACGGCCACCACGAGGTTGCGGACGAGGTCCACCTTGTATCCGTTGTGCGGCAGCGGATGTGCGGTCGCCAGCTCGGCGTCGGCCGCGGCGGCGTAGGTTTCGGGGCCGGCCGGCGCACCGGTCAGGACGCGCTCGGCGGCGACGGCCCGCCAGGGCCGGGAGGCGACGGCGCCGAGGGCCAGGCGCACGTCACGGACCACGCCGTCACGGACGTCGAGCGCGGCGGCGACGGAACCTATGGCGAACGCGTACGAGGCACGCTCGCGCACCTTGCGGTAGCGGGAGTTGACGGCGGCCGGGACGGGCGGCAGCGTGACGCCGGTGATCAGCGCGCCCGGTGGCAGCGCGGTCTCGCGGTGCGGGGTGTCCCCGACGGGGAGGTAGAAGTCGGCGAGCGGCAACTCGCCCGCTCCGTCCGCCGTTTCGAAGTGGACGACGGCGTCGAAGGCGGTGAGGGCCACGGCCATGTCCGAGGGGTGCACCGCCACACAGTGCTCGGACGCGCCCAGGATCGCGTGGTTGTGGTGTTCGCCCGCGATGGCGGGGCAACCGCTGCCCGGTACCCGCTTGTTGCAGGGCTGGGTGACGTCGGTGAAGTAGCCGCAGCGGGTGCGCTGCAGCAGGTTCCCGCCGACCGTGGCCATGTTGCGCAGCTGCCCCGACGCGCCGGCCAGCACCGCCTGCGCGAGGGCCGGGTAGCGGCGCCGGACCTCGGGGTGGGCGGCCAGGTCGCCGTTGGTGACGGTGGCACCGATGCGCAGTCCGCCCTCGGGCGTCGACTCGATGCCGTCGAGCGGGAGTTCGCGGATGTCGATGAGCCGGGCGGGCCGTTCGACACCGGCTTTCATCAGGTCGACGAGGTTGGTGCCGCCGCCGAGGAACCGGGTGTCCGGTTCGGCGCCGAGCAGTGCGACGGCGCCGGCGACGTCGGACGCGCGTTGATAGCCGAACTCCCTCATGCCACAGCCTCCTTCGCCGCCGCCGCGGACGGCACACGCCCCTCGTCCGGCCGGGCCCCGGCCGCGCGGGCCACCGCCTCGACGATCGAGACGTACGCGCCGCAGCGGCAGAGGTTGCCGCTCATCCGCTCCCGGATCTCGTCGGCGGTCAATGACGGCGGCTGGGCCTCGGGACGGATGTCCTGGGTGACGGCGCTCGGCCAGCCCGCCGCGTGCTCCTCGATCACCCCGATCGCCGAGCAGATCTGTCCCGGGGTGCAGTAGCCGCACTGGAAGCCGTCCAGATCGAGGAAGGCCTGCTGCACGGGGTGCAGGCGGTCGCCGTCTGCCACGCCCTCGATGGTGGTGATGTCACGGCCCTCGGCCGCCACGGCGAGCTGCAGGCAGGCGACCGCCCGGCGGCCGTCGAGCAGGACGGTACAGGCTCCGCATTGGCCCTGGTCACAGCCCTTTTTGCTGCCGGTGAGATCGAGGCGTTCGCGCAGTGCGTCAAGGAGGGTGGTGCGGTGATCGACCGGCAGCGTGTACTTCTCCCCGTTGATGTGCAAAGTGATGACACTGGACGTCGGTGAGACCATGAGCTGCTTCTTTCGCGTTTCCGGGACAGAGGGGGCAGCTGAGAACCGCGCGGCGCGGAGAGTGGTCGTACGGACCTGTGCCGCGAGGGCGAAGCGAAGGTGCGGGGTGCCGGGGCCGAACAGTGGCAGCCGGCGACTGCCCTAAGGCCGCGTTCGTAGCTATGGTGGACGTAAACGGACAACCGTCCGCTACCGTCAAACGTAGCGGACAGTTGTCCGGTTAGCAAGGGCGGGGTTCGGTCACGAGCCTTGGAACGAGGAGGACGAGTGCCGCAGCAGCAGGACTCACCACGGCGCTCGGACGCGCAGCGCAACCGCGAGCGCATTCTGCAAGTGGCGCTCACCGAACTGTCACGGTGCGCGAACGCCCCGCTCAGCGTGATCGCCAGGAAGGCCGGCGTCGGACAGGGCACCTTCTACCGCAACTTCCCCAACCGCGAATCGCTCGTCCTCGAGATCTACCGCCACGAGATGCATCAGGTGGCGGACAGCGCGACCCGTCTGATCGAGACCCGGGCACCCGATGAGGCCCTGCGCGCCTGGATGGACCGGCTCGCCGAGTTCGCCATGACCAAGGCCGGACTGGCCGAAGCGATCCGGCAGGCCACCAGCACCCCGGGCGGCCCGACGCGGCCGTCCCCGTCACCGGTGACCGCCGCGGCCGAACTCCTCCTGCGCGCCAACGAGGAGGCCGGCACCATTCGGCCGGGAATCACCGGTGACGACTTCCTCCTCGCCATCGCCGGTCTCTGGCAGCTCGAACCCCACCTGGACTGGCGGCCACGCGCCGCCCGCCTCCTGGACCTCGTCATGGACGGCATGCGCGCGGGAGCGACCCGCGGGTGAACACCGCGCGAGCGAGCCCGAACGGCACCGCTCCGCTCACATCCGGCCCGGGTCGCGCCGCCGCGGCGCGCGCCCGCCCGTGGATCCCCTGACCGCCCGGCCTCGCTGTCAGTGCCGCGCACTACCTTTGGCGGATGACGTCTCTCAGGCTCACGCAGTGGTCCGGTCAAGGGTTTGACCTCCTCCGTCGGCAGAACAGCCCCGAGCTGACCGAACACCTCGGAGGTCCGGAGACCGCCGAGCAGCTTCGGCGGCGTCACGAGCGCTACCTCAAACTCACCGACGGGCAGATGTTCCTGGTCGTTCTCGACGACCAGGTGGTCGGCTCGGTCGGGTACTGGACCCGGGAGTGGGGCGGGGAACCGGTCCACGAGACGGGCTACGGCATCCTTCCCGAGTACCAGGGCCGGGGTTTCGCCGTCGAGGCAGTGCGTCTGTGCGCTGACCGGGCCGCCCGGGACGGCTCGCACCCGTGGCTGCACGCGTTCCCCTCCGTGCACCATGCCGCGTCCAACGCGGTGTGCCGGAAGGCGGGTTTCGAACTGCTCGGGGTGTGCGAGTTCGAGTACCCGCCGGGGAATCCCATCCAGTCCAACGACTGGCGGCTCGCGCTCAGCCGGCCGAGCGGCGGCTAGGACGCCCGCGCAGGCACCCCGCCAGACCCGCGACAAGGCGCTCGTAGCCCGGGCACTGCCCACACCGCCATCGAAAATGGACCACTGTCACGGGCACGGATTGGATCTGTTCAACGGTCCACCGGCCTTCTAGCGTCGTCGTCATGCCGAACCGACCGCAGCGCCTCCTGGCCCTGGCCCAGCTCGCCAACTCCGTGGGAGACGGCGCCTTCTACGTGACCTCGGCGCTGTACTTCACCCGTTCCGTCGGGCTCGCCCCCGCCCGCGTGGGGCTCGGGCTGACCCTGGCCTGGGCGGTGGGCTCCCTGGTCGCGGTCCCGCTCGGGCGGCTGGCGGACCGACGCGGGCCACGCGCCGCGTCGGTGCTGCTGGCGCTGGGGACCTCGGCGGCCATCGGCGGTTTCCTCCTGGTGCGGGAGTTCATCCCGTTCGTTGTCACGGCCTGTGTCTACGCCTCGGCACAGTCGGGGCTCTCGGCGGCCCGCCAGGCGCTGCTGGCGGGGCTGGTAGCGGCCGGGGAGCGGACCGGGCTGCTGGCGCGGCTGCAGGCGACACTGAACGGCGGGCTCGCGGTGGGCGCGGCGCTCGGCGGGCTGGCGTTGAGCGCCGGGACGGCGGCGGCGTACCGGGGGGTGCTCGCGCTGGACGCGGTCTGCTTCCTGGCCTGTGCGCTGCTCCTGTCGCGGCTGCCCGCCGTGACCGCTGCCACCGCCGTGACCGCAGTCGGCGCGGGATCCGGCGGCCGGCGCTTCGCCGTGCTGCGCGACCGGCCGTACGCGGTGGTCACGCTCCTCAACGCCGTCCTGTTGCTGCGGTTGCCGCTGCTCAGCCTGGCGCTCCCACTGTGGATCACCGAGCGGACCCAGGCACCGGCCTGGCTGGCCTCGGGGCTGTTCGTGCTCAACACGCTGATGGTGACACTGTTCCAGGTGCGGGCGGCCAGGGCCGTGACCGGGATCGGCACCGCGCTGCGGGTACTGCGCCGGTCCGGGCTGGTGATGTTCGCCTCCTGCGCGGTGTTCGCGCTGTCGGAGGGGCGGTCGGCGTGGTCCGCGGCGGCGATCCTGATCACCGGGGCGGTGCTTCAGGTCGTGGCCGAGATGCAGCAGTCGGCGGGCTCGTGGCAGCTGTCCTTCGACCTTGCACCGGCCGACCGGATGGGCGAGTACCAGGGCTTCTTCGGCACCGGCGTGACCGTCGCCCGCACCTTGGGCCCGCTGGTGGCGACCTGGCTCCTGCTGGGCCGGGGGACGCCGGGCTGGCTGCTGCTCGGCGCGCTCATGCCTCTCGCGGCGTACGCGATGGGGCCGGCCGTACGCCGGGCGACGGGACACCGTACGCCCCGAGAGACCGGCGAGCCCTTGCTCGCGAGCTGAACAACGGTCCTTCACGGCGCCGCCCACCGGCGTGTCGTGAGGAGATTTGGCCCCCGCGCGGCCCGCCGCCCCGGGTCGGGCGGGCCGACGCCTCGGAAGGCGCCGTCGCGGGGTAGTCGGAACTTACGCTCTCGCCAGGCGAAAAGAAAGACCCCTCCGCTGCCGACCCTCGATACGCGCGCTCACGCATCCGCGGGAGCGAGGGGAGGTCCGCGGGCCCATGCGGCTGACCATGGCCGCAGCCGGCCCCCGCCGCCCCGGGGGGTGGTCAGCGAACAGGTGAGCGAGCAGGGTGACGACCACGGCAAAGTGAACAAATGGGGTATACCGTCCACAGGTGCAAGTAGTGGGCACCTGGTCGATGCCTGTCCCCGGGAGCCGTGATGAGCCAGCAGCCGGTCCTTCTCCCCTACGCCGACCCGGCCTTCGTGGCCGACCCCTTCCCGCTCTACCGACAGCTGCGCGAGGACGGCCCGGTCCGCCGCGCGGTCATCGCCGGCGGCCTGGACGCCTGGCTGGTGACACGCTACGAGGACGGGCTCGCCGCCCTGTCCGATCCGAGGCTGAGCAGCGACGTCCGCGACGCCTCGGACCCCCGTCTCATCGAGCAGCTGCCCGCGTTCGAGCGCGAATCGATGATGAGCAACATGCTGCGTTCCGACCCGCCCGACCACACCCGGCTGCGCCGCCTGGTCTCGAAGGCGTTCACGGCACGCCGGGTAGCCGGGCTGCGGCCCCGAGTCCAGGAGATCACCGACCGGCTGCTCGACGCGGTGGTACCGGCCGGCCGGGCCGAACTCGTGGCGGACTTCGCGCTGCCGCTGCCGGTCACCGTCATCAGCGAGCTGCTCGGCGTGCCGATGGACGACCGGTACGACTTCCAGCGGTGGACCGACGCGATGCTCGTACGCGGGGAGAGGATGGCCGACCCGGTCGTCGTCGACGAGGCGTGGCGACAGATGCACGCGTACGTGACGAAGCACCTGGAAGCCAAGCGCGCCCGGCCGGGGGACGATCTTATGAGCGCACTGATCAGCGCCCACGACGAGGAGCAGCGGCTGAACCACGACGAGCTGATCGCCATGACCTTCCTGCTGCTGGTGGCCGGGTACGTCACCACGGTCAACCTGATCGGCGGCGGCATCGCCGCGCTCCTCGCCCACCCCGACCAGCTGGCCCTGCTGCGGGACCGGCCGCAGTTGCTGCCCGACGCGGTCGAGGAGTTCCTCCGCTACGACGGCCCGGTCAGTCCGGGCATCGCCCGGTTCGCGCGCGAGGACGTCGAAATCGGGGGTGTGACCATCCCGCGCGGCGCCATGGTGCTCGTCGCGTCCGCGATCGCAGACCGTGATCCGACGCGCTTCCGCGACCCCGACAGGCTGGACATCACCCGGCGTGACAACAGCCACCTGGCCTTCGGGCACGGCATCCACTACTGCCTGGGCGCGCCACTCGCCCGGCTGGAGGGCCAGATCGCGATCGGAACGGTGCTGCGCCGCCTCCCCGACCTGGCCCTGGCCGTGCCGCCGGCCGAGCTGAGCTGGCGGCCCGGCGGTCTCCGCGGCCCGGTGCGGCTACCGGTCACGTTCACTCCCCCTGGCGAGGCGACGGACTGACCGACGCCCCGCCCCGCCCCGCCCCGCGCCGTGCTCGCCGGGGAACCTCAGGCGGACCCCGATGCCGTGTGATGCGCCTGCGTGCGCAGCCGACGGGTGCGGGACTGACCGCGTCGAAGGGGACGCGCGCGGCGTGCGTGTGACGGCCGAACGGCCCCACGGTCAGAGCATCGTCGGTGCGCGAACGAGGGAACCGGCTTCGGCCGGACCGAGACCGAGGCGTGTGCCGGGGCCCGACGTCTGCGCGGCGAAGTTCCGGATCCCGGCGGACGCCACGGCACGCGGGCCGAGGGAGCTGGGCGGGCTGGGCGGGCCGGGCGGGCCGGGCGACATAGCGGATAGCGTGCGGCGGAACGGCGTGCCCGGGCCCGGAAGGTCTCACCGTACGCCGGACGACAGGCGGTAGGACCCGGCCAGCTCTCTCACCTCGACCGAGACGGTCGACCCCCGCACACCGGCCGCCCGCAGGTGCCTGTCGATCAGGGCCATCGCGCTCTCGGACAACAGCGCCTTCTGCTCCTCCGGACGGCCCGGCATCAGGCCCACCTCCAGGTGCACAAAACCGGCGTCCCCGCTCGGCGAGTCCCCGACGTACGTCTCCGCCGGACGGACCAGCGTCTTGCACACACCCGCCGAGCCGGATTCCTCGATGACGAGCCGGTGCAACTCCTTCAGCAGGACGCCTACGTCGAGGACACCGGCCAGATGCGAGGAGTGGTCGAGGGTGAGGTGCGGCATGCGGGACCTTTCACGTGCTCCTAGTTTCCCAGAGCAACCATTTTCCCCTACCGGGCGCTCGCATGTGACACCCGGTGCCCGCAGGCGGGGGGGAGATCCCTCCCGGGACGGTTCCCGCCCAGGGCAGACCTCTCCTCTGCCGGAGGCAGCATGACGCGTGCGAGTGTCCCGCATGCGAGAAGGACCAGCAGGCAGCACCTGACCACCGGGCCCGGCGGCCAGAGCTGACCTGACTGCCCCGACGATTCCGGCAGGGGGCTGCCGCGCCTCGCGCGCCCGAGTGCGGCGCGGCAAGAGCGACCCGCCCGCATGGTGGCCCCACCCGGCCGAACGGTGCGGGCGGCGGCCGGGGCGTGCCCGGGACCCGTGCGGCAGCCGTCGTTTTCTCAACGCAGGGCAACGGCCAGGCGACGCGGGGGCGTGGGATGTCACGGCTTGGCCAACCCCTTCCCGCGCGTTGCTCACAAGTTCACCGCCGATGTCTGATGCGCCCGGCCTCATGAGCGAAGGATGACCGGCGACCCGTCCGATGGTCGGGTCGGCCGTCACTCCGGAGAGCTTCTCTCGCTCAAGAAGGGCCCGTCATGGCCGAGTTGACACGCCGTAGACTTCTGGGGACCGCCGCGGGCGCGCTGGGGAGCGCCGCGGCTCTCTCCCACCTCCCGCCGAGCGTCCAGAAGGCCGTCGTCGCCGGACCGCCCAAGAACGGCTCGCTGCGCGACATCGAGCACGTCGTGATGCTGATGCAGGAGAACCGGTCGTTCGACCACTACTTCGGCACCCTGTCGGGTGTCCGGGGCTTCAGCGACCCGCAGGCCCTCAGGCTCGACAACGGGCGCAGCGTCTTCTACCAGCCCGACGCCGTGAACCCGAAGGGTTACCTGCTGCCCTTCCGCCTCGACACCCACAAGTCGAGCGCCCAGGCCATCCCGTCCACCAGCCACGCCTGGTCCGTGCAGCACCAGGCGTGGAACGGCGGCAAGATGGACCAGTGGCTGCCCGCCCACCGCAAGGCCGACGGCGCCAACGGCCCCTATGTGATGGGGTACTACACGCGCGAGGACATACCGTTCCAGTTCGCGCTCGCCGAGACCTTCACCGTCTGCGACAACTACTTCTGCTCGGTGTTCGGGCCCACATGGCCCAACCGCCTGATGTGGATGACCGGCACGATCGACCCCGGCGGCACCCACGGCGGCCCCGTCATCAGCAACACCGCGCCCACGCCGTACCGCTGGACGACCTATGCCGAACGGCTCCAGGCGGCCGGCGTCAGCTGGAAGGTGTACCAGCAGGACGACGACTACGGCTGCAACATGCTGGAGCAGTTCGCCGCCTTCAGGAACGCGCAGCCGGGCTCCGAGCTGTACGTGCGCGGTGTACGTCCGCAGCCGGAGGGCACCTTCGAGGACGACGCCCGCAACGACCGCCTCCCGGCCGTGAGCTGGATCATGCCGACGGGCTTCCAGTCGGAGCACCCCGACTATCTCCCGGCGGCCGGCGCCGACTTCGTGGCGTCGAAGATCGAGGCGATCGCGGCGAACCCGGAGGTGTGGCGCAAGACCGCCTTCATCCTCAACTACGACGAGAACGACGGGCTGTTCGACCACGTGGTTCCCCCCACACCGCCTGCCGGCACAGCCGACGAGTACATCAGGGGCCTGCCGATCGGTGGCGGCTTCCGTGTCCCGGCGATCATCATCTCGCCCTGGACCGTCGGGGGCTGGGTCGCTTCGGAGGCCTTCGACCACACGTCCGCGCTGCGGTTCCTGGAGCGGTTCACCGGGGTGGAGGAGCCGAACATCAGCGACTGGCGGCGTGCCGCCTTCGGTGACTTCACGACCGCCTTCCGCTTCAGCGACGGCCGCCCTGCCGCGCCCAGGCTCCCCGACGACACGGCGGAGCAACTCGAGAAGGCGAAGGAGGAGGTGGCGACGCTGCCGAGGCCGACGCTGCCCGGGGCGGACCAGACCTTCCCGCACCAGGAACCGGGCCGTCGTCCCCACGTGTGACACCCGCTGACACCGCTGACACCAAAGAGGGCCCGTGCCGTCCGTGCCCGGGCCCTCACCGCGTCGTCCCGCCACCGCCGACGCCGGTCGGCCACGCGCAGACGAGCCCGAACGTCGCCGGTGCCCCTTCGCCCGGCCCCTGCGAGCGACAGGACCTACTGTAGGGAGCGGAACGAGGGCGAGGGGGCCTGGAAGATGACCACATGGGGGCTAGTCATCGAGACGACCGTGGGTGCCGGGGACCACAAGCACCAGGAGGCGTACGTGGTGGCGCACGTCATCGGGTCTCGTGCGGACGCGCTCGCGGAGCTGGAACGGCGGGCGCGGAGCCACTCACCCGAGCACCCCCGAAGTCCCCGGCGCCGTCGGCTCCTGCGGGACGGCGACGGGTTCCTCCTCGTCATCGACGGAGCCTGGCAGTCGTTCGCCACACGGTTCTCGGTGGCGGAGCTGCTCGAGGACTCCGCCGCGCCCGCCGCGCCCGCCGCGCCCGAACCTGCGGTGGAGACACCGGCCGTGCCCGTCGGGCCGCCGGCCGAGCCCGTGGCACAGGACGTCGAGCGGTACGCGGACGGGGTGCCGGTCAGGCCGACGTGGCTGGGGCGCGGCGACCTGCCGTGAACGCCGCCGCCAGGAAGGCCTGGACGACGGCGCCTGGCCGGCCTCAGTGGCCCTCACTACCCTCAGTGGGCGACGTCGAAGACCTGCTTCTGCAGGCCGTTGCTGTACACCTCGTGCTCGACGAGGGTCAGCTTCTGGGTGTCCTTGTCCGTCGTGCTGAACAGGCGCTTGCCAGCGCCGAGCAGCAGCGGGAAGACCAGCAGGTGGTAGCGGTCGATGAGGCCCGCGTCCGACAGGGCGCGGTTCAGCTCGGCGCTGCCGTGGACGATGATCGGGCCGCCGTCCGTCTCCTTGAGTGCGGCGACCTCGTCCAGGGAACGCAGGATCGTGGTGTCGCCCCAGTTGGAGACGAGCTCGTCGTCGGTGAGGGTGGTGGAGACGACGTACTTCGGCATGGACTTGTAGTGGGCGAACTCCGCCATGTCCGGCCACACCGGGCTGAACGCCTCGTAGCTGACCCGGCCCATCAGGATCGCGGTGGACTCCCGCTGCTCGCGCTCTTTGATCTCGAACGCCTCGGGGACGAACTCGACGTCCTTGAAGGTCCATCCGGAGTTGCGGTAGCCGGGCTCGCCGCCCGGCCCCTCGACGACGCCGTCGAGGGAGATGAACGCGGTGCTGATCAGGGTGCGCATATCGGCTTCCTAGGTTGTGTGGTGCTCGGCGTGACGCTGCCGCGCCGCCCTCGGCGGTCAACGGCCCGAGACAGCCTCCGCCTCGGCAGCGTAGAGCCTGGACGGGTCGAATTCCATGCCGTCGAAATGGCCGGCGAGTTCGAGGGAGAGCACGCCGTGCAGCCGGCTCCAGAAGGTCAGGGCGCGGCGCAGCGCCGACGGCGGTGCGGGGTGCTGCCGGGCCCACACCCGGTGCTCCTCCAGATGGGTCTCCAGCGGTGACGGCGGTGTGGCGGGCGGCTGTGCGGCGGTGCAGGCGTCGAGGAGGACGGCCATGATCTCCGAGGTGATCCGGGTGGTGTCCGCGGGGGCGTGATAGCCGGGCACGGGCGTGCCGTAGACGAGGAAGTACCGCTGGGGATCCTCGAGGGCCCACCCGCGCAGGGCCTGCGCCAGTTCGCCGAGATCGGCGCCGGCCTCGGCCCTGGCGCGGAAGGTGTCGGCCAGGCTGCGGTAGGCGTCCCTGATGAGCTCGGTGATCAGCTCGTCGCGGTTGGCGAAGTACCGGTAGAGGGCCGGACCGCTCATGCCGATCCGCTTGGCGATGGCGTTGAGGGAGAGGGCGGACGCCCCGGCGGTGGCGATCTGCTCCCAGGCGTGCTTCTTGATCTCCTCGCGCACCTGGGTGCGGTACCGCTCCCGGGGAGTACTCGCATCCGGCTTGCTCATTGACGCCTCCCGCTCTCCTGCCCACTTCAGTTAGAAGGTATCACTAACGCTATTGACGGTCACAGGCAACCTGCGTTAGAACCTATAACTAACACGAGAGCTTCTACAGACAAGGAGGGCGATCGTGAGCAGCGAACGCCTCGTACAGGTGGTTCTGCCGGGCATCGTCGCGCCGGAAGAGCTGCAGATCCGGCGCGCGGCCGTGCCGGAGCCCGGCCAGGGACAGATCGTCATCGCCATGGAGGCGACCGGCGTCTCCTTCGCCGAACAGCAAATGCGCCGGGGGCGTTACTACGACCAGCCACCGTTCCCGTTCGTGCCCGGTTACGACCTGGTGGGCCGGGTGTTCTCGACCGGCCCGGGAGTCGACCCCGCCCTGGCCGGGCGGCGGGTGGCCGCGCTGGTCAAGGTCGGAGGCTGGGCCAGCCACGTGCTCATCGACGCGCGGGACGCGGTCGAGGTCCCGGACGGGCTGACCGCGGCACAGGCCGAGACGGTCGTGGTCAACGGCATCACCGCCTGGCAGATGCTGCACCGCACGGCCCGCGTGCGTGCCGGGCAGACCGTGCTGGTGCACGGCGCCGGCGGCGGCGTCGGCTCCGTCCTGGTGCAACTCGCCCTCGCGGCCGGTGTGAGGGTGATCGGCACGGCCTCGCCCCGGCACCACGAGGTGCTGCGGGAGCTGGGCGTCACCCCGGTCGACTACCGCGGCGGAGATGTGCGCGCCCGCGTCCGTGCACTGGTCCCCGGTGGCGTGGACGCCGTCTTCGACCACGTCGGCGGTCGCAGCGTCATCGACTCCTGGCACCTGCTCGCCCCGGGCGGCACCCTCGTCTCCTACGGCAGCGCCTCCACCCGCGACGACACCGGGTCCAAGCAGTGGCCCGTACTGAAGATCCTCGCCCGCACCTGGCTGTGGAACGCCCTGCCCAACGGCCGCCGCGCCCACTTCTACAACATCTGGGCCGGCCGGGCATGGCACAGGGACCGCTTCCGCTCCCGTCTGCGGAGCGACCTCACCGAGGTCTTCACGGCAGTCGGCCGCGGCGACGTCACCGCCCGCATCGCCGCTCAACTCCCGCTCACCGAGGCTGCAGAGGCCCTGCGCCTGGCGGAGTCCGGCACCGTCACCGGCAAGGTCGTCCTGACCCCCTGACCGCGGGTCTCCCCGACACCGCCCCGGCAACCGACGGAGGAATCGCCATGTCCGCCACGCGCACCGCCGGCATCCGCGCCGCCCTGTTGACCCTCCCGCTCGCCATCGCCTCAGTCGGCGCCGCCGTCGTCATCGCCTCAGTCGGCGCCGCCGTCGTCCCGGCCGGTGCCGCGTCCGCGCCGCCCGTCGAGCCGCTCACCTGCGACGGCACAGGCGTCGATCCGGACGCGCAGGTCCGCTACCGGACCGAGACCCTGGTCCACGCGCCGTTGCGCACGGTGTGGAAGCTCGACCGACGTGGAGCGCCGGCCGTCGTGGCAGGCCTCCGTCACGACCGCGGAACGCCTCGACCACGGCCGCCTCCGGCACGGATCGGCGTTCCGGTGGACGACCCCGGTACCCCCCAACCCCACGCCCGCCACCGAGCTGGACATCACCCGTCCTCGTACGGACCGAGGAGACGCACACCGGCGCCCAGGTCGACGCGGACGTTCCCGTCGCGACCGGGCTCCTTCGGCAGGGCCTCGAAGCATGGCTGCTCGACCTGAAGACCGCGGCCGAGGCCCGCGCCCACGGCCCGCGGCACTGAACCCGGACCACCGTCCGACGAGCCGGGACGAAACCGGGGTTAGCTCCCGTGATCGGGCTGGGCTCCTACAGCGGTGCCGGTGCTTTCCGTGGCCCGTCGCCGGCGCGGCTCGCTGTCGTCGTCGAGTCCGTCCAGGAAACCGGCCAGGGTGTCGGTGACCTCGTCGAGGGTGCGCGCGCCGAAGAGGACCGGCTGGTAGCCACGGATGTCGTACGGGGTGGCGAGCACGGCGTCGATGTCCAGCGGTCGGATCCGGGCCGCCGCCAGCCGGCTGATCTCCCCGAAGGAGGAGAGCAGGGCCGCGCCGTACGCCTTCGGGATCCCGTTCTCCTCGAGGACGCCGTACTCCAGGGTGAACCAGTACACGTCACTGATCATCTGCAGCACGTCCTCGCGCTCGACCCGCATCGCCGCCCGCCCGATCAGGCGGTAGATGTCGGCGAAGGCGGGCGAGGCCAGGTGGATGCCGTGGCCGAAGACGTCGTGGATGACGTCGGGCTCCGGGGTGAACAGCGGTACGGCAGGGTGGCGGACGAACTGCACGGCGTGGAAGTAGCCGTCGGCCATCGCTCCCAGGAACCGCTTGTTCTCGACCACTCCCCCGGCCAGGGTGAAGTCGAAGCCCGTCAGACGGCGCAGCTTCGCGCCGACCTCGGCGTGCTGCGGGATGTGGTCCGCGGGTACCGGGGCGTGTTCTCTGGCCTCGAGCGCGGCACGGCACGCATGCTCGTTCTGCGCTCCCCACAGTGCCCGGTGGACGGTGCGCCAGGTTCTCTCCTCGCTCGCGACGTAGTCCACCGGCGGGTACGGGTCACCGACCCGGCGACCGCGGGCGAGCGCCGCGATCGCCCGTCGCCGGGACAGATAGTCCGGATCGCTGAGCCCGGGGTGCTCGGCGGCCGAGCCGAGTCGGCCGTCGGCCGCGACGGGCGTGCGCACCTGGGTGCCGCTCATGGCCGATCATTCCTTCCCGGCCCTGGTCGGTCAGGTGGTGACTGGTGGCAGCGGAGGCTGGGGTGCCGGGTCGCGCCGGCCTCGTCGGCCGGCGCGGTGACCTGACCGAAGGCGGTGGCGCCGGGCATCCGAGCGACTCTGACGTCCCACGGGCCTTCCCTGGCCAGTGTCCGAGGAGTGCCGCCCGTCGGCCACCGGACGGCTCCGCCGTACACCGTGGGCGCTTCGCAAGGGGTGGGTTGCACCTCCTGCGCCACAGGCGTTACCTGGTAGTACCGGCGGTGAAGCGAGCACACAGGCCACGGCACAGGCCGAGGGCCTCTTTTGCGCGGCCCCGGCACCGGCCTGTCCTCGCTGCCGTCTTCCAGCGTTCGACGCGGAGGTGACACAGGTGAAAGCCGTTGTCTACGAGAGGCCCTTCAGCGTCACGGTGAAGGACGTCGACGATCCGCAGATCCAGCACCCCAACGACGTACTCGTCCGGGTCACGTCGTCCGCGATCTGCGGGTCCGACCTGCACATGTACGAGGGGCGCACGGCGGCCGAGCCGGGCATCGTCTTCGGACACGAGAACCTCGGGGTCATCGAGGAGGTCGGCAGTGGCGTGACCTCGCTCTCCGTGGGCGACCGGGTCGTGATGCCGTTCAATGTCGCGTGCGGATTCTGCAAGAACTGCCTGGCCGGGGAGACGGGATTCTGTCTGACGGTCAATCCCGGATTCGCCGGCGGGGCGTACGGATACGTCGCCATGGGCCCGTACAAGGGCGGCCAGGCGGAGCGCCTGCGGGTGCCCTTCGCCGACTTCAACTGTCTGAAGCTGCCGCCGGGAGAGGAGTTCGAGACCGACTTCGTGCTGCTCGCCGACATCTTCCCGACCGGGTACCACGGCTGCGAGCTGGCCCAGGTGTCGCCCGGCGAGAGCGTGGCGGTCTACGGCGCCGGGCCGGTGGGCCTGATGGCCGCCTACTCGGCGCTGCTGCGCGGCGCGGCGAAGGTGTTCTCGGTCGACCGGGTGCCCGAGCGGCTCGCCAAGGCGGAGGAGATCGGGGCCGTCCCCATCGACTTCACCAAGGGGGATCCGGCCGAACAGATCAAGGAACAGACGAAGGGGGAAGGAACCGACAAGGGAGTGGACGCCGTCGGGTACCAGGCCCAGGCACACGACACCAGCCACGAGGAACCCGCCATCGTGCTCAACGAGCTGGTCGAGACGGTGCGGGCGACCGGCAGGCTCGGCGTACCGGGTCTGTACGTGCCCTCCGACCCGGGCGGTCCCGACGAACACGCCAAGCACGGCCAGCTCCTGGTCTCGATCGGCAGGATGTTCGAGAAGGGCCAGAAGATGGGCACCGGTCAGTGCAACGTCAAGCGGTACAACCGCCAGCTGCGCGACATGATCATCGCCGGGCGGGCCAAGCCCAGCTTCGTGGTCTCCCATGAACTGCCGCTGGACCAGGCTCCGCAGGCGTACGAGAAGTTCGACAAGCGCATCGAGGGCTACACCAAGGTCGTCCTGCACCCGGGCCACGCCCTCGCCGCCTAGGGTCTGTTGCGAAAGTGGATCTTGTTCGGTGATGATCATGTCTTGTGGGAC
>NZ_JBEZBT010000012.1:0-163036 GCF_040647235.1 Streptomyces sp. NPDC042638
CGACCTCTGGGTTATGAGCCCAGCGAGCTACCGAGCTGCTCCACCCCGCGTCGGTTCCTCCACTCTACACGGCGATTCCGGTGGGGCTGTCACCTGCTTCGGTGGCGGACGGTGTTTTCGGCGTAAAGCTAGAGTTGAGGTTGAGGGATGGCTCGACGGGGGCCTGCGGTTCCCCGCGAGGTCGGGCTCAGCAGTCCCGCGCCACCGGTCAGCGAGCGCATTCACGACCGTTACCCCCGGCGTGGCGGCGGACCCGGCCGACCTCTTCCGCGGACGAGGGGCCGCCCGCAGCGTCCTTCTCGTCGACGAAAGCCACCAGCCCGGCACCAACCTGGAGGAGGTGCGCACCAGCCCGGCGTGAGGAGCAGTGCGGTTCCCCCGGCCAGTCGTCGCCGGCCAGTCCGTCGCCGAGCGGCTGCGCCCCGAGCGCGGTCCGGAGCTCGCCCTCGGGGGCCCGGCGGGTCTGACGGGAGATCGCCCGGCTCGCCCTCGTCCGGGCTGCCGGAACCGTCGGCCGGCTTCGGGCCGCAGTGGTTCGGTCACCGCCCAGGACTCGTCAGGCGTGGTGGGGTGCCGGTTCCGGCTCGGGACGCAGCGGTGCCGCGCGGTGGGGCAGCAGGAGGGGCGTCGCCAGCAGGAGCACGCCGGCCAGGCCGATGGCCGTACGCGGGCCGAGCAGGGCGCCCAGCACACCCCAGACGGCTGTCAGGAGCGCGGTCGAGGCCTTGGTCGTCACCGCCCAGGCGGACAGCGTGCGGGCGACCCGGTCGGTGGTGGTGCGCTCGAGGCGGCAGGTGGCGTAGACGGGGTTGAAGACCCCGCAGCAGAAGATGAGCCCGAGCTCGACGCCCGTCACCAGCAGCAGTCCTGTCGTGCCGGGTCCGAAGAAGGCCAGGCCGACCGACCAGAGCGCGCGCAGGGTCCCGCTCACGACGAGGACCCGGTGCTGTCCGAACCGGGTGACGAGCGGCCGGGCCAGCCGCGAGCCGAGCAGTCCGCCGATCGAGGGTGCGGCGAAGGCGAGGCCGTACTGCCACGGGGTGAAGCCGAGCCTGCCGAGCATCAGGACGGCCAGCAGCGGCTGGGCGGCCATCACCAGGCCGTTGAACAGGGCGGTGTTGAAGAACAGCGGTCGCAGTGTCGCGTCGGCGAGGATGTAGCGCCAGCCGTCGAGCAGGTCCCCGGCCCGCAGGCGTGCGGCCGGCCGGCGCGCGGGCCGCGGCTCGTGCCCGCCCGTGGCACGGATGCCCAGGGCCGAGAGCAGGTAGCTGGCCGCGTCGACCACCACCGTGGCCACCGGGCCCAGGAGGCCGGTCGCCGCGCCGCCCAGCGGCGGTCCGATGATCGTGGTCGTCCAGGCCGTGGACTCCAACCGGGCGCCTGCGACGAGCAGTTGCTCGGCCGGCAGCAGCGTCTTCAGATAGGCGCCGGAGGCGGAGCGGAAGGCGATGTCGGCCGCCGCGACGACGACCGAGACCAGCAGGAGCTGCAGGAAGGTGAGCGCTCCCAGTGCGAACGCCGCCGGGATCGTCAGCAGTGCCACGCACCGCACCAGGTCCATCGCGACCATTACCGGCCGCTTGCGGCGGAATTCCACCCACGGGCCGAGCGGCACCGCCACGGCCGCGCCCATCGCGGCCCCCACCGCGGAGAGCGCGGCGACCTCGGCCGGTCCGGCGTGCAGCACCCGGATGGCGATCAGCTCGAACGCGCCGAAGGCGAGCCACGTGCCGAGCGCGCTGGTCCCGTACGCGCCCCAGAGCCATCCGAACCGCCGCCCGAGCCGCTGCCCGCTCCTCATGCCCGACACCCCTCGGCTCATCGCCGCACAACCGTTGCGCGATCGGAAGCATCAAAGCGAGCCCCACGATCAGGGATCAAACAACCGCAGGGCCGGTGGCCACAACCGATCGTTGTGGCCGTAGGATGTCGGGGTGGACCTCGACATCGTCCGGACCTTCGTCGCCGCCGCCGACGCGGGGCAGTTCCAGGAGGCCGCCGCCGAGCTGTCGGTGACGCAGCAGGCCGTGTCCAAGCGGGTCGCCGCGCTGGAGCGCATCCTCGGGGTGCGGCTGTTCACCCGCACTCCGCGCGGCGCCGAGCTGACCATCGACGGGCAGGCGTTCCTGCCGCACGCGCGCGAGCTGCTACGCGTCGCCGAGCGCGCGGTCGACTCCGTGCGCACCGGCCGCCGGCCGCTGCGCGTCGACGTGATCGCCTCACGCGGCGCGCAGTCGGGCCTGATGCGCGGCTTCCACCGCGCGCACCCCGAGATCGACCTCGACGTGGTCATGCTGCTCGACATCGACACGGCCCTCACCGCCATCCGCTCCGGCACGATCGACGCGTCCTTCCGCGCCGTCGCCGCGCCCGGTCGGCCCCTTCCCGAGGACATCGAGTCCGTCCGGGTACTCGATGAACCGCTCCAACTCCTGACCGGCCCCGCCCACGCCCTGGCGGGCGCCCGGTCGGTGACCCTCGCTCAGCTCGCCGGGCACCGGATCTGGATGCCGGGCCTCGCGCCCGGAACCGAGTGGACCGCCTACTACGACGAGCTGGTGGCCGAGTTCGATCTCACCATCGAGGCGACCGGACCCAACTTCGGCTCCGACGCGCTGCTCGACACCATCGCCGACACCCCCGCCCTGGCCACCTTCATGGGCGAGCACACGCGCCTCATCTGGCCCGCCGGCCACGGTCTGCGCCGCATTCCGGTCACCGACCCGACGCCCGTCTACCCGCACTCCCTCCTCTGGCACCGCGACAACCCCCACCCGGCGCTGGCCACCCTCCGCGCCCACCTCGCCGCCACAGCGGCCAGGCACGACGCCGCCGGAACCTGGACGCCGGGCTGGGTGATGCCGCGCTGAGCGCCCTCCGGTCACCGTTCACCCGCACCGCACCGCACCCCACCGCGCCCCGGTCCGGGCCCGGCCGTGAGGCCGTACCCGGCGGGACGTGGAACGTGGGGGCGGCACCTGCGTGGCCGTTGTACCGGTCAGTCCCACTGCTCGTCGGCGAGTGAGCTGACCGGCTGCGGCTTGCCGATGACGGCCAGGGCGATGAAGAAGTTGATCTGGCCGATCGCGACGGTCAGGGTGGCCAGCGCCTTGTCGTCGTAGTACTTCGCCACCTCGGCGTACAACGCGTCGCTGACCCGCTCCTTGCCGTGCGGCGCGGGCTGGAGAGTCGCCTCCGCCAGGGCGAGGGCGGCGCGTTCGGCGCCGGTGAAGTAGGGAGCGTCCTGCCAGGAGGAGACGGCGGTGATGCGCTCCTCGGACTCCCCCGCCTTGCGCAGGAAGCCCGTGTTGAGAATCGTCAGGTAGGTGTTGCCGACGATCTGTCCGGCGCGCAGGTGGATGAGGTTCATCGTGGTACGCGGCACCGACCGGTTGCCCGTGGCCCGGAAGAGGGCGGCGCTGATGTCGCTCAGCTCGGGCACGAACTTCCCCGGGTCGGGCATCCGGGAGATGGAGGTGTTCGTCATGGCTGTTCTCCTTCGTTTCGGCCTGACCGGCGTCTTCAGCGCACTGACGGATCGGCGCACACGGATGTGACAGGAGTGCGGAGAAGTTCTTGGCCCAGTGCCGGAGGACGGCAGTGCGGCGCCGCCGCGACACCTCTGACGCGTGATCACGGCCGGGGGTGCGGGACCGGCCGACTGCGTCGGGCCCGCCACGGGCGGTGAGGACGAACCCGCGTCGGCGCCCATGGCAGAGCCGGGTGTGGGCAGGGCCGTCGGTGGCCACTGATAGCGTGCCGCCTCCTGCCGGTCAAGATCACGAAGGGACGGCGGCTGTGTCCGATCTGACGCGCCACGACATCAGCGAACAGCGCATGGATGAGGCTCTCGACGACATCACCGGACGGGTCCGGCGGCGGTGGCACCGCCTGCTCCACGACGGCGCCTCCTCACAGGAACTGCGAGAGATGGCAACCGAACTCCTGGACCACGTCGCCGCGCGCACGGTGCGGGCGCGTGCACTCGACGACGCCTCCCGGCTCGCACTGCGGACCGCGGCGGAATGTGCCCTGGGCGCGCTGAGCATCGGCTGTTTCCCCGACGGCGACCAGGAGGTCGCCCTCCCGCTCATCGGCGAGCGGCTCAGCAGCGAGGACACAACCTTCGGCGGCGGTGTCGACCTCGCTCCGGTATCCAGGACGTGGCTGGATGCGTTCGCGCTGTGTCTGGTCAGTGGTCTGGTGTGGGACTGGCAGCGGGTGATAGGTCTGCTCCTGCGCGATGACTACGCGCCGGCCGTCCACGACGGGAGACCGCACTCGAAGCCGACCCCGGCATCCGATCCGGCGGACACGGCGACGATGGACGCCCTGTGCGGCTACCTGACCCGGGCGGCGGGACACCTGCCCCGCGACTGGCCCACTGTGCCGCTGTGCAAGCCGGACGCCGACGAGCGCGCCGAAGCCGCCCGGCGCCTGGACGCGGCAGGCCCCCTGGCGCCCGGCCAGCAACTGCTTCGTGTACTCCTCGACGATGACCGGACCGCCTTCGAACAAGCGCTCACGGCCCACCTCGTCGCACACCGGCAGAACGCGGGGCTTGACCCGGCCCCCGCCTCCCTGCTTCCGCTCGGCTCGCTGGCCATCGCCGCCCTCGCGGTGCAGGTGCACGGCTGGCAGCTCGGCGTCCGCTCCGGTTACCTGCCCCAGGAGCTGCTGGGCTCGCCCCAGGCCGTACAGCAGGCGGAGGCGATCGGCGTCAGCGATCTGGGCTACTGGGCCGCCAAGTAGCCGTGGCGTCAAGCCCTGTCCGCAGGCGGTCCGCGGCCGTCGGGGCGCGGGGGCTTGCCGGTCCAGGTGGCGCCCCGGTAGGTGCGGAGGGCCTGGACGGGAGGCTCCCCGGGGAAGCCGGCGGCGGGAAATGTCGGACCGGTCGCGGTGCGGGCGGAGTTGACCGGGCTCCCGGCCGACGTCACCGGCGACAGGGCTCGCGACGTACGGGGCGCCTGGTGCCGTCGTCGACCCGGTGGGCGGGCGGCCAGACCTGCCCGCTCAGCAGCTTTCCCGACACGGTCGACCGGTTACGGCGATGCGGATACCCTCGCGTAGGTCCCACCCCAGATCAGCGACGCTCCCAGGAGAATGCTCGGTGGCAGCAGACGATGCCTACGCAAGACTGGCCGGAACCCTGGAACGCATCCGGCATGCCTCCGGGTGCGCGCGGTTGACCGATGTGCTCGACGCGCAGGGGCTGTCGCTGGAGACGGGGATCCCCGAGCCCGCCGTACGGACCCTGCTCGCGGGGGGCCGGGCCGAAACGATCCCGGTGGCGCAGCGCGTACGGCAGCGGCTGGACTTCCTCCGCGAGACCCGCCGGCGCGACGACGGCAAGCGGTACACCCTCGAGGAGATCGCCGCGGCCGCGGGCGTGACCCGTCAGACGATGAGCGAGTGGCGCAAGAAGGGCATGCCCAGTCTGGAGTCCGCCGACCGGTTGCGCAGGTTCTTCCTGCTGCCGCCCGGATTCTTCTTCGCCGACGAACCGGAGGCGCTCCACGAAGCGCTGCAACAACGCCTGCACGAACTGGAGTACAAGTCGGATCCCCTGGGGCAGCTGCGCACGCCGGAGATCCTTCGGCTGGCCGCGCGCGGGTTCGTGTCACCCAGCGGGGTGCGGGCGATGGCCCAGTGGGCGGAAGCCGTGACCCGGCCCGGCGAAGCCGACGCCGCCTCCCAGGACCACGCCTCCCAGGACCACAAGGAGCGCGTGCCGTGAGCGGGGAGCCGGGCGGGACGACGCCGTACCCTGCGCACTCCCCCGACGTCCCCGGCGCCCGTCGGGAACCTGCCCTGGCCGGCGGCGCCCGGCCTTCCCCGAGCTGCCGGGACGGACTATGACTCCTCTGACCCGGCTTCGCCAGTGGCAGAGGTTACGCGAGCGCGACAGGCAGATGCGGCAGTTCGCCGAAACGCTCATCGCTCCGGTCCGGCAGCGGCTCATCGGTGTCGGCGTGGACGAGGGCACACCGCAGGGCGATACCCCGGCAGGTCCCGAAGCCCTCTTCGAGGCCCTGGTGGAATCCGCCAGGCAGTGGCGCGGTGAGCGCAGGCTCGTGGTGCACAGGGTGCACATCCCGCGCGAGTTCAAGGCCACGGGCATGTGGCTGGAGCGTGCGGACCGGGACGACGTCATCATCGAGCAGGACGCGGAGGTCTGGCACCAGGCGCAGATCTTCGGTCACGAGCTGTGGCACATGCGGCAGAAGGACGGCTTCTCGCCCGAGCAGCTGGCGGGCGGGGCCTGGGACGCCCTGGAGTCGGCGCACGCGCACGGCGCCCGGTCGGCCGCCGCGCGCTCGCGTTTCGACGAGGACCCCGAGAAGGAGGCCGAACTGTTCGGGATCCGCGTCGGCCAGGAGATGCGGGCACTGATGGAGCGGGACGTGATCACCGGCGAGACGGCACGCCGCATCGCGGACGCTCTCAACTATCGGGGGAACCGGAGATGAGCGGGTCGATCAACTACATAAGCTGCGGCCTGCTGTGGATCGGCCTGCTGGTGAAGCTGCCGGACCTGGTCAGGCACTGGCGTGACCCCTCGCTGCGCGCCATCAACGGCGCGCTGGCGTTCGCGTCGCTGTGCTTCCTCTTCGGAGCGCCCGCTTCCGTGCGGGTGATCAACCGGGTGAGCGGCGTGCCCAACCTGGCCGCCCCACTGACCTATGCCTCCATCACCGCGTACAGCGCGGCGCTGCTGCTGCTGATCGCCTGCTGGCGCGGCGGCCCCGGTCTGCGCCGGACGGCACGCCGCTGGATCACCGGATACGCCGCTGTTCTGGCGGGTATCGCGGTCCTGTTCGTACTCGGGGACGCCGGCGAGGAACGCCGTAGCGATTTCGACACGTACTACGCGACCGCGCCCTGGATCTCCGCCATGGTGGTGCTCTACCTGGTCGCGCATTTGACGGCGGTGAGTGTCAGTGCCGTCTGGTCGCTGCGCTGGGCCTTCGAGGCGGAGGTCTGCGAACGGCCCTGGCTGCGGGCCAGTCTGCTGACCATCGGCGCCGGCACGGTCGTCAGCTCCGGGTACAGCCTGTCCAAGCTGGCCGCCGTCCTCGCCCGGTGGGCCGGCCGCGACTGGGTGACGCTGGGGACTTCCCTGCCCCCTGTCTGTGCCGGTCTGGGTGCTGTGCTGACGGTGGTGGGGGTTCTGCTTCCCATGGCAGGCCATCATCTTGCGGCGTGGCGTGACTTCTTCCGTCTGGCGCCCCTGGATGCCGTGCTGGATCCGGTTCTCACCGACCGTGCGCTGCGGGTGGAGCGCCCGCGCTCCCCGTTTCTGTGGGGTACCTGGCGCTGGAGCACCATCCACAACGGTCTCCTCGCGATCGAGACGCTCTACGACGAGACGCTTTACGACGAGGCCCATGACGCGGAGCTGGAGAGAACCGGCGACTGGAGAAGAGCCAGTTCCACGGCGTGGGCCGCGACCATCGCCGCGGCCGTGGAGCGCAGCACCCAGCCACTTCTGGAGGCCGCCGGCGCACCGGCCCGGCTCTCCCATCCGCGGGACGGCGAGTCGTTGGTCCTGATCGCCGATGCCGTGAAGCGGTCCGGCCAGCAAGCGCGAGCCACCGATCCGGGCCGTGCCGAGGCCCGTTCAGTGTGACCGCACATCCCGGTGCACGTACCCCCCACAGACACCGCCAGCGGACGTGAACGGAGTCCCGAAAGATGAGTCTCGTTGTGTATATGGCATCTTTCCTTCTGGCTCTGGCCGCCCTGCTGCTGCGCCGGCCACGCAGGACTGCCCGCTCACCGCTGTCCATCGCCACCCGGGCCACCGCGTTCATCGCCGCGGTGTGCTTCTTCTGGTCCGCTCCGGTGACACTCGCCGCCGTCAACCACGCCGTAGGTGTCTCCAACATCGGCGCCCCGCTGACGTACAGCTCCATCTCCGCCCTGAGCTGCTCGCTGATCATCCTGCTGATCCACTGGAGAGGCGGCCCCCAGGAGCGGATACGGCGCATGACCCGGATGGCGGTCGCCGTCTACGGGACGCTGATCATCGCCATCGTCGCGCTGTTCTGCCTCGCGGGCTCGCACGAGGAGCGGCTCAGAGACCTGGACACCTACTACGCGAACACCCCGTACATGAGGGAGATGATCACTCTCTACCTCCTGGGTCATCTGGCGAGCACCATCGTGTTGAGCGCGGTCTGTCTGAAGTGGGCACGCGACGAGGTCACCGGGCTGCTGCGTACCGGCCTGCGGTTGATCCTGGCCGGCCTGCTGCTCGACGCTCTCGGCTTCACCCTCGCCAAGGTCACCGCGGTCGTCGCCCGCTGGCTCGGCTACGACCTGGACTTCCTGTCCACGAACGTCGCTCCGCCGGCCGCCGCTCTCGGCGCTCTGATCTACTCCGCCGGATTCGTGCTGCCGCGTCTGGCGTCCGCCGCCGCCACGGAACGGCAGAGTCTGGCCACCTACCGCGCCCTGCGGCCCCTGTGGCTGGCGGTGAAGGACGTCGCGACGACCCCGCCGGTCGCGGAACCGACGTGGTGGCAGCTGTGGTGGCAGCTGCCGAGCAGCCGGCTCTACCTGCTCGAAGCGAACATCCGTGACGCCCTGCTGCAGCTGACGGCGTACGTCGACCAACGCGTCGGCCACACGACGTACGCGGCAGCGGTGCAGCGTGGTGAGGGGCGGGAACGGGCCCGCGTCGCCTCGGAGAAGGCGATGATCATCGATGGCATACGCCGTGCCTCGGGCAGCGGCGCCGGCCCGGCCGATCCGCCCGAGAAGTTCCGCGTCACCGTCGATCTGGTGGAGCTGGCGCATGTGGTGCACCGCCACCAGCGGGCGGCACCGCAGCAGATGGGAATCCAGTGAAGCCGTCTCACGACCCTACGAGGAGAGTCAGTTGTCACACAGAGCCGTCGTGATCGGAGCAGGCGTGGCCGGCCTGCTGGCCGCAGCCGCGTTGTCGCGCGCCGAACCCGCACTACAGGTACACCTTCTCGACCAGGACGAGCTGCCCCAGGACCCGGCGAACCGGCGTGGTGTCCCCCAGGGCCGGCACGCCCACCTGCTCATGGCCGGCGGCCTGTCCGCCATGGAGTCCCTGCTGCCGGTGAGCGTGCGTGACCGCCTCCTCAAGGCAGGGGCACATGAGGTCGCGTTCGGCAACGGAATGCTGGCCCTCACTCCTGACAGCGGGTGGTTCCACCGATGGAGACGGGACGGCCCCCACATGATCACCTGCACCCGGGCCCTGCTGGAGTGGGTCCTGCGGCAGGCCCTGCTGGAGTGCCACCCCGACATCTCGATCCATCAGGCCACCGTGGACGGCCTCCTGGGCGACGCCCAGCGTGTGCGGGGTGTCCGCATCAGCGGCGCGGCGGACCCCCGGCTGGGCCCCGAGCTGGAAGCCGACCTGGTCGTCGACGCCAGCGGCCGGGGCTCCGGCAGCCTGAAGTGGCTGCACGACATCGGCATCACCGGCATCGAGGAAAGGAACATCGACTCCGGCCTCACCAACGCCACCCGGATATACCGCATACCGGCCGGGGCCGAATCGTTTCCCCTGACCCTGGTCCAGGCGAACCCGTACAACGGCCGGCCAGGCCGCAGCGCCATGGTGCTGCCGATCGAAGGCAACCGGTGGATGGTCAGCGCGGGCGGAACCCGGGGCGGTGAACCCCCCGCGGATCCCGAGGGTTTCCTCGAGTACACCCTCAACCTGCCGCACCCCATCGTCGGTCACCTCATCCGCGGTGCCGAGGCCCTCACCGATGTGGTGGTCAGCCGTGGCCGCAGCACCAGCAACGGCCGCCGGTACTTCGAGAAGTCGGTGCGGTGGCCGGAGCGGTTCGTCACGCTCGGCGACGCGTTGGCGACCTTCAACCCGGCCTACGGGCAGGGCATGTCCGTCGCCGCACTCGGTGCTCAGGTGCTGGCCCGGGAACTGCGAGGCGGCCTGACAAGTCCTGGCCTCTCCCGACGCGTTCTCCGCGGCGCGGCGCGCCACGTCGACATGGCGTGGTCCACCGCCGTCGCGATGGACGTCCTGTACCCGGGCGTGGCCGGCGGCGAACCGGCCTTCACCGACCGGCTCGCCGCCTGGTACACACGCCGGCTGACCAGAGCCGCCACGGGCTCCTTCGACGCAGCGGCAGCCCTGTGGGACGTCACCGGTCTCACCGCGCCTCCGGCACGGGTGCTGCGCCCGAAGGTGGTGCTGGCCGCCCTGAACGGGCCCGCCCTTTCCCCGACGTTCGAGCCTCCTCTACGGCCGTCCGAGCGGGAGGTGCTGGACCGGCTCGAGAAGTCCGGTGCTCAACCAGGCGCGTCCGGGGCGTCCCGACCCCGGTAGTCGTCCCCGCCCCGGCACGCGGCCACTGCCGGGGCACCGCCGTCAGCCCCTGACACCGGACACCGGTGCGGCACGGGCCGGCAAGGGCTTCGGAGGGATCGGATCCCCGTGCGACTGCCGCCCTACTTACCGGCGAGGGGGGTCGTCGACGCGTAGAGCGCCTCGCGCAGGGTCGCCGTGGTCTGGGCGACCGCCGCCTTGTTGGCCTGCGTGTCACGCAGCGCGTTGAGCATCATGAAGTCGTGGGTGACTCCGCTGTAGTGCGACGAGGTCACGTGCACCCCCGCCGACCTGAGCTTCGCGGCATAGGAGTTGCCGGAGTCCTTCAGCACGTCGGAGTCGGTGATGACCAAGGCCGGTGGCAGGCCGCGCAGTTGCCCGACGGTCGCCTTCAGCGGCGAGGCCAGCGGGTTGGCGCGGTCAGCGGCCTTCGGAGCGTAGGCGTTCCAGAACCACTTCATGGCGGCTCGGGCGAGCCAGCAGTTCTCCGCGTAGCGGGAGTACGACGCCGTGTCGAAGTTGGCGTCGGTGACCGGGTAGAGCATGACCTGCTGGCGGAAGTGCGGGCCACCGCGCTGCTTCGCCATCATCGTGACCGCGGCGGTCATGTCGCCACCGACCGAGTCACCGGCGACGGCCAGCCGGCTGGAGTCCAGGCTGATCTCGGCGCCGTGTGCGCCGACCCACTTGGCGACGGTGTACGCCTGCTCGATCGGGACCGGGAACCGGGCCTCGGGAGAGGGCGTGTAGTCGACGAAGACGACCTCGGCGCGGGCACCGTTCGCGAGTTCACGGACGAGACGCTCGTGGGTCTTGAAGTTGCCGAGGACCCAGCCGCCGCCGTGGATGTAGACGATGCCGGGCAGCGTCCCCTTGACGCCCGCGGGCCGCACGACGTGCACCTTGACCGGGCCCGTCGGGCCGCCCGGCACGGTGCGCTGGGTGATCTGCGCGGGCAGCATCGGGACGGGGCCCGCCTGGAGCTTGTTCAGCACGTCACGGGCGGCCGGGTACGACAGGTCGTACAGCGGCTTGCCGTCGGCCGCCGCGAGCTGGTCCAGGAAGTCCTGGTCGATCTTCTCCAGTTTCTGCGGCGGGTTGCCGCACGGCACGTACTTGGCCCCTGCGGCCACCGCCGCTCTGCCCTGGGCGGTATCCGGGGCGGCGCCCTCACGAACGGTGCCGCAGGCGCTCATCATGGTCGCCGTCGCGGTCAGGAACGCCGCCACGGCGAGGTGGCGCAGGCGGCGGGCCCTGGGCAGGGTGCGTATCGCTCCCCTGTCTGTTGCTCTCATGTCTGCGGGTTCCCTACGTGAAGGAGTCGACCCCCTCGGTAATCGTGACTGGTCCGTAGGGCGTACACCATCAGGGTTAGGCCAGACGGGACACCTCGGCACGGCGCCGCTCGAGAGCCCGGTTCTGTCAGCGGCCTCGAAATGCCCAGGTCAGGGCGGTGTCAGGATCGATCTCGAGTGGCGTCGGGTGCGAGGTGCAAAGTCCCTCTGCCTCGCAGCAGACGCCCCCGACGACGCCGTGCTCCGGCTCCGTCAGCGCGTGTCGTCCCTGCCCGTGACGGCCGCTGCTCTCATGTACGCGCTGGTCACGTCGGTTCGCCGCCGGACCGCTCCGCGCGGAGCACGGAGCACGGAGCACGGAGAAGATCACCGGATCGTGCCACTGGCCGCCGCGCCACTGCGCGGAGCACAGCACGCCCTCTCTGACGAAGCCCGCAAGGCTCGTTACTCGTACCGGTACTTCAGCGAGTCCGCCTCCGCCCGCTCGATGTCGGCGATCGTCAGTTCCGGCATGCGCAGTTGGGCCAGCGTCACCTCCGCCGAGGTCGGCTGGGCGTCCGCCGGCAGCCACTGCTCCGGCTTCCAGGCCGCGCTGCGCAGCAGCGACTTGGGGCAGTGCGGGTAGACCTCCTCGATCCCCACCACCAGCGCACTGGCCGGCGGCTTTCCCACGGCGGTCAGCTGCGACAGCAACTCCGGGCGGGTGGAGACGCAGGCCCGGCCGTTCACCCTGAGCGTCGTGGTGCGTCCCGGGATGACGAACAGCAGCCCGGCGCGTCCGGTGGCGATGACGTTCTGCAGTGTGTCCAGCCGCTTGTTGCCGGTAGCGTCCGGTATCGCCACCGTCCGTGCGTCCAGGACGGCGACGAACCCGGCGGGGCCGCCGCGCGGGGAGACGTCGCAGTTGCCCTCGGCGTCCGCGCTGGCGACCAGGACCAGCGATGAGCAGCCGATCAACCGCCGGGTCGGCTCGGTGAGTTCGGTCATCTGCTTACGCACGGCCGCGTCGCCGGGAAGTTCGTACACCTGGCGCAACGCCTCCTGGTCGGGCACGGCGTCGCGGCGGAGCGAGTCGAAGGCGCTGCTGGCAAGGGGTGTCGTCATGCCTCCGACCCTAATGGGCCGACCTGCGGTTGATCTTGGTCGGTGGTGGGCGGACCGGCCGGTGACCCTTCCTCTCCGGTACTCAGTCGAGGCAGAACTCGTTGCCCTCGACGTCCTGCATCACGATGCACGACTCGTTGTCGTCATCGGCAGGCAGTAGCCGCACGCGTACCGCGCCGAGCGCGACCAGTCGTGCGCACTCGGCCTCAAGCGTGGCCAGGCGCTCTTCACCCACGAGTCCGGTTCCGGCCCGCACATCGAGATGCAGCCGATTCTTGACGGCCTTGCCTTCAGGAACACGCTGGAAGAACAGTCGCGGACCCACACCCGAGGGATCGACGCAGGCGAACCATGACCCCTGCTCCTCAGCAGGCAGGGAGCGGTCGAAATCGTCCCACGTGGTGAAACCCTCCGGCGGAGGCGGTACGACGTACCCCAACACCTCGCACCAAAAGCGAGCGACACGCTCAGGCTCCGCGCAGTCGAAGGTGACCTGGAACTGCTTGATCGATGACATCGGCGCACCATAGCAGGGAGGTCTCTTGCTCATCTCCCGGTAGGCGGGGGCAGTTTGACGCGTGGATGGTCCTCCGGAGCCGCTGCCGTGTCGTGTGGATGTCCCACGGGTTCGCATACCACGGGGTCTGTGAGACCACCGAGGGTGGCGAGGACGAGGCCGGCCGAACCGTAGCGCTCGGACGCACGACCGGCCCCGGCACCGCCGGGAGAGCACCGTCGCGGTCCACAGCCGACGCGGTGGTCCCGTAGTCAGTCCTGGATCGTGCGTGTCTGCGATGGCCGCTCCCCAGTGCGGGCCCTAGCGTCGAAGCATGCGCTCGCCCCGCGGTGAGTCGGCCGAAGAGACGGTGCCCGGCCTGTCCGCCGGGCCGGTGGCGTTGGCCTGGCTGACGCAGTTCCTGGTGGGCACCGACCTCTTCGTGGTGGCACCGCTGCTGCCCCACATCGCAGCGTCGTTCGCCGTATCAGCGGCCGGCACCGGCCTGCTCGTCACCGCCTTCTCGGTTGCCTACGTGGTGGGTTCGCCCGTCGCCGGCCGGCTCTGCGACCGACGTGACCGCGCCACGGTCCTGGTGGCCGCTCTGGTGCTGTTCTCAGCGGCCAACATCGGCACCGCTCTGGCACCCGGTTTCGGCATGCTGCTGGTGGCCCGCGCCGTCGCCGGCCTCGCGGCCGCCGCCACCGGCCCCACCGTGTACGCCCTGGTCAGCAGCCGTGCGAGGCCCCAGGCTCGGGCACAGGTGCTGGCCGTGGTGGGATCGGGCCTGCTGACCGCCCTGTGGGTGGGCGCGCCGGCCGGATCGCTGCTGGGGCGGTACGTGGGCTGGCAGGCGGCCTTCGTCATCCTGGCCGCGGGCACGTTCTTGCTGGCATTCCCGCACGCGTTCGTGTGGCGTGCCCATCCGGTCCCGGCGACCGCCTCGCCGACGGAGCCGCGAGACGGGTCCGGACCGCAAGGGCCTCCGGGACTGGCACTGCAAGGGGCACCAGCACTGGAAGGGGCACCGGGGGGACCTCGGCGGGCCGGGCGATCCGCTGCGGGTGCCGCGGCGTCCGCCGTCGCGGTAACCGCGTTGTGGGCCTTCTCCGTGTACAGCCTGTACACCTTTCTGGCCGTCGCGCTGCACACCGAGGGCCAGGCCACCGCCGTGACGTGGCTGCTGGTCGTCTACGGCGTCGGCGCCGTCGTCGGCGGGCAGGTCGGCGGCCGGTTCGCCGACCGGGTCGATCCCGTGCGCATCACCAGGTCGGCGCTGGCGCTGACGGCCGTACTGGAAGCCGTCGTGGCCATGGTGTTCCCCACCACCTGGGCGCTGGCCTGCGCGCTGGCCCTGTTCGCGCCGGCCGCCTACGCCTTCTTCCCCGCCCAGCAGCGCCACCTGCTCGACACGTTCCCCCGGCGGGCGACCACCATGTTGTCGTGGAACAACAGCGCGCTGTTCGTGGGGCTGTCTCTGGCCGGTGCCGCAGGCGGACAGATCGTGCACGACCTGGGCTACCCGGTGCTGCTGTACATCGGCGCCGCCGTGGCACTACCGGCGTGCCTCGTCGCCCGGTGCCGGCCGGCCCGGACCCGTGGAAAGGACGAACGGCCTGAGCAGGCGCGCCGCCCGCATTGAACCGTACGGCCGTCACCGGTCACGGCCGGCCGGGGGCAGGAGGCGTTCGGGCCCCCTGCTCGCAGGGCTCCGGTAGTTCGCGGCCGTGGAAAGACGTGCCGCCGATATCCTGGCCGCCGCTTTCATGCTGGATTCCTGACGGGAGATTCAGGACACCGGGGAAACTGCTGGGCCGCCACCCTACTCCTTTATGGGCGGCGAGCTCCTCGCCGGGGAACGACACCGCCGAGAGGTGCTCGTCCTGGTTTCCCTGCGCCCACCGGGCGGCTGTGATCTCGTAGCCCGACACATGCGCGCACATTTGGAGCAAGAGCGGCGGCATCTCTGCTTCGCTCAGCAAGTCCGCATGCTTGATGACGAGGTCGCGCATGGCCTGGATGTTGGGAAGGAAGACGGTAGTCACCCACAGCCGCCACTCGGTGAGCGTGCGCCGACACGTCCCGGCTGCGTGGACGAACGGCGGCACGGCCTGCCGGAGCGGAGCGGCCTGAGGGGGCGTCAGGCCGCGGCTCCGGCCGGCCGGTGCCGCACATGTCCAGCCTGCCCGGGGGCCGTTGCGCGTACGGGCCGCCGAGTCCACCGGCATGGGCGCAGTCCTGCACCGGGCCGTGGGGAATACGGACCGGCCTGTCCAAGCACCGCATAAAGAAAAGGAGGCACAGGTTTTTCGTACGGTCACAGGTGGAGCCGGTGCGCACTCTGTATGGGTGACATCACCGTGTCGCTCTAGATATGGAGTGACGATTTACGACACTTTGGTCGGGCAGGAAATCCTATCTGCTACCTACCGCAAGAAAGGGCTGCCGTGAAACGGGTAGGCCTCTACACGACCCTGTCTTTTGCCGCCGCCATGGCACTGACGGGCGCAACAGCGAGCCAGGCTTCCGCGGAATTCCGCTACGACCCCGAACCCTCCGCCAAGTATACTATTATCTTCAATAACGGCGGGTTCGTCAATAATGGCGGGTTCGTCGGTGACATCGTCGACAACGGGGACGGTAACAGCAATAACGTCCAGGTCGTCGATGACGGCCGGGGCGGCACGCAGGGCGGCAACGGCAACACCCAGGGCGGTATCGGCAACACGCAGAGCGCCGCGCAGGGCGGGGACCACAACATCCAGGGCGCTGCCCAGGGCGGGGCCAACAACGTCCAGGGCGGCATGCAGGCCGGCGGGAGCAACAACACCCTGGGCGGCACTGTGGGCGGCACCAACAACGTCCAGGGCGGCACCCAGGCGGGGAAGGACAACGCGCAGGGCGGTGCCCAGGGCGGCACCAACAACGTCCAGGGCGGCACGCAGAACGGCACCCGCAACACCCTGGGCGGCTCCCAGGGCGGCACCAACAACGTCCAGGGAGCGACCCAGGGCGCCGGGGACAACAACACTCAGGGTGCGACGCAGGGCGGCACCAACAACACCCAGGGCGGCACGGCCGGTGCCACCGAGGGCATCGACGGGACGACGAAGAGGCTGATCACTTCCTCGCTGGAGATGGCCACCGAGGAGGCCACCGCGAAGGTCACGGAGCAGCTCATCACGGACTCGTTCAAGGTGGCTGCCGACGCGATGAGGTCTTGAGACCGCCGCTGTCGTGACGAGCGGGGCCCCCGGGCCGGTGAGCGGACGTGCTACGTCCCCCACCGCCGCCCGGGGGCCTTGCCGTTTCCGGCGGCCGGCCACAGCGGGGCGAGCCGGGCTCAGGTGCGGGTACGGGTGCGCGAACTCTGGTACGGCCCTGGCCGGAGGCTGCCGTCCCAAGCCGGGCGTGTGCCCTTCTCGGTCGTCGGGTCGTCGGGGCGAGGGGCCGACGGGCCGACAGACGTGTCAGCCGTCCGGTCCGCCGATCGGGGGACACACGGCAGCCACCGCAGCGGCTGAAATGAATTACGCAAGCTCATCCACCGGGACACCGGGAACGACATTCCCCCCCGAACTTAGAAATCAGAGGTTTTCCCATGAACAACTCTCGACGTCACATAGCCGCCCGCATCGCCGGTATCTCCTGCATCGCCGCTCTGGCCGCCGGCGGCCTCGGTATGGCGAGCGCCGAAGCCGCCCCGATGAACCACCACACGGCTTCGCACGCGTCCAGCCAGCATCACCAGCAGCGCCACCAGGACGACATGGGCAACAAGGCCGGCAACACCCAGGGCGGCACGCAGGGCAACGGCCGCGGCAACACCCAGGGCGGCACCCAGGGCAACGGCAACGGGAACACCCAGGGCGGCACCCAGGGCAACGGCCGCGGCAACACCCAGGGCGGCACCCAGGGCAACGGCAATGGCAACACCCAGGGAGGCACCCAGGGCAACGGCAATGGCAACACCCAGGGAGGCACCCAGGGCGGCGGGAACGGCAACACCCAGGGAGGCACCCAGGGCGGCGGCAATGGCAACACCCAGGGAGGCACCCAGGGCGGCGGCAACGGGAACACCCAGGGAGGCACCCAGGGGTGACTCGTAGGAACTGACAGTTGGAAGGAATGTGGCACCTCGCGGAGGCGATCTCTGCGGGGTGCCGCTTCGTGTCGGGTCGTCTCCGGGGTGGGTTCGGGTCACTGGGGGGAGATCTTGTGGACGGTGGTGTCGTCGGGGTTCAGCCTTCGTCCGTCCGCGGAGAGTACTTCGAGCGCCCGGAGGCGCTGCCCCTGTCGGCGGTCGACCAATTCCGAGTGCGGTTCGCCGGGGGCGAAGAAGTGCTGTTCGCCCCACTGCCGTAGTGCCACGATGACGGGGAACAGCGCCCTGCCCTTCGGAGTCAGTACGTATTCGCGGTAGGCGCTGCCGTCCGAGGCGGGGACGGATTCGAGGACACCGCCTGCCACCAGGGTGCGAAGACGCGCGGTGAGGATGTTCTTCGCCACGCCGAGACTGCGCTGGAACTCCCCGAAGCGCCGGCTTCCGTCGAAGGCGTCCCGCACGATCAGCAAGGACCACCAGTCGCCGATCGCGTCCACCGACCGGGCAACGGGGCACTCGCTGTCGTCGAACCGCGTCCTGGTCACCATGGCGTCCCTCACTCTCATCTGGTTGCAACATGCTACCAACAGGACTACCGTCACGGTCATTCGGTAACAAGATGCAACCAAATGTGCGGAGGAGTGCACGATGCCCGGAGACGGTGAGACCGTGACACGACCGAACGGAAGCCCAGGCGGGGCAGGTCCCGCGTTCGCCCCGTCCCGTGGCGTGGTCGCACTCTTCGCCGTCGCCTGCGGGGCAGCGGTGGCCAACGTCTACTTCTCCCAGCCGCTCCTGGTGACCATGGGTCACGACCTCGCCATGAGCCCGGCACTGATCGGCAGCGTGGTCACCCTCACACAGATCGGATACGCGCTGGGGCTCTTCTTCCTCGCGCCGCTGGGCGACGTGGCGGACCGCAGACGGCTCATCGTGGCCCAACTGCTGCTCCTGGTGGTGGCGCTGGCGGTGGTGGCCGCGGCCCACACGGCGGCGATCCTGCTCACGGGCATGGCCGCGACAGGGCTTCTCGCGGTCGTCACGCAGACACTGGTGGCCTTCGCGGCCTCACTGGCCCCTCCCGCCGAACGCGGACGGGTCGTCGGTCTGGTCACCAGCGGCGTGGTCATCGGCATCCTGCTCGCCCGGACCGCATCCGGCCTCGTCGCCGATCTCGCGGGCTGGCGCTCCGTCTACCTCTCCTCGGCATCGCTCACCGCGCTGCTCGCCCTGATCCTGCACCGAGTGCTGCCACGCCCCGGTACGGCTCCGCCCACGACCCTGCGCTACGGACAGCTCCTGCACTCCACGATCACCCTGTTCGCGCAGGAACGGCTGCTGCGGCTCCGGGCCGTGTTCGGTCTGCTGATCTTCGCCGCCTTCAGCACCCTGTGGAGCAGCGTCGCGCTGCCGCTCAGCGAGGCCCCGTACTTCCTGCCCCACAGCGCCATCGGGGCGCTGGGACTGATCGGTGTGGCCGGCGCCCTGGCCGCGGCCGCGGCGGGCCGTCTGAACGACCGCGGTCTTCCCCGTCGGACCACGGGACTCGCCCTGGCACTGCTCGCCGCCTCGTGGCTGCCCCTGGCCTTCATCCGCAGCTCGCTCTGGGCCCTCGTCGTCGGGGTGATCCTTCTCGACCTCGCCGTGCAGGCGGTCCATGTCACCAACCAGACACTGATCTACGCGGTGCGCCCCGACGCGGGCAGCCGGCTGATCGGCGGATACATGGTCTTCTACTCGATCGGCAGCGCAACCGGTGCCATCGCCGCGACCACCCTCTACAGCGTGGCCGGCTGGGGTGCCGTATGCGCGCTGGGTGCCGCGTTCAGCTGCCTCGGGCTGGTGCTGTGGGCGTTCACCCGGCGCAGCGCCCCGGACCCCGTCACCGAAGTGCCGCCCCGCCGCGAAGACCGAGCGTTCGCCGTGCCAGAGGCGGAAATGACGGCCGACAGGCGGTGGGGACCGGAGAACTCCTTCACCGGGGTTCGCCGCGCAGTCGGCGCCGGGCCGCCCACCCATCCGGCCTCGCGGTGTCCTCCGTGCCGTCTACAGCGCGATCCCCCGCCCGCTCCACCGGTCGGTTGATCAGACGGGCCGGGGACCTTGTCCAGACTGTGAGCAGGTCCCCTTCGACGGGCTCCTGAGAAGTCCTCCCCCGCCCAGCCGCAATGCCGGAAGAAGGATCGGAATCATGACCATTCAGTACCCGCCCGCTCGCAGTCGAGGCGGTTTCATGATTCAGCAGATAGCCGACCGATTCGAGGTCTACAACCCCTGTGGAGAGTTCTTCGGGGCGTATCCGGTCCGGGCCGCGGCGGAAAAGCGGGTTGCCCTCTTGGCGCGGCACGCCGAACGCACCGCCCGAAACGGCCGGTGAAGACCTTCGAGCCCGGAGGAAAGGCTGAGGCTCACCTGGTCAGCCGGCCGTGGTCCAGCGACGGAGGGCATCCGTACCGGTGGGAGAGGTGTGCGACTTCCGGCCCTCGGGTCAACGTGCGGGCGGGGGTGGGGTGTTCTAGCGTCGGACGAAGGAGGGGCGGTCCCGCCGAGGCGACGGGGCGGGGGATCGGGGCCCTACGGCCTTTTACCGGCCGCGTCTGCCGCCCGGCGTGCCTGAATCCGCGTTTCTCTCCGACACATCCGCAAAGCAGGTGCTTTCCATGCGCATGTCGGCCCCTTTCTTCTCCCGTGTCTGCGGCGTCCTGACCGCTGCGACCATCGCCCTGGGTGGCGTGGCGCTCACCGCACCCGCCGCCCAGGCGGACATCCCCGCCTGCACCAAAATGGTCCAGCATGCGGGTGTCGGCGTCTCGGACGCCGTCACAGCGGCGTGCACCCGAGGTGTGCACAACGACCTGCGGGGCTGCGTGAACGCCCTGACCGAGGCCGGTGTCGCGGGTGGTGCCGCGACAGGCGCCTGCCGGATGGCGGCCAACCCCCCGTGACGGCCACCGGTGACGGCCGGCCCCGGTGAAACCATCCTGTTCTGGGCTCCTGGGCTCCTAGGTTCCCGGGCTCCTACGCTCGGCCTCCCGGGTTACCTGGCGCGCCTGACGACCGTGTGCCCCTTCCGCACCCCGACTCGACATACCCCCTTGTGTCCGAGGTGTGCCGAGCGCCGGGTAGCGTCTTGACCCTCACACCGTGTCAGGCGGTCAGCTCGGAGCCATCATGTTCACCATCGGAGACTTCGCCCGGCACGGCCGTGTCTCAGTGCGGATGCTGCGTCACTACGACGCCACCGGACTGCTGCGTCCGGCCCATGTCGACCCCGCCAGCGGCTACCGCTACTACACCGCCGCCCAGCTCGCCCGCCTCAACCGGATCATCGCGCTCAAAGACCTCGGCTTCACGCTCCACCAGGTCGGCAGCATCGTGGACGCGAAAACCGGAGCCGAGGAACTGCGCGGCATGCTGCGACTGCGGCGGGCCGAACTGGAGACCGCCGTCGCGGCCGCGCAGGCACGGCTGGTCCAGGTCGAGGCCAGGCTCCGAGCGATCGAGAGCGAGGGGCGCATGCCCACCAACGACGTCGTCCTCAAACGTGTCCCCACCATCCGAGTGGCCGAGCTGACCTCGACCGCCGCGAGTTTCGACCCCGCGGACATCGGTCCCGTCATCACACCGCTCTACGACGAGCTGTTCCGGCGCCTTGACGCCGCCGGCATCGCCCCCACCGGCCCCGGCGTCGCCTATTACGAGGACGCCCCCGAAGGCGACGGAAGGATCAGCGTCCACGCCGCCGTCCAGGTCAGTGCCCCGCCCCGGGACGGCACCGTGCGCATTCACGACCTGCCCAGCCTCGAACCGCCGCGACCATCGTGCACCGCGGCGCGATGGACACAGTGCTGCCCACCGCCCAGACACTGACCCGCTGGATCGACGCCAGCGGCTACCGGTCCGTCGGATACCCCCGCGAGATCAACCTGGAGTGCCCCCAGAACCGCGACGACTGGGTGACCGAACTCCAGGCCCCGGTGACCCCGGCCTGAGCAGCCCCCTTCACGGCCAGGTCGGCGCGGTCCGACTCCGCACAGCAGGCGGGCGGAGCGCGTCGCCGCGGCGGGGGTGGGCCGGAATTCGGCTGGTCAGGCGGGGGTGGCTCGTCCTGGTCAGCCGCATACCCGCCGCCCTGCGTGCTCCCTACGGCATAAAATTGTCATCCCGACGGTGAAGCGGCCCGGAAGAGGACGCCATGACACCTCCGGACGCGTTCGGGCCCGCTGAAGGCCGCCCGCCCGAACACGCAAGCGCAGCCGAGATGCCTGCCCTGCACCTGCAGCGGGCCTTCCGATGGCAGGCGATGCTCCGTATCGCCGTCGTCATCGCGTTCGCGGCGGACCTGGCGGTGTTCCCACCCTCCGAGCAGCTGCAGCTGTCGGTGGGGCTGGCCGCCGCCTACACGGCCTGGACCTTTCGGGCGCTGTGGGCGGCCTGGAAGTCCTACAGGCCCTTGCCGGGCTGGGTGTACCCGCTGGTCGACCTGACATTGCTGACCGCGCTGACGGCGGTTTCCGGGAACTTCTCCGACCCGAACTGGAGCTCGCCGATATCGGCCGACATTTTTCTGTTCATACCCGTTCTCGCCTCGTTCCAGATGAGGCCGGCCCTCACCGCTGCGTCGGGGGTGCTGGCCGCGGCGAGCTACGCCGTCGGTACCGGAATCGGGCATCTGCAACAGCCGTACTGGCATTTCACCCTCGTCCATACGCTGTTCATCCTGGTGGTCTGCGCGGGCTGCGTCCTTCTGTCGGACGTCCAGCAGCACCGGGTCAGGTCGATCAGACAGCTGGCCGAACACCGCCTGCGGCTGCTGGAGCGCATAATGGCGGCCGAAGAAAGAGAACAGCGGAAGATCGCCGAGGTGCTGCACGACGGAGCACTGCAGAACATCCTGGCGGCCAGGCACTTCATCGACGAGGCGGCATCCACTCCCGAAGCGGCCGACGCCCTGCGCCGTGCCGACCAGGCGCTCACCACGGCGAGCAGACAGCTCCGCTCGTCGGTACGGACCCTGCATCCCGAAGTCCTGGTCTCCGGAGGTCTGGTACCCGCCCTGGAACAATTGACCCAGCAGGCATCCGAGCGGGGTAAATTCCACGCACAGGTCCGCTCCGGCATCACCACCGCTGGTTCGGCGGACCGGCCGCTGTTCTGGCTGGCCCGCGAAATCCTGGAGAACGTCGTCAAGCATGCCCAGGCGAAGAACGTCACCGTGACCCTGCAGGAAGACGGACCGGGAAGCGTACGGCTGACGGTCGCCGACGACGGCGTCGGCATGGCACCCCACGCCATGGCCCACAGCCTGTCATCGGGACACATCGGGATCGCCTCGCACCGCGCACGGATCGAAGGCATGGGAGGCACCTTCAGCGTGCGCACCAACACCGACGGCGGCACCACCGTAGAAGCCGTCCTTCCACGGAGATAGCCCTTCACCAGCGGTACGCCCCCCGACGACGAAACTCACCTACGCTTGATTCAAGCCATCGAAGATCAGCCGGTCGACCCCATATACAGCGGCACCTGCAGACGAAAGGTCCGATCGCCGTGGCAACGCCGAATCCCGCCCGCATCACCGTGGTCATCGCCGACGACCACCCCCTGTTCCGGGAAGGCATCTCACGCGCGCTGCAACTGAGCGGATTCATCGACGTAGTGGCCGAAGCCGAGAACGGCCGGGAAGCACTGGACATCATCCGCCGCGAAGAACCGGAAGTCGCCGTACTGGACCTACGCATGCCCGACCTCGACGGAATCGCGGTCCTCCACGCCCTCGTGCGAGACCACGCCCCGACCCGGGTACTCCTGCTCTCCGCATTCACCGACAGTTCCTCGGTGTACCGGGCCATAGAAGAAGGAGCCGCGGGCTTTCTCACCAAGGACAGCAAACGCTCCGAAGTCGTCGAGGCCGTCCGGGCGATCTCCCGCGGCCAGACCGTCGTACCGCCCGAGGTCACCGGCGGACTCGCCGAAGAAATCCGCCTGCGCCGTTCCCAGAACACCCCCACGCTCAGTGAGCGCGAACGACAGGTCCTCACCGGCATGGCCCGCGGTCTCAGCATTCCCCAGATCGCGCAGGAACTGTTCCTCGGCACCAGCACCGTCAAAACACACACCCAACGCCTCTACGAGAAACTGAAAGTGTCCGACCGAGCCGCCGCGGTCGCGGAAGCCATGCGACGCGGCCTCCTCGAATAACCACCCCGCCACCTGCTCAGTCCCGGGTGTCCGCCCCCGGCCGGACGGGCCCCCTCATGCATGCTGTCCTACATGGCCACAATCCACCGGCGCCCCGACACCCTTGCCGTCGGGGCGCAGCTGGCCGCCGTCGGCGGATTCCTCGACGCGTACACGTTCATCCGCCACCACGTCTTCGCCAACCTGCAGTCGGGCAACTTCCTGCTGTTGTGCGTGCAGGCCACGGCCCGGCACTGGCGCCCGGCGGTCCTTCTGCTGGTGCCGATCGTCGCCTTCAGCGTCGGCGTCCTGCTCGTGGAGGTACTCGGCCTGCCGCGGGTGGAACGACGGGTACGCCGGCCACTGCGGCTCGTACTCACCCTGCAGATCACGGCTCTGGCGGCCATCGCCGCGCTGCCCGCCGACCTGCCGGAGGAGATCACCACGGTCACGGTGTCGTTCGTGGCCGCACTGCAGTTCTCCACCTTCACCACACTGCGCGACGCCCCGTACACCACCCTGGCTGAGAGCGGGAACCTCCTCAAGGCCCTCGTCGCCGCGCATCAGTGGATGACCAGCAGAGAACCGGCGGACGCGCGCCGCGCGGGACGCTACGGCACGATCGTCGCCGCGTTCGTGGTCGGCGCCGCGGGCGGCGCGATCATGACCCGCCTTGTCGGCGCCCCCGCGATCGGCACGGCCGCCGCCCTGCTCACCTCCGTCCTCCTCACCCTGATCCACCAGACACGACAACTGCAGCGCCACACGACGACACCCCCGTCGCCGCCGCCCCCACGCCCGCCCCTTCGCTGACCACCCGCCCCTGACCACCCGTCCTCGCCACGACACCGCCACACCACCGCCGGACAGCCGCCCCACAGGCACCCCTCAGCGCCCCGCCTCACCGGAGCCACCGGAGCCGCCGGGACTGTCGGGCCTGCCGGGCCTGCCGGGCCTGCGCGCGATGCGCTCGTCGTGGACGAACAGGCACAGACCCACCGCCAGCACCACGCACGCGGCCCAGACCGCACGCACTCCCCAGACGAAGGTCAGCCAGCCGCCGCCGAACGCTCCCGCGAGGAACGCCAGGACCACACAGGCGAACTGCCCCGCCCGCCGCCCGGCCTCCCGGTCCCCGGCAACCACGGCCGCATAGGCGTTCTGCATGGCCGACCGGAGATTCCCGGTGGTCATCGTGCTGTTGTAGACAGCATCGACGAGCGTGCGGAACGTCGACATCTGTACCGAAGCCATGAAGGCGACCAGGACGGTGACCAGCGCATCAGGCGCACTGGCGGGAATCAGACCGACCGCCGCGAGCACCAGGATCTCCAGCGTCATGGCCACACACGCCGGCCGGCGCAGCACCGCCGCCACCCTCGGCCTCCTGAGCGTCTCGGCGACCAGGACCCCTACCAGAAAGGCAACCAGCGGAGGGACATGGCCCAGTGCCTGCCACCAGTGCCGCTGTGCGGCCGCCACCCCGAGCAGCACCACATTGCCAGTCTGCGCACCGGCGAAGACTCCCCCGCGGCTGATGAACGTATAGGCGTCCAGACCGCCGCCGACCAGTGCGAGCAGCACCCCGAGACGCACCGACCGGTCCGTCGCCGGGGCACCCGCCCCGCGCGCGGTCCCGTCCCCCGGCACGGACGCAGGCCTCGGAGCGCCCCCGGACCGCGGCATGGCATCCGACATCCCCTTGTATCCCCTTGCGCCCTTTCCCGGCCCGGCCATGCCCAGCCGACGAGGCATACACGCCCAGGTCCTCCGATCATCCACCAGCCCCCGGACCCGTGCACCACCACACTTCACGCGGCCACGCCACCACGCCCCTGGCCCCAGGGTCCGCGCCCGGATCGCGCCGAACGGATGACAAGGCCGTCACCCACCCGCTCCCTCGGATGGTGGACCCACCGCATCGCACGGCGCCCCTAGCGTCGAGACAGCAAGGACCCGAACCCCTCGTCCGAAAGCGAGAACACCATGTCGAACGCGCGAAACGACCACCCCGGACGTGTCATCGCCGGCGTGGACGACCACAGGCAAAGCGTCGTGACGTTGCAGTACGCAGCCGAGGAAGCCCGACGGCGCGATGCCGTCCTCGTCGCTGTCACGGTATGGAGCCCCTACGGCGGAGACATCGCCGAACGCACGATGCCCTGCCCGGAACTCGACGCATCGCAGAAAGCATCGGCACAGTCCCTGCTCGACACCGCGTGCAGGCGTGCCGGCCTGCCCGAGGGCCTGCCACTGGAGCGCCGGGTCGAGAGGGGCGTCCTCGGACCCGTCCTGGCGCACCTGGCGCACGGCCCGCACGACCTGCTGGTGATCGGCCCGCGCCACCGGCACACACTGGCCTGGCTGCGCCCTTCGTCCGACCGGTACTGCATCCGCAACGCCGCAACGCCCCTCGTCATCGTCCCTGACGAGTGGGCACCCACCGCCACACACTCCACACCCGCCACCTGACACCACCGCACACTCGCAGACGCCGACCACCACGGTGACGGACGGATGCGCCCGTCCCCCGCCGGAGAGAGCATGGAAAAGGCGTCTGACATCCCGCCTCACCCCTGTCCCAGACAGGTTCTCGACGTGGGGGCACGTCCATGACCGACCAGACAGACCCTTACACCACCCTGCACCGGGACTGCGTCCTCGCCGACACCCTGCGGGAGGTCATCGAACACCTCGGCGCGAACACAGGCCTGGTCTACCTCCTCGCGGACGACTCCCACACCCTGCGCACCGTGATCATCGGCGGGGCCCAGCCGACGATCTACACCATGCCCGAGCACATCGACATCGACGAGCCCTACGCCACCGCCGTGGCCTACCGCACCGGCACCGTGGCCACAGCCGGCTTCGCCACCACGGACACTTCCTCTCCCGGCATGCGACTCGCCGGCCGTGTCCCCTTCCCCTACTCCGTCATCTCCCTGCCCATCGACACCGATCACGGCCGTCTCGGCGTCCTCACCTTCGTCTGGGTCCCACCCCGCACCGACCCCCTGCACACCCGCGACATGGCCTGGCTGCACGACAGGACGGACACCCTGGCCCGCACCCTGGACACCCTGGCCGACCACGCGGTCGGCATGCGCGCGGGAGCCAAACCCGCCCTGCTCCCCTTCTACCGGCACACATCGAGGCCACCAGCGGACACCAACATCGGCTGGGGCCTGCCCGACCGCCCCGGTTCCGCCGAGGTCAGCTTCATGTACCAGCTCCACCAGCTGGCCGCCGAACTCAACGAAGCCACCAGCGTCAGCGACGTCATGACCGTCACCCGCCATCGCATCATGACCCCGTTCGGCGCCACGGCCTTCCTCGTTCACACGCTCAAGGACGGCCGGCTATGGGTCGCCGGCCACAGCGCGTACCCCACCACCGCGCTCCGCCTCCTCCACGGTGCCGCCGCCACCGGCCACCGCCCCGACGCCCACGCCCTGCACACCCGGACCCCCCTGTACTTCGAAGACCGCCACAGCCTCCTCGAGCGCTACCCCCACGCCGTGGACGACGACCTCGAAGCGACCGCCTACCTCCCCATCACCCTCCACAACCACCCCGTGGGCGTGTGCACCCTCGGCTTTCCCCACCCCCGCACCTTCAGCGCCGAAGAACAAGCCGTCACCATGCTCATGATGGATTTCCTCGGAGCCGCCCTCGAACGCGCCACCCTCACCGAGAACGCCCGCCAACTCGCCGAGAACCTTCAGAAGAAGCTCCTCCCCCGCCACCTCGTGGAAGTCCCCGGCATGATCACGACCGCCCGCTACGTCCCAGCCCCCTCCACCGCGGGGCTCGGCGGCGACTGGTACGACATGATCCCCCTGCCCGGCGGCAGCATCTCCCTCGTGGTCGGCGACGTCGAAGGCCACAGCATCGACAGCACCATCGTGATGGGCCAACTCAGAAGTGCCGTCCGCGCCTACACCGCCGAAGGCCATACCCCCGGCATCACCCTCACCCGCGCCAACCGGCTCCTCAGCGAGCTCGACACCGACCTCATGGCCACCTGCTGTCTCATCAATCTCGACACCACCACCGGAACCGCGGAAATCGCCACCGCCGGGCACCCCCCACCCGTCTTCCGCACGTCCGACGGGGTCCTGACCAGCCCACGCCTCCCCCCAGGCCTCCCACTCGGCATCAACCCCGACACCCCTTACACCACCACCGACATCCCCCTCGCCCCCCACACCCTTCTGCTGCTCTACACCGACGGCCTCACCGAAAACCGCCCCCTGGACACCAGCCCCTACACGCGCACCCTCCTCACGCCCCCACCCGACACCCTCGATCACCTCGCCGACCACCTCATCGACCAGGCCACCGCCCACCACACCCACCACGACGACATCGCCCTCCTCATCGCCCACTACGAAGGTCCCCGCCCCGGCCCCAACCGCCGTATCACCGACATCCACTTCCACCGCCACGACCTCAACGCCGTCAAGTCCGCGCGGCAGTTCATCACCGACAGCCTTCACACCTGGGGGCTGGACGACCTCATCGACGACACGCAGCTCCTCACCTCGGAGATCGTCACCAACGCCCTCATCCACGCCGACAGTGACGTCGACCTCCGCCTCCGTGAGTACCCCGACCACCTGCGCCTCGAAATCCATGACACCGACCCCACGCCGCCCATCCCCACCCCCATCACCCTCGCCCCCGACACCAACCAGCACGCCGAACACGGACGCGGACTCCTCATCGTCGACGCCCTGGCCACCCAGTGGGGCAACACCCCCACCGGGCGCGGCAAGACCATCTGGGTCAACATCGACAGCCGGCTCAGTTCGGGTCGCGGTTGAACACCGACTTCGACCAGGCGTAGCCGAGCACGGCCAGGCCCAGGCACCACGCCACGGCCAGCCACCCGTTGCGGCCGATCTCGCTGCCCAACAGCAGTCCCCGCAGGGTCTCGATGGCCGGGGTGAACGGTTGGTACTCGGCGATCGGCTGGAACCAGCCCGGCATCGCCTCGACGGGGACGAAGGTGCTGGAGATGAGCGGCAGGAAGATCAGCGGCAGGGCGTTGTTGCTCGCGGCCTCGGCGTTCGGACTGACCAGGCCCATGCCTACCGCGATCCAGGTGAGTGCCGTGGCGAAGAGCACGAGCAGCCCGAACGCCGCGGCCCATTCCAGGAAGCCGGCGTCGACGGAGCGGAAGCCGATCGCGACGGAGACGGCGCCGACGAGGACCACGCTGATGACCGACTGCAGCACGCTGCCGACGACGTGCCCGATGATCACGGAGCCGCGGTGGATCGCCATCGTGCGGAAGCGGGCGATGATGCCTTCGGTCATGTCGTTGGAGACGGAGACCGCGGTGCCGACCGTGGTGCTGCCGATGGTCATCAGCAGGACGCCGGGTACGAGATAGGCGATGTACCGCGAGCGGTCGGCCCCGCCGCCGCCGATGCCGGCGCTCATCACGTCCCCGAAGATGTAGACGAAGAGGAGCAGCAGCATGACCGGCGTGAGCAGCAGGTTCAGCGTCAGGGACGGGTAGCGCCGGGCGTGCAGCAGATTCCGGCGCAGCATCGTGGACGAGTCGCGCACGGCGAGGGAGAGAGAGCTCATCGGACATCCTCCTTGGTCCTGCCAGGCGTGCCGGAGTCGGTCAGCGTGAAGAACACGTCGTCGAGGTCGGGGGTGTGTACGGTCAGCTCGTCCGCCTCGATGCCGAGGGAGTCCATCCAGTCGAGGATGGAGCGCAGCTCGCGCTGGCTGCCGTCGCTCGGGATCTGCAACGACAGCGACTCGTCGTGCCGGCCGGCCTCGCGCACGGCCGAGGCGGCGCACCGGTAGGCGGCCGGGTCGGAGAAGCGGAGCCGGACGTGCCCGCCGGGGATGAGCCGCTTCAGCTCGTCGGCGCTGCCCTCGGCGGCGATCCTGCCGCCGTTCAGCAGGGCGATGCGGTCGGCGAGTTCGTCGGCCTCCTCCAGGTACTGGGTGGTGAGGAAGACGGTGACTCCGCCGTTGACGAGTTCGCGGATGATCTGCCACATGTTGTGGCGGGCCCGCGGGTCGAGGCCGGTGGTCGGCTCGTCGAGGAAGATGATCTGCGGGCTTCCGACCAGGGTCATGGCGATGTCGAGGCGGCGCTTCATGCCGCCGGAGTAGGTGGAAGCGGGCTTCTTCGCCGCCTCGGTGAGGTCGAAGCGCTCCAGCAGTTCGGCGGTGACCTGCCGCCCCTTCCGCCTGGACAGGTGGCGCAGGTCCGCCATGAGGAGCATGTTCTCCTCACCGGTGATCAGCCCGTCGACGGCGGAGAACTGTCCGGTGACACCGATAGCGGCACGCACCGCCTGCGGTTCGGCGGCCAGGTCGTGACCCGCGACCTGGGCGTGGCCGCCGTCGGCCGCGATGAGCGTGGAGAGGATCTTCACGGCAGTGGTCTTGCCGGCGCCGTTCGGGCCGAGCAGCGCGAACACGGTCCCGGCCGGGATGGCGAGGTCGATCCCGTCGAGGACGGCCTTGTCGCCGTACGACTTGCGCAGCCCGACGGCGGAGACGGCGACCGGTGACGGGTGACCATCACCCTGACTAGACGTGGGCATGCCAAAAGAGGGCACGGGTGCCTCCGTTCGAAGGAATGGTGGGCGGGGAAGCGGTCTTTGCGGGGCAGGGGCTCGGGCGGCTCAGATCCGGGCGCGGCGCACGTCGATGTTGCCGTAGCGGGTCCGGGCGCGAACCGAGACCGTCTCCTCGGTCTCCTCCGGGCTCTCGGACGCGGCGAGCGTGTTGCGCACCTGCCCGTTGCCCGAGCTGACGTCGAGCCAGGCGACCGAGCCCTCGCGGACGCCGACGTCGATGGCGCCGTAGGAGGTCTCCAGCTGGATGGTGCCTCGGGCCACGTCGCCCACGCGCAGGGTGCCGTGGGCGGTGGTCGCGGTGACCGAGCTCTCCGCGCGCTGGATGTCGATGTCGCCGTTGGCGCCGTTCACCCGCAGTTCGCCGGTCGCGGTGCCGACGGTCGTGGAGCCGTGCGAGTTCTTCAGGACCGCCGGGCCGTCCACCACGCCGAGGCGCAGGCTGCCGGAGCTGGTGGTGATCTCGGCCAGACCCTCGACCTGGTCCACGGTGATCGAGCCGTGCGAGGCGGTCAGCTGCAGCGGTCCCGTGGCGTCCATGCGGACGTCACCCGACGACGTCTTCACGCGGACCTCGCCGAGCCGTCCCTCACCGAGCACCTGGGTCCAGGAGCCGGTCGTGTCCACGTGCGAGCCGGTGGGCAGTTCCACCGTCACGTCGACGCTGCCGGTGGGACCGACGAGGTAGCGCCCCTTGGGCGTCCTGATGGTCAGCACGCCGCTCGCGTAGGTGACCTCGGTGTGCTCGGCGACCCGCACGTCCTTGTCCTTCTTCGGGTCGCGGGGCCGCACCTCGACGACCGTGTCGCGGCGGTCGCTCGCGGAGAACTGAATCGAACCGGCGGCCACGTTGGCGGTGACCGAGATCGGCTGGGGAGTGTCGAAAGAAGGCATGGCTGTTCCGTCCTCTTGTGTCTTCGTGGCGTCCCTGCTGGTGGGACGTGGTGTAGGTGCAGTGGGGGGCGAGGTGCGGCTAGCGCGCCCAGCCCGTGAAGCTCTGTCCGACAGTGCGGGTGGTGCGGGGCTTCTCCGCCGTACGGGACGGAGTGCCACCGCCGACCGCGGCCGACACGGCTCGTACCAGCCATGCGTTGACCGACAGGCCCTCGCGGTTCGCGGCCTCCTCGGCGCGCGCCTTCAGGTGAGCGGGCAGGCGCAGATTGACGCGGGCGGTGCCACCCTCGTCGCCGTCGGCCGGCGCCGGTGCCGGTGCCGTGAGCGGTTCGGCGGGCGCGCTCCTGTCCTCGTACGCCTCGTCGCGCGCCGGCCGCGTCACCACGAAGTCCGGGTCGAGCCCGCGCAGCCGTACGTCGACCGAGCCGGGGGCGAGTTCGCGGGTGATCTCGTCCATCGCGGCGGAGAGCACGTTGAGCATTGCCAGTCGGGTCGCCGACTCCAGGGGTGCGGTGAGCCGCTCGGCCAGCGCGCGGGCTTCTTCGCCTCCGGCTTCGGCGGCCACCGTGAGTTCGCGGCGGAGGTTGTCGACATACGGCGTGAGGTCCATGGCGTCATTCTGGCGCCACCATGGCACCAGATGCAAGTCCCGTGAGAGACGGATTGCGCGCCACACCTACTCCGACTGCTATGACCTGCGGAAGCACGGCGAGAAGGACGCGCACGGGCATCACCGCCACAGCGATCGCCGGCCCAGGAGCGAGCGAGGGCCCCCTCGCCATGCCCGCGTCTCCGACCCTTCCAGCGGGGGCCGTCATAGGCGTCGCACCACCTTTGATGTCACCGCATCCCGCAAATGACTCTCCCTGGCGCCACTCATGTGCCACTATGGCGCCACGCAAGCAGCCCTTCGCCTCGCGCGGCAGGAGGGTGCGCACTTCGCAGAGCGAGCCATCGAAGGGGTCGAACCATGGAGACAGCACACAGCGGGCACCAGTCGGCGGCCGGTGCATTCGCCCGCTTCGTGCTGTGCGGCGGCGGGGTGGGGCTCGCCTCCAGCGTCGCCGTGGCGTCCTTCGCCGCCTTCATGCCCTGGGTCCTCGCCAACGCCCTGATCACCGTGGTCTCCACACTCCTCGCCACCGAGATGCACGCCCGCTTCACCTTCGGCGCGGGTGGGCGCGCCACCTGGCGCCAGCATGTGCAGTCGGCCGGGTCCGCGACGGCCGCGTACGCGGCGACCTGCGTGGCGATGCTCGTCCTGCGGCAGGTGGCGGCGACACCCGGTGCACTGCTGGAGCAGGTCGTCTACCTGTCCGCCTCCGCACTCGCGGGCGTCGCACGGTTCGCGGTCCTGCGCCTCGTCGTCTTCGCGCGGAACCGCTCGCAGGACGCGGCCACCGTCCGCCCCGTGCCCGCGACCGTGGCGCCCGGCCCGGCCCCGGCCGCCCCTGGTGCCCTCTGCTACGCCGCCTGACCCCTCCGCCGGGCGGCGTACCCGGCGCACAAGCCGCGTGCCATGTCATTCCTCGAAGCGGTACCCCATGCCGGGCTCGGTGATGAGATGGCGGGGATGGGCGGGGTCCGGTTCCAGCTTGCGCCGCAGCTGGGCCATGTAGACGCGCAGGTAGTTGGTCTTGGTGCTGTGGGAGACGCCCCAGACCTCCTGGAGCAGGTGCTTCTGGGTGATCAGCCGGCCGGGGTTGGTGACCAGGATTTCCAGCAGGTGCCATTCGGTCGGCGTCAGCCGGACGTCGCGGCCGTGCCGGACGGCCTTCTTGGCGACCAGGTCGAGGGTGAACTCGTCCGTCTGCACCAGTGTCGTCTCGGCGACCAGCGGCGTGTCCTCGGTGCGGCGGACGGCGGCGCGCAGCCGGGCGAGCAGCTCGTCCATGCTGAACGGCTTGGTGACGTAGTCGTCGGCGCCCGCGTCGAGGGCCGCGACCTTCTCGTCGGACGACCGGCGGGCGGACAGGACCATGATCGGGACGCGGGTCCAGCCACGGAGGCCCCTGATGATGTCGACGCCGTCCATGTCGGGCAGGCCGAGGTCCAGCAGGACCACGTCCGGCTGACGGGCGGCGGCCAGGCGCAGGGCCGTCGCGCCGTCGGGGGCCGCGTCGACACCGTAGTGGCGCGCCCGCAGGTTGATCACGAGGGCCCGTACGAGCTGCGGGTCGTCCTCCACCACGAGCACCCTGGTCATGGGTGTGCCTTTCCTCTCCTACGACGGGCCGAGGGCGCCGGGAGTGAACCGCCGACGTCATGACAGCGGGAGTCGACGGACTCGGGCTCTCTGCCCGACCGCCGACTCCCGCGCACGTCGCGTGATCCCGTCAGCGCTTCGCCACGAGGTCCTTGAGCGCGATGTTGAGTTCCAGGACGTTCACGCGGGGCTCGCCCAAGAAGCCCAGGGTGCGGCCCTCGGTGTGGTCCTTCACCAGCTTCTCCACCTGGGCGACGGGCAGGCCGTTCTTGGCGGCGACCCGGTGCGCCTGGAGTTCGGCGTAGGCCGGGGAGATGGCCGGGTCCAGGCCGGAGCCGGAGGAGGTGACGGCGTCGGCGGGGACGTCGGCCGGCTCGACGGTGTAGCCGGGGACCGAGTTGTCCTTGACCACCTTGGCCCTGGCGTCGTCGACCTGCTTGAGAAGCACCTTGCTGTCCGCAGACAGGTTGGTGGCGCCCGACAGGATGAGCTTGTACCGGGTGTTGACGCTGTTCGTGCCGAGGCCGTTCGCCGGGCGGGACTGGAAGTACGCGGGGCTGTACCCCTGTTGCCCGATCAACGAGGAGCCGACGACCTTGCCGTCCGCCGTGACCTCGGAGCCGTTCGCCTTGTCGTGGAACGCCGCCTGGGCGATACCGGTCACCACCAGCGGGTAGATGACGCCCGTCACCAGGGTCAGCACGAGCAGTGCCCTGAGGCCCGCACCGAGCAACCGGGCGGTGTTGATTACGGAGTTGTTCATGGTGATCAGCACGCCTTTGGGAAATTACAGCCCGGGGATGAGGGAGATGAGCAAATCGATGATCTTGATGCCGATGAAGGGGGCGATCAGTCCGCCGATGCCGTAGATACCGAGGTTGCGGCGCAGCATCTTGTCCGCGCTCATGGGCCGGTACCGGACGCCCTTCAGGGACAGCGGCACCAGCGCGATGATGATCAGCGCGTTGAAGACGACGGCGGAGAGGATCGCGGAGTCCGGCGAGGACAGGTGCATGATGTTCAGCTTGTCCAGGCCCGGGTAGACGGCCGCGAACAGCGCCGGGATGATCGCGAAGTACTTCGCGACGTCGTTGGCGATGGAGAACGTCGTCAACGCGCCCCGGGTGATCAGGAGTTGCTTGCCGATCTCGACGATCTCGATCAGCTTGGTCGGGTTGGAGTCGAGGTCGACCATGTTGCCGGCCTCCTTCGCGGCCGACGTCCCGGTGTTCATCGCCACGCCGACGTCGGCCTGCGCGAGCGCCGGGGCGTCGTTGGTGCCGTCACCGGTCATGGCGACCAGCTTGCCGCCCGCCTGCTCCCGCTTGATGAGGGCCATCTTGTCCTCGGGGGTGGCCTCCGCGAGGAAGTCGTCGACCCCCGCCTCCTCGGCGATCGCCTTGGCGGTCAGCGGGTTGTCACCCGTGATCATGACCGTCTTGATGCCCATCCGGCGCAGTTCCTCGAACCGCTCCCGCATGCCGTCCTTGACGACGTCCTTGAGGTGGATGACACCGAGGACGCGTGCACCCAGGTCGTCCTGGACGGCGACCAGCAGGGGCGTACCACCGGCCTCGGAGATGCGGTTGGCGATCGCGTCGGCGTCCTCGGCGACGGTTCCGCCCAGTTCCCCGACCCACGCGATGACCGAGCCGGCCGCGCCCTTGCGGATCCGGTGCCCGTCGACGTCCACACCCGACATACGCGTCTGGGCGGTGAACTCGATCCACTCGGCGCCGGCCAGCTCGCCCTGGTGGCGTTCACGCAGTCCGTACTTCTCCTTCGCCAGGACGACGATCGACCGCCCCTCGGGGGTCTCGTCGGCCAGCGAGGACAGCTGCGCCGCGTCGGCGACCTCCGCCTCGGTGGTGCCGCGCACCGGCAGGAACTCGGCGGCCTGCCGGTTGCCGAACGTGATCGTGCCGGTCTTGTCCAGCAACAGGGTGGAGACGTCGCCGGCGGCCTCCACCGCACGGCCCGACATGGCCAGCACGTTGCGCTGCACCAGGCGGTCCATGCCCGCGATGCCGATCGCGGAGAGCAGGGCGCCGATGGTGGTCGGGATCAGGCAGACCAGCAGGGCGACGAGAACCACCATCGTCAGATGCGTGCCCGCGTAGTCCGCGAACGGCGGCAGCGTGGCACAGGCCAGCAGGAACACGATCGTCAGCGACGCCAGCAGGATGTTCAGCGCGATCTCGTTCGGCGTCTTCTGCCGGGCCGCGCCCTCGACCAGGTTGATCATCCGGTCGATGAAGGTCTCACCGGGCTTGGTGGTGATCCTGATGACGATCCGGTCGGACAGCACCTTCGTGCCGCCGGTCACCGCGCTGCGGTCGCCGCCGGATTCGCGGATCACCGGAGCGGACTCACCGGTGATCGCCGACTCGTCGACCGAGGCGACACCCTCGACGACGTCACCGTCACCGGGGATGACGTCGCCGGCCTCGCAGACCACCAGGTCGCCGATGGTCAGCGCGGTGCCCGGAACCTGCTCCTCGGATCCGTCCTGGAGCAGCCGGCGGGCGACGGTGTCGGTCTTGGCCTTGCGCAGGGTGTCGGCCTGCGCCTTGCCGCGGCCCTCGGCGACCGCCTCCGCCAGGTTGGCGAAGATCACCGTCAGCCACAGCCAGGCGCTGATCGTCCAGCCGAACCAGTCGCCGGGGTCCTTGAAGGAGAAGGCCGTGGTCAGCACCGAGCCGATCCACACCACGAACATCACGGGCGACTTGACCATCACCCGGGGATCGAGCTTGCGGAAGGCTTCGGGCAGGGACCTGACCAGCGCCCTGGGGTCGAAGAGACCCGCGCCGACACGGCCCTCGGCGGGCTTGTGCCCGGTCGGCGCGTCCTGGTGGGGCGCAAGGGTGGGAGTGGACATGGAGTCCTCGTGCTTCTGGGTGTCGGTGGTCATCACGCCAGCCCCTCGGCGAGCGGGCCCAGCGCCAGGGCGGGGAAGTACGTGAGACCGGTGATGATCAGGATCGCGCCCACCAGCAGGCCGGCGAACAGCGGCTTCTCGGTGCGCAGGGTGCCCGCGGTGACCGGGACCGGCGTCTGCCCGGCGAGCGAGCCGGCCAGCGCCAGCACGAACACCATCGGCAGGAAGCGGCCCAGCAGCATCGCGAGTCCGGTCATGGTGTTGAACCAGTCGGTGTTCGCGTTCAGGCCGGCGAAGGCCGAGCCGTTGTTGTTCGACGCGGAGGTGAAGGCGTAGAGCACCTCGGAGAAGCCGTGCGCGCCCGAGTTCAGCATGGAGTGCGGCGGGGTCGGCAGGGCCATGGAGGCCGCCGTGAAGACCAGCACCAGCGCCGGGGTGATCAGGATGTAGCAGGCGGCGAGCTTCATCTCCCGGCCGCCGATCTTCTTGCCCAGGTACTCCGGCGTACGGCCGACCATCAGACCGGCGATGAACACCGCGATCACCGCCATGATCAGCATGCCGTAGAGGCCGGAACCGGTACCGCCGGGCGCGATCTCGCCCAGCATCATGCTCAGCATCGTGATGCCGCCGCCGAGGCCGGTGAAGGACGAGTGGAAGGAGTTCACCGCACCGGTCGAGGTGAGCGTGGTCGACACCGCGAAGATCGACGACGCGCCGACCCCGAACCGGGTCTCCTTGCCCTCCATCGCGCCGCCCGCGGCCTGCAGCGCCGGGCCGTGGTGGGCGAACTCCGTCCACATCATCAGGGCGGTGAAGCCCAGCCAGATCGTGAACATCGCGGCGAGGATCGCGTAGCCCTGCTTCACGTTGCCGACCATCACACCGAAGGTGCGGGTCAGGGAGAACGGAATGACCAGGATCAGGAAGATCTCGAGCAGGTTGGTGAAGGGGGTGGGGTTCTCGAAGGGGTGGGCGGAGTTGGCGTTGAAGTAGCCGCCGCCGTTGGTGCCGACTTCCTTGATCGCCTCCTGGGAGGCCACCGCACCGCCGTTCCACTGCTGCGAGCCGCCCATGAACTGGCCGACCTCGTGGATGCCGGAGAAGTTCTGGACCGCCCCGCAGGCGACCAGGATCACCGCGGCGAGGGCGGCGACCGGCACCAGGATGCGCAGGGTGCCGCGCACCAGGTCGGACCAGAAGTTGCCCAGCTCACCGCTGCGCGAGCGGGCGAAGCCACGCACCAGGGCCACGGCGACCGCGATACCGACGGCCGCGGAGACGAAGTTCTGTACCGCGAGGCCGGCGGTCTGCACGACGTGCCCCATGGTCTGCTCGCCGTAGTACGACTGCCAGTTGGTGTTGGTCACGAACGAGACGGCCGTGTTGAACGACTGCGCCGGGTCGACCGAGGCGAAGTGCAGCGAGCCGGGCAGGACGCCCTGGAGCCGCTGGAGCAGGTAGAGGAAGAGGACGCTGACGGCCGAGAAGGCCAGCACGCCCCGCAGATACGCGGGCCAGGTCATCTCGGTGTCGGGGTCGGCGCCGATGCCCCGGTAGATCCACTTCTCGACCCGCAGGTGCTTCTTCGAGGAGTAGACCCCGGCCATGTAGGTGCCGAGCGGGACGTGGACGAGCGCCAGCGCGCCTATCAGGGCGAGCAGCTGGAGCACGCCGGCCAGTACGGGAGTCATGTGGGCTCTCAGAACCTCTCCGGGAAGATCAGGGCGAGGACGAGGTAGCCCAGCAGGGCGACGGCCACGACGAGGCCGACGATGTTCTCGGCGGTCACAGCTTCGTCACCCCCTTGGCGATGAGGGCCACCAGCGCGAAACCCGCGAGCACGGTGACGACGAAGGCCAGATCGGCCATCGCGAACTCCTGGAGTGAGGTTCGGTTGAAGGGGACGGTTAGAGGAAACCGCCTCCATGGCCGGATCCGGCCGCCGTTGACGGCTCCCTTACGCCGGCTCCCACCCCTTTGACGGGACTCTTACGACCTCGATGCCGGCGGCGAGCACGGGTTCCTCCTTCAAGAGAGCGGCTCGGGGAGGCGGCGCACCGCTGTTGCCGGTTCCTTGGCGGCGACAGCGGTGACCTTGACGCTGTCCTGACGCGATCTGATCCGATAGCGTGAGCGGTGGTGCGCCGGGAAGTCTGGTCGGCCGGGAGCCGGAGCGGCTTCCGCAGTCCCAGGGGGACGGCATGCGCAGCGTCGGTACGGTTCTCGCCCTCGTGGTCCTCGCCACGGTGGTCGCCACCTTCGCCCGCCGATGGCGCATTCCCGCTCCCTCCCTGCTGGTGGTCGCCGGCCTCGCCGTGGCGCTGCTGCCGGGCACCCCGCAGATCGAGATCAGTCCGGAGATCATCGGACTCGTCGTCCTGCCGCCGCTGCTGTACGCGAGCGCGGAGGACATGCCCTGGCGGGAGTTGCGCGCGGTATGGAAACCGGTCGGGATCCTCGCCATCGGCCTGGTGCTGGCCTCGGCGGCCGCCGTGGGGGCGGTGGCGGTTCTCCTGACGCCGCTGTCGTGGCAGATGGCGTTCGTGCTGGGCGCGGTGCTGGCCAGTACCGACCCGGTCGCGGTCACCGCGCTGGGTCGCCGGCTGGCCCTGCCGCCCCGGGTACAGGTCCTGGTCCAGGCGGAGAGCCTGTTCAACGACGCGACCTCGCTGGTGCTGGTGCGGGTGGCGGCGGGCATCGCCGCGGCCTCGGCCGCCGCGAACTGGGAGTCGGCGGGCGGCCGGTTCCTGGTGCTCGCAGGCGGTGGCACGGTGATCGGCGCGGCCGTGGGCGGAGTGATCATCCTGATCCGGCGGCGGACCGAGGATCCCGTACTGGAGACGGTGATCGCCCTGGTCACCCCGTATGCCGCCTACCTGCTGGCGGAGGCCGCGCACACCTCCGGCGTGACCTCGTGCGTGGTGGCCGGCGTGGTTCTCGGCGGAGGTGGTGACCGGCTCACCAACGCCCGCATCCGCCTCCAGCTGCACGCCGTGTACGGCACGGTCGTCTTCCTGCTGGAGAGTGTGGTCTTCTCCTTGATCGGGCTGGCCCTGCCCGCCGAGGTACGGGCTCTGGCCCACGGTGACCGGGCCTGGCCGCTGTACGCCCTCGCCGTCGCCGCCACGCTGATCGCCGTGCGGCTGCTGTGGATCGCGCCGCTGTCGGCGGTCGTGCAGCGCAGGGGTGGCATCGGCCGGATTAACTGGCGGGTGCCGATGGTGCTGACCTGGGCGGGCACGCGCGGGGTGATGCCACTGGCCGCCGCGCTGTCCGTCCCCGAGGTCATGAGGAACGGCACGCCGCTCGCCGACCGGCCGCTGGTGCTGGTGCTGACCACTTCGGTGGTGGTGGTGACCCTCGTGGTACAGGGCTTCACCCTCGCCCCGGTCGTCCGCGCCTCCGGCATCGCCCTGGAGCCCGCGCACACCGCACGCGAGGAGGCCCGGGCCCGGGCCCGCCTCGCCCACGCCGGGCTCGCCCGCCTGGAGGAGCTCGCCGAGCTGGAAGTCGTACCCGACGTCGTCCTGGACCGGCTCCGCCGGGGACTGGTCGCCCGCCTCGACGACGCCCGCGACCGTCTCGCCGAGAGCGACGGAGCCGAGGGCGCGGCCACCGAGTCCGCCGACCGGGTCTACCGCCAGCTGCGCCGCGACCTGATCGCCGTCGAGACCGACGAACTCCAGCGGCTCTACGACGCCCACGCCATCAGTGACACCACCCGCCGCCGCCTGCAGCGGTCGCTGGACCTGGAGGAGACCCGGCTGACGGACGTCTGAGGGTTCACGGCCGGGCACCTTCCGTGAAAGACCCCGGGTCGGGCGGTGGACGCTCCACCGGTCGCCGATCCGCCCCCGAGGTTGCGGCGCGGAAGACTCCACCGGACGGAGCCGGACCGAACCGGACGGACGGCGAAAGCCGTGACGCCGGGCGACATCTCGTCGCCCGGCGTCTCGGCATGCGTTCGGCCCGCGCCCGTATCCGCCGGAGCGGCGAGCGGCGAGCGGCGAGCGGCGAGCGGGCCAGGACGCAAGGCGGCTGTCGGGAGGCAGTCGATCCGTCGTGCGGGGCCGTACGGCGGCTTGATCCGCGATCACCCGGGACAGGGCCCGGGCGTGCGCCCGGCAGCCCCTGAGGTGGGTCGGCCGGAGCCTGTGATCCACCGTCACGTGAGTGGCTGAGGGGCCGCTGCTCCCCACGGAGTCGCGGCCCCTCGGTCTCCCGTCAGGAGGAGAGGTGGGGCTTCACCAGGACGACTTGGTGACACCGGGCAGGAAGCCCGCGTGCGCCTGCTCCCGCACGCGGACCCGGGACAGCCCGAACCTGCGCAGATGGCCTCGGGGGCGGCCGTCGACGCTGTCGCGGTTGCGCACGCGAGTGGCGCTGGCGTCACGGGGCTGGCGGCGCAGTTCGGCGATCGCCGCACCGCGCTCGGCTTCCGTGGAGGACGGGCGCCGGATGATCTCCTTCAACTCGGCGCGGCGCGCGGCGTACCGCTCGACGACGGCCTTCCGCTTCTCGTTCTTCGCGATCTTGCTTCGCTTGGCCATCAGACCTTCCCTCCCCGGGCGCGGATGCGTGCGACGGCCGCCTCCACGCCGATCACGTCGACGGTCTTGATGCCGCGGGCGCTCAGCGTCAGCCGGACGTACCGGGACTCGCTGGGCAGCCAGTACCGCTTCTGCTGGATGTTCGGGTCGAAGCGGCGGGAGGTGCGCCGGTGGGAGTGGGAGATGCGGTTGCCGAATCCCGGCTGGGCGCCGGTCAGTTGGCAGTGGGCGGACACAGGATTGCCTGCCTCTCGGTGAGGGGGTAGTTATCGGTAATGGAAATCGTTCCCATATAGTAGCGCCCATGGCTCGCAACGAACTCCGCCCGGTCATCAAGCTCCGCTCCACCGCGGGGACCGGCTACACGTACGTGACCCGCAAGAACCGCAGGAACGACCCGGACCGCCTGGTGCTGCGCAAGTACGACCCGGTCGCCGGCCGGCACGTCGACTTCCGCGAAGAACGCTGATCCGACCCACTACCGCTCAAGGGAGCCCGCCATGAAGCCCGGTGTCCACCCCGCCTACGGCCCCGTCGTCTTCCGCGACAAGGCCGCCGACTTCGCCTTCCTGACCCGCTCGACGCTCACCAGCGACAAGCAGATCGAGTGGGAGGACGGCAACACCTACCCGGTCGTGGACGTCGAGATCTCCTCGGCGAGTCACCCCTTCTACACCGGTACCGCCCGCGTCCTCGACACCGCGGGCCGTGTGGAGCGCTTCGAGCGCCGGTACGGCCGATCCGGAGGCCGGTGATGCGCGCCGGAGGCCGACTGCCCGTCGTCATCGTCGGCGGCCTGCACGCGGACGCCCGCGCACAGGTGGTCGACCGCCTGCTGAAAGCGGTGCCGGGGAGCATCGCCCTTCACCACGACCTGGCGACCGCGGGCGAGGGAACCGTACGACGCCTTCTCCGCGACGCGTCGGGTGTGCTGGCGTCGGGCGAAGCACCGCTGGTCAACGACTGCGCCTGCTGCGCACTACGCGAGGACCTCGTCCCGGAACTGGAGCGGCTGGCCGGCCACGGTCTGACGCGGCTGGCCATCGTCGAGCTGTGGGACTCGGTCGAGCCCAAGGCGATGGCCGAGGTCGTCGCCGCGCACAGCGGCGAGGACCTGACGCTCACCAACGTGATCACCGCGGTCGATCCCGCGCTGGTCCTGCCGTACCTCTCCAACGGGGACGACCTGGCGGAGGCGGGCCTCGCGGCGGCGGCGACGGACCAACGCACCGTCGGCGACACCTGGGCCCGGCAGCTGGAGTACGCGCCCGTACTCGCCCTCGTGGACAGCGAGGAGGCGGACGAACAGGACCACGCCCTGCTGACCCAGCTGCACCCCACCGCCCGCCACGTCGACGCGGCCTCGGGGGAGCTGGCGCACCTGGCGTTCGCGGGGTTCGACGTGGAAGCGGCGGCCACGGCCCAGCACCCGGCCTGTGCACTGCTGCCGCAGGACGCCGACGAAGCAGGTGTCACGACGCTGGTGTGGCACCGCGCCCGGCCCTTCCACCCCGAACGCCTCTACCAGGCGCTGGAAGACCTCTGCTGCGCGGCGGCACGCAGCAGAGGGCGGTTCTGGCTCGCCGACCGCCCCGACACACTGCTCGCCTGGGACGCGGCCGGCGGCGCCCTGTGCGTCGAGAGCGCGGGCCCGTGGCTCGCCTCGCTGCCCGACGCGGCATGGGATCTGGTCCCCCCGGTACGGCGGGCGGCCGCCGCCCTGGACTGGCACCAGGAGCACGGCGACCGCTGCCAGCACCTCGTCTTCACCTCACCCGGACTCGACCGCACCGGTGTCGAGCAGCTACTCGACTCCTGCCTGCTCACGGACGCCGAGTACGCGGCCGGGCCCGAGGGCTGGCAACGCCTGCCGGCGGCCTTCGACTCCCTGCTCGACGCCACCTGACCCACCCGCTCGCACAACGACCGCTCTCACCATCCCGATTCGAGGAATCCGCATGACCCGACGCATCACCACCCGCAAGCCGGTGAAGACCCGGACCAATCCGCTCGTCGCGGCCGGCATCACCTACGTCGACTACAAGGACACGAACCTGCTGCGGAAGTTCATCTCCGACCGCGGCAAGATCCGCAGCCGGCGCGTCACCCACGTCACGGCCCAACAGCAGCGCCAGATCGCCGCGGCGGTCAAGAACGCCCGCGAGATGGCCCTGCTGCCGTACTCCAGCCAGCGGGACTGACGCCGCTTCAGCCCGGCGAACCCCCGACCCCACGGGCTCAGCGCCGGCGCACGGGCAGACGCCGACTCGGTCGAGCGGGTAATGGAGCCTCAGGACCCCCGTCGGACACGCTGAACCCGGAGGCTCGAGATCGTCATGGCAGCACAGGAGAGAGAAAGCGCACCAAGGCTCACCCAGCTCACCCGGCCCGGCGAGGTCACCTCCGCCCTGCGGGGGAACCTCGTCGACTGCTGGGTGACGGTGAGCAACGCCGGCGGCGCGGTCATCCCGTACGGATTTCCGCTGCCGCCGGTGACCGCGCGGCAGGTCGGGCCGGTGCTGGACCAGGTGGTCCAGGAACTCCACCCGCAGCGCTGCAGAATGCTCGTGGCCACCGTCGAAGGTGAACTGGCCGGCTGGCTGCTGCTGCGCCGGGACCAGCACCCGCTCGTCGCCCACTGCGGAGTGGTCAACCACGTCCAGACGCACCCCCGGTTCCGGCGGCTGGGCATCGGCGCCGCGCTGATGCGCCGTGTCCGCGACGTCGCACGCGACGACATGGGCCTGGAACGGCTCGGACTCGGCGCGCGGGCGGGCCTGGGGCTGGAGGTGTTCTACCGCAGACTGGGCTGGCTCGAGGTCGGCCGGTGGCCGGGGGCGCTGCGGGTGGCCCCCGGCGACGACCGGGACGAGATTCTGATGAGCCTCACCCTCTGACACCCCCCGGGCGCCCTCACCCGGGGGGCTTCAGTCCTTGACCGCCACGAGGACCTGGCTGTCGCCGAACTGCCAGACCGACGCGACATGCGAGAAGCCCGCCTCGCGCAGTAGTTCGGCGTGGCGGGCAGCCGTCAGGTGGTCGCCCGCGCTTCCGCCGCCGAACCCGGCCAGGCGCTGCTCGCGCTCGGTGAACAGGTCGGCGAGTTCCGGGTCCCGAGCCGCCCCGCGCCACCAGGACTGCCAGTCCTCCTGGCCATGGCTGCCGGCTCGCTCGGCTCGGCGGCGGCCGACGTGGGCGGTGAGTTCGGAGCAGCCTGGGGCTTGTTGGGCGAAGTGGTCGCCGTTGACGAGGGCGCCGCCCGGACGCAGAAGGTCCCCGAGGCACCGGTAGGTGTCGAGGAGCGTCGGTTCCGGAAGGTAGTGGAGGGCTGTCGTGGAGACGGCCGCGTCCAGCGGGCGGTCCAGTTCCAGGGCGTCGGTCCAGTGGTCCTCACCGACGACCGCGTCCACGTAGCGGGCGGCGCCCGCGTGGTGGGTGCGGCCGAGTTCCAGGAGGAGCGGGTCCATGTCGACGGCGACGATGTCCGCGTCCGGCACGCGCGCGGCGAGCCTGGCCGCCAGGGAGCCGGGGCCGCAGCCCAGGTCGAGGAGCAGTGGCCGAGTGCGGTCGGCCGTGACGTGCTCGACCACGTCGGCGATCACGGTGAACCGCTCCTCGCGGTCGACGGCGTAGCGCTGTTGCTGGAGTTCCCAGCGCTCCACCCACTCCTTGGCCGTCGCCATGCTCACGCCCATCTGGTCGCGCCACCTCTTCCGTCTCACACCTGTCACGGACACCGCCGAATGTACAGGTGCTGGAAACGGTTTTCATCGTGGCTTCACCCGAGCGAGGTGAGGACGGCCAGGAGGCGGTCGATTTCACCGAGGGTGTTGTAGACGTGCAGGCTGACCCGTACGGAGCCGTCCTTCTTCTCGTCCGTCCCGGCCTGGCAGAGGCTGTCCGCCCGGACCATGAAGCCATGGCTGAACAGGATGAAGCCGAGGTCGTCGGAGGGGATGTCAGGGTGCCGGAAGGTGACAATGCCATGGCGCCGCTGCGCTGCGGGGAGCGGGGAGTCGGCGGCCAGGCTGGACTGGCAGCCCAGGATCTCGTATCCCGGAAGGCGGCCCAGCCCGTCGGACAGCCGGGTGGTGAGGGCGGCCGTCCACTGTGCGATCCGGTCGGTGCCGACCGCGTCCAGCCAGTCGAGGGCGGCCTCCAGCGAGGCGATGCCCACGGTGTTGGGGGAACCCTGCCAGCCGCCGGGCCGGAAGGCCGGGCCGCGTGCGTCGCGTGCCCAGATCGCGCCGGTGCCGGGCAGCGCCAGTGCCTTGTGGCCGGAGAAGACCACGAAGTCCACGTCGAGGGCGGACTCGCCGACACGGACCGGCAGATGGCCGATGCTCTGGGCCGCGTCCAGGCAGATGGGTACGTCCGGGCCCACGGCCTCGCGGATACGGTGCACGTTCATGTCGCCGCCGTACACGTGGTGGACGTGCGTGGCGGCCACGAACCGGGTGCGCGGTCCCACGAGGCGGTCGAACGCCCGGTGGTCGTAGTCGCCCGACCCTGCCTGGTACGGCAGCGCGTGCACCTGGACGCGGATCCCCCGGCCGGCGAGCAGCCGCTGGGCCTCCAGCCAGGGATCCAGATTGGCCCGGTGGTCGGCGAACGGAACGAGGATTTCGTCGCCGTCGGTGAGCCAGGTGGTGAGCCAGTCCCGGGCGACGGTACGCAGTCCCTCGCTGGTACCGCTGGTGAAGTGGACGGAGGACCCCTGAGGATCCGGGTCGCCCAGGAACTCCTTGACCCGCAGCCGGGTCCGTTCCACCAGGTCCGTCGTCCGGTTGGCCCAAGGGTAGGCACCCCGGCCCGCGTTGGCGTTCGAGGTCGTGAGGTAGGACTGCACCGCCTCCAGCACGGCTCTGGGCTTCTGCGCGGTGGCCGCGCTGTCGAGGTAGGCCAGCTCGGGATGGCCGGTGACGATGGGGAACTGCGCCCGCGCCTCCCGCTGCCAGTCGGCCGACTCTGCCGGGTCGTCGTCTCGGTGGACGGACCGCACCGCGCTCACTCCCGCACCAGCGGCGCGCCCGCGTCCCGCCACGCGACGATGCCGCCCGCCAGGCTGCGCACGTCGGGATGACCCATCCGGGTCAGCAGTGCGGCGTACCGGGCGGACTTCTCGCCGACCGGGCAGGCCAGCAGTACCGGCTGCCGCTTGCTGAAGGGCAGGCCGCCGCGGACCAGTTCGTCGAAGAGCTCGTCGACGATGTTCACCGACCCTTCGATGTGCAGCGCGGCGTAGGCGTGCGGGCCCCGCAGGTCCACGACGAGTGGGCGCGGCTCCGCGTCCGCCATCCAGCGCCGGGCGTCGTCGGTGCGGACGGCCTTGGCCTCGTCCCGCACCTCCGCCTCGGTGAGAGCGGCGGCCGACGGCCCGCGCAGCCGGCCGCCGAGGAGCTCGGGGCGGCGCTGCCGTACGTAGCTGAGGTAGCTCTCGGCGCGGTCGCAGACGATGAAGACGGCTGTCCGGCGCTCCTGCGAGGCGTCCAACTCCGCGTCGGCCTCGCGCAGATGACGGATCGCGCCCTGGTACGCGGCGCCTCCGGTCGGGCCGGACAGCAGACCGCAACGGCGTATGAGGGTCAGCATCCCGTCGATGGCCTCGTCCGAGGTGACCGACTCGATCGTGTCGTACGTCGCCGGGTCGAACAGGCCGACCTGGTGCACCTCGTCGATGGTGCGGATGCCGGGTATGAAGTCCGACTTGTGGGCGACCAGGCCGAGGACCCGGACCCCGGGGTCGTGCTCGCGCAGCACCCTGGCCACGCCGGTCGACGAACCGGCCGTGCCCACGCAGGCGATGAACCAGTCCGGTGGCCGGCCGTCCAGGTCCTTGACGATCTCCGGACCGGTTCCCACCGCGTGCGCCTCGGTGTTGCGCGGGTTGAAATACTGGTCGGTGTGCACGTACGCGCTGCCCGGTTCCGACAGTGCCTGGTGGAAGCGGGTCAGTGGATCGTCCGTGTCGGTGGGGTCCAGGCACTCGCTCCGCCCGGGCAGTTCCTCGATCTCGGCACCGAGCAGCAGAAGCAGTTCCTTGATCTCCGGCACCCGCATGCGGTTGGTGACGCTCCTGAAGCGCAGCCCGTGCATCCCGGCCAACAGGGCGAGTGCCTTGGCCGTGTTGCCGCTGGAGAGTTCCACGACCGTCTCCCCGCCCTCGGCGGCGGTCTCGAGCAGCGGGCGCGCCATGTTCCAGGCGGGCCGGTCCTTGACCGAGCCGAAGGGGTTGAGCATCTCCAGCTTCGCGTACAGATCGATGTGCCGCAGGCCGTGCACGGCCGGATCGATGCGCACCAAGGGCGTGTTGCCGATGGCCTCGGTGATGCTGTCGTACCTCATGCCCCTTGCTCCCCGGGGTGTGTGATCGGCCAGTACTCCTCGTCCAGGCACCAGCGCCAGGAGCCTCCCTGTCTCGTGACGGCCACCGTGCGGGCCATCGGCTGCCGTTGTGCCTGGTGGGCGCGGAAGTCCATGGCGTAACCCGCGGTGTTGGCGAACGCCAGCAGATCGCCGACGCGTGGCAGGCGGGGCAGGTAGACCGTGCGACGGGTGATCAGATCGGCCTCCAGGCAGAGGTTCCCGACCAGTTGGACCCCTACCGGCCGCTCGTCGCCCTCCCCTCCCGCTCCGGTGCGCGGGAGCAGTACGGGGTCGACGAGTACGCCGTGTTCCTCCAGGCTCACGTCCCCCGCGTTCATACCCAGCCGCACCAGATACTCGCCGGGCCCGTCCGCGGTACGGCGTACGTCCTGCACCCGTGCCAGGGAGAGCCCGCACTGGTCGACGAGGGCCCGGCCCGGTTCGATGTGCAGGTCGTAGAGGTGTTCCAGGAGCAGGGTGGCGGCCGGGCGACCCAGGGAGGGGGCGGGCAGCGAGAGCAGTTCGTCGAGATAGCCGGGCCCCGCGGTGGGGCGGTACGCCGGGTAGAGGGCGGCGGCCCCGCGTACCGTGCCGCCCTCGTTGCGCAGTCCGTAGGCGTGTCCGTGCCAGGTCAGGGGCGGGCGGGTGCCGAGCACCGCCTCGGTCAGCGCGGTGGTGTACCGCTCCCACTGCCCGGCTTCGGCGACGTAGCCGACTCCGAAGCCGCCGCCGATGTCGATGACACGGGGTGCCAGTCCCCGGGCGCGGCACTCGTCCATGACCATGACGCAGCGTTCCAGCGCTCGGACCTTTTCCGCCAGGGCGGTCGTGTCCAGGTGGTAGGCGATACCCGTCAACTCGACGGCGTCCCGGTGCCGTTCGACTGCGGACAGCAGCTCGCCGACCTCTCCCACCGGGGAGCCGAAGCGGCTGCGCCGCGACAACACCCTTGTGCCCGCTCCCGGGGAGCCCTCGGCGGACTCGAACGCCGAGAGCCGCAGGAGGACGTCGACGCGGGGCAGGTCGTACGTCCTCACGATGGCCGCGAGCTGCTCCAGTTCGCCGTGCGAGTCGAGGTTCACCGTCACCCCGGCACGGGCGGCCAGCCACAGCAGCTCCGGGTCCTTCGGTCCGGTGGCCATGATGCGGTCCGGCGTGATGCCGCAGCCCAGGACATGCCGCAGTTCGCCCAGCGAGGCGACGTCGACGCCGACGCCGGCCGGGTCCGCCGCGGCCAGCCGCCGCACCAGCGCGCTGGACCGGTTCGCCTTGTGCGCGTAGTACACCCGGCCGGCGAGGTGGTGGTCGCGGTAGACGGCACGGAAGCGGTCGGCGTTCTCGGCGATCCGCTCCGGCAGCAGCACGTTGAGCGGAGAGCCGAGCGCCTCGACGAGGGAGTGCAGGAACGGCCCGTCGGTCAGCAGGCCGGAGAGCGGCGGCTCCAGTCGTGGTTGCAGATACAAGGGCACACCCACGACAGATACCTTCCCTTCCCCCTCCACACCGGCCGGACGGAAGCTCCCCTCAGCCGTCCGGGCCTAAGCATTTCCCTGCGAAAGGTCATTAAGCCCCGACGGGCCGCGCGGCCGAGTCGGCCGGCGGGCCTTGATCGGGGCCGGTGGCTCGGGGGCGCGGTGGTGGCCGCTCGTCCTCAGTCCGTGGTCTGCGCTTCCGTCAGGGGGAACGGGCCGCGGACCAGTCACCCCGGCCGACGACGGTACTGGCGTCGCTCCCGCCCCACCCCGACCGAGGGTGCCGGGGACCAGTGCCACGGGGATGGCGGGTTATGCAACTTCCCACAAGGGCCTATGAGGGGGTAAAGAATCCCCTCCGGCGCTGTCGGCCGCATCGGCACCGGGCTACTTTCGTCCCCGTTCTGTCATGCACATTCTTCACCGTGTCATGTCCATGACTGCACTCGCCGCCGCTGTGCGCGTCACGGGCCTGCCGATCCAGTGCGAATCCCCACTTCTCGATGGAGGCAGTACCCCATGCGTGAATCACGCCCCAGCAGGCGGAGACGGAGTCTGCGAAGACTCCTGGCCGTCGCCCTCCCCGCCCTCGCCCTCACCGTCACCGGACTCGTGGCGGCACCGACAGCGGGAGCCCAGTCCACCGCCGCTCCCGCGCCCCACGCGTCCAAGGTCACGCAGAACGCCAAGGCCCTGACGGACCCGAAGCGGCAGACGTTCCACTCCACCGGCAAGGCCGGGCAGAAGGTCCCCACGACCCGTCTGTGCGCCACCGCGAAGCCGGGCCACGCGTCGTGCTTCGCCCAGCGCCGCAGCGACATCAGGCAGCGGCTCGCCTCGGCGCTCGCCGCCGCCGCGCCCTCCGGCCTCTCCCCGGCCAACCTGCACAGCGCCTACAACCTGCCCACCACGGGCGGCTCGGGCCTGACCGTCGCCATCGTCGACGCCTACAACGACCCCAACGCCGAGTCGGACCTGGCCACCTACCGGTCCACCTACGGCCTGTCCGCCTGCACCAAGGCCAACGGCTGCTTCAAGCAGGTCAGCCAGACCGGTTCGACCACCTCGCTGCCGACGAACGACAGCGGCTGGGCCGGTGAAGAGGCGCTGGACATCGACATGGTCAGCGCGGTCTGCCCGAACTGCAGCATCATCCTGGTCGAGGCCAACTCCGCGACCGACACCGACCTCGGGATAGCCGAGAACGAGGCCGTCACGCTGGGTGCCAAGGTCGTCTCCAACAGCTGGGGCGGCTCCGAGTCGTCCAACCAGACCACCCTCGACACCCAGTACTTCAAGCACCCGGGCGTCGCGATCACCGTCTCCTCCGGTGACTCCGCCTACGGTGCCGAGTACCCGGCGACCTCCCAGTACGTGACCGCCGTCGGCGGCACCGCGCTCACCACCTCCTCCACCTCCCGTGGCTGGAGCGAGTCGGTCTGGCACACCAACTCCACCGAGGGCACCGGCTCCGGCTGCTCCGCCTACGACCCGAAGCCGAGCTGGCAGACGGACACCGGCTGCGCCAAGCGCATGGAGGCCGACGTCTCCGCCGTCGCCGACCCGGCCACCGGCGTCGCGGTCTACGACACCTACGGCGGCTCCGGCTGGGCGGTCTACGGCGGCACCAGCGCCTCCGCCCCGATCGTCGCCGGCGTCTACGCCCTCGCGGGCACCCCGGGCTCGGCCGACTACCCGGCGAAGTACCCCTACTCCCACACCGGCAACCTGTACGACGTGACCAGCGGCAACAACGGCAGCTGCTCCCCGTCGTACTTCTGCACCGCGGGCACCGGCTACGACGGCCCGACCGGCTGGGGCACCCCGAACGGCACCGCCGCCTTCACCGCGGGCACGTCCACCGGCAACACGGTGACCGTCACCAACCCCGGCAGCCAGAACACCACCGTCGGCGGCTCCGTGAGCCTGCAGATCCACGCCACCGACAGCGCGGGCGCGGCCCTGACCTACAGCGCCACCGGCCTGCCCGCCGGCCTGTCCATCAACGGCTCCACCGGCCTGATCACCGGTACGGCGTCCACCGCCGGCACCTACCAGGTCACCGTCACCGCGAAGGACTCCACCGGCGCCACCGGGTCCACCTCCTTCACGTGGACGGTCGGCTCCGGCGGTGGCGGCGGCTGCTCCGCCTCCCAGCTGCTGGCCAACCCCGGCTTCGAGTCGGGCAGCACCGGCTGGAGTGCGAGCAGCGGCGTCATCACCACCGACTCCGGCGAGGCCGCCCACAGTGGTTCCTACAAGGCATGGCTGGACGGCTACGGTTCCAGCCACACCGACACCCTGTCCCAGTCGGTGACCGTCCCGGCCGGCTGCAAGGCGTCGCTCACCTTCTACCTGCACGTCGACACCGCGGAGAGCGGCAGCACCGCGTACGACAAGCTGACGGTGACCGCCGGTTCGACCACGCTGGCGACGTACTCGAACGCCAACGCGGCCTCCGGGTACAGCCAGAAGACCTTCGACCTGTCCTCCTTCGCGGGGCAGACGGTCACCCTGAAGTTCAACGGTGTGGAGGACTCTTCCCTCCAGACCAGCTTCGTCGTGGACGACACCGCCCTGACGACCAGCTGATCCGCGCCACCTGACCGCCTGACCGCCTGAACGCCTGAACGCCTGACACACGATCCCGCACGCGGATGCCGTCCGCGTGCGGGATCCGTTCGTCGCGCAGTTCCCCGGCCCGTTCCAGGCTGCGGTGCACCGGCCGACCAAGCCACTGTCGGCAACCGGTGGAACCAGCCGCACACCGCTCCGATAACATGTTCAAACTTACGACGATCGCCTGTATAACCCTTTTTCGGCCATTTGACCCAAATCGACCGCATAGACCAGATAATTGATATCTAGAGCGCCGCGGATACTTCCGCCAATAGTCAGCAGAGTCAGGCTCGTTGCACGGAGTCGGCCACGCACGCTTCTGTGGGCCTCGGCGGGTGCGGCGGGCCTCGGGATCCTCATCACGCTGGAGGTCGTTGCACGTCACTACGGTCAGCCGGGACCGGTCACCAGCCAGGTGCGGGAGGTGATATTCGCCCCCAAGCCGGGGCCGTTGTACGGCGGCCTGGCCTTGACGATGGTGGTACTCACCTGGCGGCAGCGGTTCATCGCCGCGGGTGCCGCGGTCGGCATCGACATCGTCTTCGTGCTGGCGCGGTGGGCGGTGGGCGCCAGGCCGGCCGACGGACATTTCTTCGGCAACGGCGCCTTGTGGGTCATGCTGGCCTGTGGCGTCATCGCTGTCACGCGCCGCACCGGCGGGGAACGCGTCCTGCTGCTGAAGGGCGTCGGGCTCGGCCTGCTGCTGGTGACCGGCCGCAAGACCGGCGACGCCTGGCTCCTGATCACCTCGAAAGCCCGCCCGGCCGTGCTCGACCAGTACGTGGCGGTCGTCGATCACGCGCTGGGCAACCCCTCATGGCTGGTAGGCCGGCTTCTCAGGGCCACCGACCCCATCGGCACCCATCTTCTCGGCGTGGTCTACGCCCAGCTCGCGGTGGCGGCGATCGTCGTCGCGCTCTACCAGTTGCGCGACGTGGCGGTCGAACGCCGCTTCCCCCGGCATCACCTGGTACGCACCTTCCTGGTGATCGGCCTCCTCGGACCGGGCATATACATGCTCTTCCCGATGGTGGGGCCGGTCTTCGCGTACGGCCCCGGCGCCTCCGGCACCGGCGGCGTGCAATGGGCGGTGGCCAACCTCTGGCCGGACACCCCGCCGCCGCTGCACACCCCGCACCCGATGCCGTACGACGGGATCACCCCGCGCAACTGCATGCCCAGCCTCCACACGGCCTGGGCCACCGCCATCTTCATCCACTCCCGGAAGGGCCCGCGCGTCCTGCGGTACGCGGGGACGTTCTGGCTGGTCGCCACGCTCACCGCAACGCTCGGCTTCGGCTACCACTACGGCGCGGACCTGGTCGCCGGCGTGGTGTTCGCGCTCACGATCGAGGCGGCTCTGCGCTCGTTCGACCGCGGCTGGGACCGTCAGGGAGTCCGGCTGGTCGTCCACGGCACCACGGTCTTCGCCGCGCTCCTGGTGTCGTACCGCTATCTGCCGATGGAACTGGCGAGGCATCCTGCGGTGTACGGGCCCCTGCTCATTCTGGCGATGGCCTCGGTGGTCTCCGGCTACGTGCGGACCACCAGGCTCTGGGAACCGAAGGCCGTACCGACGCGACAGCCGGAACCACAGCCCGAACCCGTTTGACGGCGGCGATGGGGTGGAAGGGGCCGACAGCGGTCGGTTCCACCCCGTACCCCCTTTCTCAGAGACCGGTCGGAGCGGTTCCCCCGTCCTGCTCGCCGGGACGGTGCCCGACGTGTGTGCGGCCCGCGTGCGCGTTCCAGTCCGCGTGGCCCCCGGCGCCCAGAACGCCGGTGTCGGTGGCCAGCTCGCCGCTGGAACGGGCCCGCAGTTCGCGCCTGGCGGTGCGGCTGACCAACGCGGGAAAGAGCGGCCGCAGAGGCTGGCACCAGCGCAGCCACGGGGGCGCGTAGATGTGGTGGGCGCGCCGGATGATGCCGGCGGTGAGCCAGTCCGCCACCTGTGCGGGACTGTGGACCCTGCGGGCGAACCAGGGTTGGTTCTGACGCAGGGCACGCAGCACGGGATGGTCGTCGATACCGCTGATCATGTCGGTACCGGTCCAGTGGAGGTAGGCGATCCCGACGGCGATACCGTCGGGTTCGACCTCGCCGCGCAGCGCCTGGGCGAAGGATTCCGCCCCCGCCTTGGAGGCGCAGTAGGCGCTCATCATGGGGGCGGAGCCGAAGGCGGCGGTCGAGGCGATCTGGAGGAAGTAGCCGCGCGTGCGGCCGAGCTGTGGGAGAAAGGCCCGGGCCGTGTTGGCGGATCCGATCAGGTTGACGTCGATGACCCGTTGCCACAGCTCGGCCGGCGTCCGGCTGAAGGGTCCACCGGCGGCGATGCCGGCGTTGGCCACGAGTACGCTCGCGGGGCCGAGTCGGTCGGCGACCTGCTGAGCGGCACGGTCGAGGGCAGCGCGGTCGGTGACGTCCGCTTCGATGCAGATGCTCGGGGACGGCAGGGAGGCAGCCGCGCGGTGGAGGGTCTCCTCTTCACGGCCGACCAGCGCGACCCGCAGCCCGATACCGGACAGACGTTCGGCGAGCGCCCGGCCGACTCCGCGGGCCGCACCGGTCACGACAGCGACGCGCCCTCGCGGAGGTGCGTCCTGGCCGAAGGCCCGTGCGCCCGAATCCCCGACGCGGTCCATGTCGCTCCTCGCTCTCCCCTGCCACCCACCTTCCCTACCCCGCCGCGCGGCCGCCCTGTCAGGTGTCCGGCTGGTCCTCGCCCGGTCGGCGCAGCACGGTGAGGAGGTCATCGCGCTCCGCGACCGCTTCCAGGGACAGGGTGCGGTAACCGGCTTCGTCGAAGAGGACGGTGATGCGGTCCGGCCATCCGCTCCGCTCGCTGTGCCGCCCGGCCGGGTGACACGCCCTCGGCCAGGCGCACCTCGCCGCCCTCGCCCGTCGCGACGGCACCGGCCTCCTCCACCAGGCTTACCGCCGCGGTGACCCGTCCCTGCCCGTCCGGCCGGTGCCTGACGAGGATCCTCGTATCGGGGTTGACGAGGGTCCTCGCGTCCGGCTCCCGGCCTTCGCCGCAGGCGCGGGAAGTGCCGCGCGGACAGAGTTGCCGCTCGGCGAAGATCACCGACGGCGATTCCCTGCCAACGTTGTCACGCTTATTGGTCTACACCTTGACTGGTACACACCAAAGCGGTTGAGTATGGCTCGCCATCCCCCCACCCGAGCCTCCCCCGGACGCCGTGGCCGACCCGTCGGCTCCGCCATGCCTCCGGTGTCGCCGGGCTCCGCAGAGGAGTTGTCTCCGTGTCGAAGCGCTGTCTCTCCGCACTCCTGACCGCGGTGGTCATCGGAACCGCGGCACCGGTTCTGCTGCCCGCCGCAGCGGCCTCCGCCGCATCCTGCTCCAGCTACCCGAGTTGGACGGCCGGCAAGTCGTACGTCACCGGCGACATCGTCCGGTACACCGACGGCAAGGCGTACATCGCAGAGCACGACAACCCGGGCTACGACCCCGTCATCAGCACCTGGTACTGGGAGCCCTACGCCTGTGACGGTGGCTCCACCGACCCCTCGGGCGGCTTCGTCGTGAACGAGGCGCAGTTCAACCAGATGTTCCCGAACAGGAACTCCTTCTACTCCTACGCCGGCCTCAAAGCCGCGCTGAGTTCCTACCCGGCCTTCGCGAACACCGGCAGCGACACCGTGAAGAAGCAGGAGGCCGCCGCCTTCCTCGCCAACGTCAGCCACGAAACCGGCGGCCTGGTCTACGTGGTGGAGCAGAACACCGCCAACTACCCGCACTACTGCGACTGGAGCCAGCCCTACGGCTGTCCGGCCGGCCAGTCCGCCTACTACGGCCGTGGTCCCATCCAGCTCAGCTGGAACTTCAACTACAAGGCCGCGGGTGACGCACTCGGCATCGACCTGCTCCACAACCCCAACCTCGTGCAGACCGACGCCTCCGTCGCCTGGAAGACAGGGCTCTGGTACTGGAACACCCAGACGGGCCCCGGCACGATGACGCCCCACAACGCGATGGTCAACGGTGCCGGATTCGGTCAGACGATCCGCAGCATCAACGGCTCACTCGAGTGCGACGGCCGGAACCCCGCACAGGTACAGAGCCGCGTCGACGCCTACCAGCGGTTCGTACAGATCCTGGGAACCTCGGCGGGCAACAACCTGTACTGCTGATCCGGCGCGGCCCCGCGGCCCCGCACCGCCGGTCACGGCGGGGCCGCGTCCCACCGTCGGCTGGACTCAGAACGCCCACCGGGTGTGGGTGTACACCCCGTCGTCCCGGCCGAAGCCGTAGGCCGTGGCCGGCGCCACCGCGAACACCACCGCGTCCCCCTTCCGGAACGCGTCCCCGATCCCGTGGAAGGTGCCCTCGGGCGCGGTGATGTGCGGCCCGTACTTCGCCTCGTACGCCGCGATCACCTCCTCGAGCAACGCCGGATCCGTGACCTGCTCCGCCTCGCCTTCCACCACGAGGTCGAGGCCCGCGGTGAGCGAATTGCCTCCGGTGGTCGGCGCGCAGTGGCCGTCGTGGGCGAGGTTCCTCGCCTTCTGCTCCCCCGGACCGGTGGAGAAGTACAGCGCCCCCTCGTGCCAGGCCGCGATCACAGGGGTGACGTGCAGCCGGCCGTCGGGCCGTACCGTGGACAACCAGAAGATCTCGGCGGCCTCCAACCGCCGCTGCGCCTCGGCCCATTCGGTGGCGGTGACGTGTTCGGCGCCCGGACGCGGCTGGAGCGCGGAGCTGTAACGGGTGTCCAAGTCAGTCGTCGGTTGCTGTGCCGACGGCCGCTCGGCGGGTCCTGGTGTGGGCATGACGGACCTCCTTCTCCTCTCGCCAACGACCGGCCGGCCGAGCGGAAATCATCGCCCCATGCGGTTTCACCCTTTCCTCGCCGGCACTCACCGGGAGGGAGCAACCGGACCGGACCGGTGAGCGCGGAAGTCCAGCGCGAAAGTCCAGCGGTTGTGGCCCGGCGGCCGATACGGACTCCGCCTGGTCGAACGCCCCCTGAGGTGCGGTCGTCGCCGGCGGCGGCTTGTCCGCCTACCCCGACAGCATCGGAACCCAGTGGGCCATCACCTCTCCGCCCGGACGACTGGCCGTTCAACCCGCCGGTCGCGGACCTCTTCGATCCGACGCTCGCGGGCCAGGAGATCAGTCGGAGCGAGTTCGAGGAACACTGGGCGAGGGCCCGTCACGCGGACAGCGAGCGGTAACCGCCGGTGTCGGGGGCTGGGCTGGAGTGAAGTACGTACGGTGGTCGTCTCCCTGGTCACCCGAGGGCGTCCCAGAAAGCGCAGTGGTGGCGGGGGTGCGCCGTGCGGGTGGGGACGATGTGGTCCGGCGCCAGGGACAGGACCGCCCGCCGGGGCCAGCGCGGTGACGACGGGCCGTTCGGGTCGGCGGTGCGGGCGAAGCGCGACCAGTAATCGATCATGGTGTCGGCCAGCCGGTGCTGTGCCGCGGTCAGGTCGCGGGGGCGGCCGCCCAGGTCGAACAGGTAGGGCAGTTCACTCGCGTGCGGTGCGCCCAGGGGGAACGGCGGTGTGCCCGAGGTGAGCGGCGGTGCGTGTTCGTCGGCGAACTCGTAGCGCCATACGGGCACATGGGCGGCCAGCAGGCTGTCGGTGCGCGCCGTGGGGCAGGCGAAGTCCGCGTCGCCGATGACCGCGCCGAACACCGGCCCCCCGTCGGAGCGGTGTACCGGGTACTCGCGGACGATCGCCTTCCCTTCCGAAGAGGGGAAGAAGGCGGCCACGACGTCGGGCCAGGTGCCGGGAGTGACGGGATAACCGGCCTGAACGATGCCGGCGGCCCAGCCGTTGCCCTCGTCGTGGTTGTTGCCGACGAGCACGGGGACGCGGTGGAAGCGGCCGGCGGCGATCGCCGCCGCGGGGTCGGCGGGCAGCAACGGGGTGGCGTGGGCGGGCTGTTGGTCGGTGTCCTGGGCCGCGAGCAGCCTGGTGACGTCCACGCGCCGCAGGCAGGCCACGGCGTCGCGGGCGGATCCGCAGCCGACCTTCGCCGCGAGGTCCGCGCCCGCGGTCCGCGCCGTGGACAGGGGGACGGAGGACGGGGCGAAGGGCCGGTCGGGGCGCCCTGTGCACGGGCCGCTCTGGATGATCGCCCGGTCGAAGAGCCCCGCGGCGGCGGGTGAGGCCAGCTGGGCGCAGACGCTGTAGCCGCCCGCCGACTCACCGGCCAGCGTCACGTCGTGGGCGTCCCCGCCGAAGGCGCCGATCTCGGAGCGGACCCAGCGCAGTGCCGCCTGCTGGTCGGCCAGGCCGAAGGTGCCGGAGCCGGGCAGCCCGCTGTGGGCGAGGAATCCGAGGGCTCCGAGGCGGTAGTCGACGGTGACGACCACGACGCCGCCGCGGACGGCCATGCGGTGGGCGTCGTACGTACTGCCCGCCCCGGTGGTGAAGCCGCCGCCGTGCAGCCACACGAGCACCGGACGGGGGCGCGCCGGTCCCGCGCCGTCGGGCGTCGTGATGTTCAGGTGGAGACAGTCCTCGTCGGTGCTGCCGCCGGGCACCTCGCCGGCCGGCTGCGGGCAGGCGCCGGCGGGCCGGGTCGCGTCCCGCACCCCCGACCAGGGGGCGGCGCGGTGGGGCGGAGCCCAGCGCAGCCTGCCGACCGGGGGCGCCGCGTAGGGGATGCCATCGAAGGTGCGGTAGCCGTCGTGGGCGGCGCCCCGCACCGGGCCGGCGTGGGTGAGTACGGTCGTGGCGGCGGGCCGGGCGTGCCCCGGCGGTGGCCCTGCGGACCAGGCCGTCGCGAGGACGGCGGTCAGGGCGCAGCCCAGGGTGCTGGTCAGGACACGGTGCATGGTCGTCTTCTCCCCGTCCGGTCAGCTGCCGCCCATGCCGCCCTGAGCGGCGATCATGGTCGTCGGCAGAGCGCGTACGGCTTTCTCCAGGCCGGGCGCGAGGGCCGCGAGGCTCCCCGTGCAGGCGTCGATACGGGCCCGGAAGGTCTTGTGGTCCTGCCGCGACACGACCGAGCGGATGCCTCCCGCCGCGGCCAGCGCCAGCAGCGCGGCGTCGGCGGCGGGGACTTCCCGCACGGGGCCGTCCCCGTGCAGCACCGTGGACACGCGCGCGCGGACCGCGGCGGACAGGGCGCGGTCGGTCACGGTCAGCCGCCGTGTGCCGAAGCGGGTGCGGGGTGCCCGCACGTTGAGGAGTCCGGCCGCGGCGAGCCGGTCCTCCACCTCCGTCAGGGTCCGCCCGCGGTGGCGGCGCACGAGGTGCTTCCAGGTGTGCCCGTCGGCGGCGTCCCGCAGGACGCCGTCCAGGACGGCGTCGCCGGTCGGTTCCGTGCCGGACACGGTGGCCGTGCCGTCGTCGTCCACCAGCCGACCGCGCAACGTGAGGTCGGTCAGGGCGGCGGCACGGACGAGCAGCTCGGTGCGGGAACGGTCGTAGGGGCCGTCGGCCGCGTCGTCGTGGGCGAGCAGATACATGAGGCGGGGCAGGTCGTCGATCACATCTCGACGCTATGGCCGGACACCCGGGCCCCGGATCGGCCCAGGGAACGGACTGGCGTTAGGAACGCAGGAGGATCGCGGGCCGGCCTCCTCCTTGAGGAGGAGACAGCGCCGTCAGGGGTGGCGTGGCCGCACGAGGCCGTGGTCGTAGGCGGCGACGACGGCCTGGACGCGGTCGCGCAGGCCCAGTTTGCGCAGCACCGCGGTGACATGGTTCTTCACGGTGGCCTCCGACAGGCCGAGCCGCTCGGCGATCTCCGCGTTGGACAGCGCCTGCCCGATCAGGGTGAGCACCTCCCGCTCGCGGGCGGACAGGTTCTCCAGGGAGGGTGGCGGCGCCGGGTCGGGGGTGGTGCGCAGGAACCGGTCGAGGACACGGCTCAGCACGGTCGGCGCCAGCAGTGCGTCGCCGCGCGCGGTGAGGCGGATCGCGTCGACGAGTTCGGCGGGGCGGATGTCCTTCAGCAGGAAGCCGCTCGCTCCGGCTCGCAGGGCGGCGACGACGTGCGCGTCCACGTCCCAGGTGGTCAGCACGAGCACCCTGGCCCGGCTGCCGCTCTCCGCGATCCGCCGGGTCGCCTCGATGCCGTCCACGACGGGCATGCGTACGTCCATCAGCACCACGTCGGGCGTCAGGTCCCGCGTGAGCCGCACGGCCTCCTGGCCGTCGGACGCCTCACCCACCACCTCGAGGTCGTCCCGGGCGTCGATGATCATGCGGAATCCGGTGCGGACCAGGATCTGGTCGTCGGCCACCACCACGCGAAGCGTCATGACGCGCGCTCCGCCGGCAGCCGCGCGGCCACCTCGAAGCCGCCTCCGGGCAGCGGACCGGCACGCAGGTCGCCGCCCACGAGCCGTACGCGCTCCTTCATCCCCAGAAGCCCGCGTCCCGTTCCCGACGCGCCCACGCCGCCGCCCTGCGAGGGCCGCCCGTCGTCGACCACCGTCACCTCCACGCACTCCTCTTCCACCGTCACACGCACGCTCACCTCACCGGCACCGGCCGCGTGCCGCAGCGTGTTGGTGAGGGCCTCCTGAATGATCCGGTACGCCGCCAGGTCCACCGCGGCGGGCAGCCCGTCGGTGGCGCCCTCGCGACGCACGTCCACGGTCATCCCGGTCGCGCGCACGGTGTCGGCCAGCTCGTCCAGGCGCGCGAGGGAGGGCCTCGGCTCCCGCTGCTCCCCCGCCCGTTCCTCCCCGGCCCCGTCCTCCCCCGCGTCGGGCCGGAACGCGCGCAGCAGCAGACGCAGTTCACCGAGCGCGGAACGGGCGCTCGTCTCGATGACCCGCAGCGCCCGGCGGGCCTGTTCGGGCCGTTCGGCGAACACGTCGTCGGCTGCGGCCGCCTGGACGACCAGCACCGACAGGGTGTGCGCCACGACGTCGTGCACCTCGCGCGCGATCCGCGCGCGCTCTTCCAGCACAGCCCGACGCGTCGCCTCCCTCGTCCGCGCCTGCTGCGCCCTGCGCCACTGCCCCGCGGTCCACGCCAGGACCACCGTCAGCAGATAGACCGCCAGACCCGCTGGACCGCCCACCGCGTAGGCCGGCGGAGCCGCCAGGCACATCAGCGCGAGCGCCCACAGCGACTCCCGCCGCGGCCTGGTGGCCGACAGCACGCACAGGGCGACCTGTGCCGCGAGCAGTGCCCCCGTCAGGGTCACCGCGGGCAGCAGCGCCCACACCGCGAGCCCCGTCACCGCGTTCGTGGCCAGTACGACGGCCGGGGCGCGCGTCTGCCACCTGAGGGCGCACGCCTGCACCATCACCAGGGCGACGGCCACGGGCAGCCGTCCGGCGTGCTCCGCGCCGGCCACGAGCACCGAGGTGCCGAGCACGGCGAGCACCAGAGCGGCCGACCCCCACCACAGGGCCCGGGCCGCCCGGGGCGACAGCTCGCCCGGCGCTTCCCCGGCGAACGCGCCGTCCGGCTGCCTGTCACTGCGGTCCACACCCCGACCCTATCCACTGGCGGGTGCGGCGAGGGGCCACGGTACGTCCGTCCGGTCCGCCGGCATGACGACAACTTGCTTGATGCGTCACGAGGGAGCTTAGGGGGTCGACGGGGCCCGGGCGGCGGCCTCCCCGTGATCTACGTGGTCATCGCGCTGCGCCCCCACTTGCTGGTCGGACTGACGGCGGTACGCCGGCCGGCCCACTGCGGGCTCAGACGGTCAGCGCAGCCGGCGCACGCGCAGCACGACGTCGTCGGTGTGGTGCGCGCCGGCACCGCCGTCAGGTGCCGCACGAGGCCGCTGCTCGTCCACCTCCACCTCCCAGTCGTCGTCGAGCAGGGCCGCGACCATCGAGGGCCAGACATAGTCGGCCGGGTCGAAGCCGCTGTCGTGCGCGTGCTGGGTGTCCATCCCCGCGTGGTGGACGAGCAGCAGCACACCGCCCGGCGCGACGGCCGCGAGCAGCGCTCGCTCGGCCACGGAGCCGGGGGTGCGCAGCAGGGCCGGATACTGCGCGGAGACCAGGTCGAAGGAGCCCGGCGGGAGCGCCGCCTCCGTCAGTGCCGCGTGTACCCAGCGAACGGCGACGCCGGCGTCCCGCGCGTGCTTGACCGCCCGCTCCAGTGCCACGCCCGAGACCTCGACCGCGGTCACGTCCCAGCCGCCGCGCGCGAGCCATACGGCGTCGGCGCCCTCGCCGCAGCCGACGTCGAGCACCCGCCCGGGAGTGAGCCCGGCCACCTCGGCCACGAGGGCACCATTGGGCCGGCCGCTCCACAGCTGTTGCCGGTCGGTGTAGCGGTTGTCCCACTCCTCGCGCACTGCGGGGTCTCCGACGTATGCGTCATGTCCGTCGGTGGGCGGGGGCGCGTCGGAGAGTCCGTCGGCGGGCGAGGGGACGTCGGACGTCGGCGATGCTGCGATGTTGTCGGTCACGCGTCCACCGTTGCCCATCGCGTTCCGGCCGCGCCACTCCTGTTGCCGGTCCGGCAAAGCGGCGCCCACGGGGGGAGGCGAGAGGCGACCGAGTATGGCGGGGCCCGGCCATGCGACAGCCTCTCCGGCGGTCTCAGGGGGCGACGTGAAGCCGTTCCAGTGCCTCGGTTACGTGGTCCTCGCCGTAGCCGAACCGCCTGCCGAGTGTCTGGTAGTGGCCGTACTGCTCCTGGGTGAGAGTGGGGGCGAGCACTCGGAGCAACCGCAGCAACAGCCGGAAGCCGAGGTCGGCATCCACATCGGTGACGACCGCCTCCACGGCGGTGAGCGCGCTGGTGCCGGGAATCGGCTCCCAGTGCGGACTGATGTTCATGTCCGTCAGGAGCGGTGCCGCCTCCCTCACCGTCCGCAGCACGGCGTCCCGCAGATCGGTCCGGACAGGCTGCGCGGCATGGTGGTATCGGGGGGCGATCTCCCTCAGCCGCTCCTCGCACACGTCCTCGATCTGCCGGAGCCAGTCCCTCGCGTCGATTCCGAGCCGGTCGATGTTGTAGCCCCGGCCCGTGGCGGACAACCACAGCACCTCGATCGTCTCGCTGGGCAACGGGGAGGCGAGCAGGCGGTGTGTGTCCGCGAGCATCAGGGCCGCCGCCGAGCCCGGGGTCTGGGCGCTGTCGTCGGCGGCTGCCGCCCGCCGGACACGTTCACGGGCGGTGTCCTCCTGACCGGGTTCTTCGAACCACCACGTGAGCGCTGAGAACCCGAAGTCGCCCGAGGCGTCGCGGCGCGCCGTGTCGATGGGGGGCCACATCACGTTGAGGCCGTCGTACACCAGTGGCCCGGGGAAGCCGAGGGCGGTGTCCAGCGCCATGAGACGGTCGTACTGTTCCTTGCCGACCGGTACGTCGTACGTCTTCAACACGCGCAGAAAGAGGCGGAGTCCGAGGTCGCCGTCGCCTTGCCGGGCGACCGCCTCCAAGGCCTGGGCGACCGCGCCGTCCGGCAGTGCGACGTGGTCGCTGCCGGCAACACCTTGGCTCAGTGGCTCCGCCGATGCGCGGATCTCCGCCACGACGGCCGTGCGTAGCTCCTCCTCGGAGATGCTCGGCCGGATGACCCACTGTCCGGGGGCCTGCTCGCGCTCCCGTCCAGGCCAGCGCTCGGCGAGCCGACGCAGCCAGCCCCGGACGCCCGACTCGCATTCCGCCGGGTCGAAGCGCCCGCGCGTGGCAGCGAGCCACGCTGTGCGGATGACGTCGTCCGGCAACCGGGAGTCCAGCAGACAGCGCACGTCGACGCCCAGCTCGACGGCGCCCTCGCCCTCGGCGGCAGCGGCGACTTCGGAGGCGAGGTGCAGTGACCGCCCCTCGCCCTGGGGGCCGTCCGCCGCGGACAGTTCGCCGGCGAGTGCACTGAGGCCGAAATCGCCCTCGTAGAGGACGGCGTACTGTTCACGCTGTCTCGCCATGATGGCTGCCCTGCCTTCGGGAACGTGGTCGGGTGGCTCGTCCCGTTGCCGGGACGAGCCACCCATGGTGGATGTCAGTCGTTCACGCTATGTGTCCCAGTGCCTGTCAGGGCTCCTTGGGCATCGGATAGGAGTCGAACACGATGAAGCCGTCGTGGCCCTTCTTGCCCGGAAGCCTCTTCAGGACCACTCGTACCCCGTTCCCCGCGGCCTCCGGGGGACCGCTCGCCTTGTACACGGTGCCCAGCGACTCGTACATGTCCCACTTGCCGGTGATCGGGAACTCAGGCTTCTCCGCCCATCCCTTCCGCTTGGCCAGGAAGTTGTCCAGCGCCGCGAGCCTCTTGGCATTCTTCCTGCCGTTGGGGAAGAAGTAATCGGCGAGAACCCGGTCGACGGCCTGTTGCGCGATGTCGGCGTTGGTCCACAGCGTGCTGATCGGGGCCAGGCCCTTGTCCTTGTTCGCCTGGGCGTCCCGGACGGCCTCTGCGGGAGTGGGATTGACATGCTTCGAGAGGGTGTGCGCCCCCGATTCCGGGTAGACCGTCTCGTCGCTCAGGTTCATGCAGTTGTGAACCAGCAGGTCCGCCGCGTGCCGCCCTTCCGAACGCACGTAGAACGTGTGGAGGTCGTCGACGGTCAGGTCGTAGACGCGCTGGGCGGGCACGCCGGCCCGGTCGCGTAGAGCGGTCACTGTCTGCGGAGAGCCGTCGGCAGCGCGCAGCCGGTCCCCGACGCGCAGGTCGGAAACGTGGACCCAGCCCCGTCCGGACACATAGACGCGGTGTCCGGTCGTGCTCGTCAGGGTGCCGCCGTCGGCCAGGGTGATGTCGACCAGATGGTTCGTGTCATGCCGGAAGGTGTCGGTGACCGGCTCCGGTCGTGCCTTGCCGGAGGCGGGGTCGGTGGCCAGCACCAGGTCGCCGACGCGGACGTCCCGGATCGGCCTGCGCGTGCCGTCGGCCATCACCACCTGGGTGCCGCCCGGGAAACTGTTCCGGGTGCACGAGGTCGCGACCTCCTCGTAGAGTTCGACGTCCCGCTCGATCGCGGCGACCGCCGCCGCGTCGATGCCTTCGATGGCCTTGAGCGCCTTGAACGCGTCCCGGACGCCGATGCCGGTGACGAACGCGGCGTCCACGGCACGCAGGGCTTCCGCGATGGGCCGGATGATCTTGCCCGCGAACAGGCTCGCGACGTCCAGGGACGCCCAGGCGCAGCCTCCCCAACTACCGCCCGCACCACCGGGGGTGAGCTTCTGGGCGCACTTGATCCAGCTGCCGAAGAGGATGTCGATCGGGTCGACGTTCTCCTGCCATTCGGCGATCGTGATCTGGTGCTTCACCTTCTCGGAGAGTTCGTCGGTCTTGACTTCGCCGAGATACGTCGTGGCCTCGGTCGGGCACATCAACTTCTGCGGGTCGATGCCCTCGGCGGCGCACAGGTACAGGCTGAGAACGGCCTTGTACCGGACCTCCATGGTGATGGTGCAGTCGCCCTTGTAGGCGAGCTTGCTGACCCAGCTGTCGCAGCTGCTCGTCTTGTCGACGACCTTCGGTTCGCCGACCTTCTCGATGCGGTCGATGACGTAGAAGACGTTTCCGATGGAGCCACGCTCGTCGGTGACGGTTCCGTCGTTGATCTGCTTGGCCTTGGCCGCCTTCTCGGCGCGGTCGGCCGCGTCCTGGGCCTCCTTGGCGTACTTGTCGGCGTCCTTGGCTGCCTGTTCGGCCTCGGTCGCGGCGGCGTCGGCGCGGTCGGCCGCCGCGCGGGCGTCCTTCGCCTCCTGCTCGGCCTGGCTGGCCGCGGAACGGGCGGCCTCGGCGTCGAGTTCGGCGGCGTCGGCGGAGTCGCGGGCGTCCTTGGCGTAGCCCTCGGCGTTGCCGGCCGCCTTGTCGGCTGCTGCCGCGTCGTCGGCGGCCTGCTGGTCGTAGGTGATGGTGCGGGCCAGTGACGCCTGCGCCGCCGCGGCGGCCTTCGCTGCGTCGGCCGCGTAGCCGAGGGCCTCCTTGGAGTAGGTGCGGGCGTCGGCGGCGTACTTGGCGGCGTTCGCCGCGTGCTGGTAGGCCTCCTTCGCGTCCCCCTTGGCCTGGTCCGCGATGTTCTTCGCGGCGTCGGCCTCGGCGGCGGCGTTCTTGGCGTGCGCGTCGGCGACGGCCTGCTGCTGCTCGGCGATCGTCTTCGACGACTGCCCCGTCAGCACCACCAGACCGGCGGCCGAGTCCGTGTCCACGTACGGCGAGCCGAGCTCAACGGCGTCATTGGCGGGTGCGGCGACCTGCTGGGCCGCCTTGCCGGCGTCCACGGCCGCCTGCGCGGTGACGTGCGCGAACCCGGCCGCCTTGGCGGAGGCGGCGAGCGCGATACCCGCCTCCTTGTTCGCGGCGTCGGCCTGGGTCCTGGCGTCCTTGGCGTGCTGCTCGGCCTCGTCGGCCAGCTTCACCGCCGTCCTCGCCTCGGACGCGGCATGCTGCGAAGCCGTGATCGCGTCCGCGGCGGCACTGGTGGCCGTCTTCACCGCCGCGTCCGCCCTCAGCTTGGCCGCCTGCGCGGCGTCAGCGTCCGAGCGGGCCCGCTTGGCCGCGGCCTCCGCGCGGGTCGCCGCGGCGTCCGCGTCCGCCGCCGCCTGCGTGGCGGCATCGGCCTGCGAACGGGCCCTGCCCGCCGCCGCTTCGGCGTCGTCGGCCGCCTTGTCCGCGTCATTCGCCGCAGTACGAGCCGCGTCCGCCGCCTCGCCCGATTCCAGCTTGTCGGCGTAGGCGTTCTTCGCGTCGGCCTTGGCGCGGGCCGCGTCCGCCTTCTGTTCGGCGTCCCACGCGTCGTCGCGCATCTCCTTGGCGTGGTCCTTGGCCGCGACCGCGTCGTCGCGCCTGCTCTCGGCGGTCTTCTCGGCGGCCTCGGCCCTGTCCTTGGCGTCCTTGGCCTTCGTCGCCTCCGCTTCGGCGTTCTTGCGGTGCTCGGCGGCCTCGGCGCGGCTGGCGGCGGCGTTCTCCTTCTCCGCCTTGGCCGTCTTCTCCTCGGCCTGTGCCGCGAGCCGCTTGGCGTGCGCGTCGGCGGCGGCCGCCTTGGCGTCAGCCTCGGCCTTCACCGCGACGGCGAGCTTGGCCTCCGCGGTCTCCTTGTCCTTCTTGGCGTTGTCGCGGTGCACCTTGGCGGCGTCGGCGGCGGCCTTGGCCTGCAACTCGGCCGCCTCGGCGGCCTTCTTGCGGAACTCCGCCTTGGACTGCGCCGCCTGGGCGATCGCGCGCTGCGCGATGGTCGCACTGTCCCCGGCCGCGGCACGCGTGGCGGCCTCCGCCGTCTCGCCGGCCTTCTCCAGCGCCGTCAGCGCGGCAGCCGCACCCTTGGTGACCTGGTCCTTCTGCAGACCCACCAGCAGACCCCGGCCACGCGGAGCACCCGCCGCATCAGCGATGCCGTACGCCGCCTGCAGCGCGGTGTCCGACGAGGTCGCCGCCTTCTGCGCCGTCGTCAACTGCGCTTTGACAGCGGCGAGCTGCTTCTTCGCCTCCGCCTGCGCGGCGGTGATGTTCGCCTTGGCCTTGTCCACATCGGCCTTCGCCGGTGCGGTGCCGGTGTGGGTCTTGGCGACGATCCTGAACTTCTGCGCGCTGGAGCCGTTGCACGTCGACAGCACGGCGTCCTTGCTGTTGTCGAACGTCGGCAGGTGCAGGCACTTGCCGGTGGCCGCGTTGCGCAGCTCGCCCGCCGAGCGGACGTCGAACTTCCACTGCTGGGCCTTGCTGCTGCCGCAGTCCCGGATCTGGATCTTCGTGCCGTCGGCGCTGTTGCCGTTCAGCACCTCCAGGCACTTGCCCGAGTTGGTGTTGCGCAGGGTGTAGCCGCCGTCGTAGGTGGCCCACCGCTGCCACTTCTGGGCGGCGCCGCCGTTGCAGGTGTAGATCTGCACCGGGGTGCCGTTGGTCTTGCCTGCGCCCGCGACATCCAGGCACTTTCCGGCGGCACCGGGTACCTGGATCTCCAGCTCACCGTCGCCGACCCAGCCGAGGCCGCCCTCGGTGTAGTAGTCCAGCCAGCGGGTGGAGTAGTCCGCGATCCAGGACTGCCCCAGCAACTTGCCCAGCGCGAACGTGCCGTCCCGCAAGGCGTTGTTGGCGGTGCTGCTGGCGGCGAGGATCTGGTTGCGCTGCGAGGCCTGGGAGGCGATCTCCTGCTGCCACTCGGCGGACGCCTGCGCCACTTCCTTGCCGAGCACCCGGTCGGGGTCGATCGGGTCGTGCCACGCGCATGAGGCGAAGCGTGTCTTCAGGTCCTCGACCGCGATGCGGAACTCCGGGGCGTCCGGTGCGGGCGCGGTCCTGGGGAAGCCGCCGGAGGCGAGGAAGATACGAGCGTCGTCGGCGAACACCCGCGGCACGAAGATCTCGTTCGGGACGATGGGGCCGGAGTTCTTCTTCCAGAGCTTCCAGGCTTCCTGCTCCTGGCTCGTCCCGCCACTGGTGTACTGCGGGTCGCCGATGGCGAGGGCGGCCTGCTTGGTCTTGTCGTCCGCCTGCGGTGACGGGTCGTAGAACGGCGACATCAGGTCGGTCGTCTTCCAGTACGACTGGTAGAGCCAGGGAAGCAGCCCCGCCTTGTCGAAGAAGTTCTCCCCCTCGGGGGAGCCGGGGTAGTCGTCCAGGCCGCTGACAGTGCTGGCCCAGGACTGACGGGTGTCCTGCGTCTTCTTCACCCAGGCGTCGGAGTCGTCACTGTCCTTCTGCCAGGCCAGTTCGTACGCGCCAGTGCCGTAGGTGCGGTCCGCCTTCTGGTGCAGCTGGTCCGCCGGCAACGACACGGAGCTACTGGCCAGGCCGTACAGATTCGGGCCGCCCCTGCGCAGACCGTCGGCCATCAGACACTGGTCGAAGCGCAGTTGCTCGGCGGCCTTGGCATCGAACCCGTCGTAGGAGTCGGCGGCCGGGCTGGTACTCGGATCGCGGCCCGCGGCCGAAGCCGGATGCACCGCTACGGTTGCGAGGAGAGCGAGGGAGGCGAGCGGGACGACCGGAGACGCCAACCTTGCCATCCATCTGGGGCGTTCGCCCTGCTTCCGTACAGGTCTACGCAACACGCGTATCCCTCTCTGTAGGGGGTGGCTGGTGCAGGCGCACTCCAGGGAGGGACACGTCAGGCCCCGCGCATGGGGCCTCATGTGGTAGACGGCGCTCCCCCCGCGGACACGCCAGACACTCCCGGACCAGCGGACTGGTCAGGTCCTTCCAGGAGTGGACGTCACCATAGGCATGACGGCCATTCCCACGGCAAGGACGTTATGGCCAGGGGCAGTTACGGGTGGTAACCAGACCGCGCACGAGGGAGTCATGTGGATCCTGTGCGCGGCTTGTGAAAGCAGCCTTACCGGCCTCTTACTGAAATCACGGCTCTGCGACCCTCCGTCACCATGAGATCAACGTCACAGTACAGCTGGGCCACCGTGAGCCGGCCCAGGGGCCTACTTCATTTGGCTGGACTGCCCGGTGGAGTGGGAGCGCCGGTGGGCTGCGACTCGTTCGCGGGTCGCGCATCGGCGGGAGCAGTAGCGACGTTCCGGACCGCTGCCTTGGGTGATGAAGACGTTCTGGCACCTGGGTGACGCGCAGATCCTGCCGGGCGGGCGCTGGCGATCCCAGACGAGGACGGTCAGGGCCATACAGGACGAGGCGAGGAGCCACTCGCCCCAAGGGGCGTCGTCGTCGTGGTCCAGGTGAGGATGCCACGGGGTGCTGCCGCTGTGCGACGACAAGCGGATCGGTCCGGTGCGTTCCCGCAGGAGGCGGTTCAACGTGGTGGCGGCGTCGTCGGCGTGCTCGGCAGCGAAGACCTCTCGCAGCAAGGCGGCAGCTGTGCGCATCTCAGCGACATCTCGGTCGGTGAGGTTGACGGGGTCCTCCTCACCGTACGCGCGGAGCACGTCGGCGACGTCGGCCGGCCCGGGGCGGTCGCAGGCGAGAGCGTTGATCAGGGCGGCGGTCCGCCGAGCCGTACTCAGGACGGAGTGCCGGGTGGACCAGTCGTCGATGGTGGAGGACACCTGTGGAATGTAACGCATATTGCAGAGTTTTGAGTTACCTCCGTAACGTCATCGCTGTGAACAGACGTTACGCACTTCCCTGCTACCTGGCCGGAGCCGTGGCGGCTCGTGCTGGGGACGAGATGTCAGGGCCGGCGTTGATGCTGGCCGGATTCGCCCTGGCCGGATCGACCACCGACGCGTCGTTACTGCTCGCGGGTATCACGATCTCCGCCGCGGTAGGGGGTCCGGTACTCGGGTCGCTCCTCGACAGAGCAGAACGCCCAGGTCGCCTGCTGTCCGGAGCGCTCGTCTTGTACGCGACGGGTCTGGGGGCGATTCTCGCCGGGCTCGGCCGTGTGCCGTTCGCCGTCACTATGTCGATCGCTGTGGTGGCGGGGCTGTCGGGGCCGGCTCTGTCGGGCGGTTGGACGGCCCAGCTGCCCCGTGTGACGGCGGAAGACCACCTGCCCCGGGCGAACGCGCTCGATGCCATGACGTTCAGCGTGGCGAGTCTGGCCGGTCCGGCTTTGGCCGGCGGCGTGGCACAGACGCTGGGGGCCCCGACGGCCGTGGCCGTCTCCGCGGTGCTCATCGGCTCGGCCCTGCCCGCCGCCTGGATGCTGCCCACCCGCCCCGGTCGGGCGCGGGGCGTTCGGACCACCTCGGTGGTCAGCGATCTCGCCGGCGGTCTGCGGGTCGTCGTCGGAAGCCCGCCACTGGCCCGAGCGACCCTCACCTCGGTCCTCTCGTGTGCTGCTCAGGGCATGCTGACGGCCTGCATCCCGCTCCTGGGTGAGCGCGTCCTGGGAGGGGCCGGCCGCGGCGCGGTGGTGCTCTCCTGCTCGGCGGCCTCCGCCCTGGTGGCCAACGCCGTACTCGCGCGGTTTCCACGTTCCGTCGCCCCCGACACGATCATCTGGGCCAGTGCCCTTGTCCAGGCCGCCGCGTTGGCCTTGGCCGCTTCGGGCCGGCCAGTCGTGCTCATCGTGGCCGTACTCGTCGCCGGGATCGGTGAAGGGCCCCAATTGGCCGCCGTGTTCGCAGTCCGCCACCGGGAGGCCCCCGAGCGGCTCCGCGGACAGATCTTCACTACCGGCGCCAGCTTGAAGATCACGGGGTTCGCCCTGGGGGCGACGGTTGCGGGACCGGTCGCGGCCCGGTCCCTGCCAGGAGCCTTGGTGCTCGCAGCGAGCGTGGCGGTCCTCGCGGCACTGGGCTTCTTCGCTGTCAGGCCGGCAGCCGTCAAGACGTCCGACGACCGTGCGATGTCGGCTTGATCGGGCGCGGACGCCGGCGGGCGTCACCCGGTCGTCACTCGTCTCGGAGGCCGGGCCGGCACGGGCGGGTCGTCCAGCGCGCCGTCGGCGGGCCGGCGGGAGGGCTTGCCGCCGGGCTCCCGTGTCTGGTTGGGTACCAGCGCCGCGGGCGCGTCGGGCGTACCGGCAGGTGGGAAGTAGGGCGGGCTACGTGCACACGACGGTACGGCAGGACGGCTCATGGCCCTTGCCCGAAGGGCTGGTCGAGGCGATCCGGGACACCGCCGAGGAGATCGCCGCACTGGTGCGGGACGCGGGCGACACGGCGCTGGCCGTGCCGGGGTCGGAGTGGACCGTCGGCGAGGCGGCCGCCCACCTGGCACTGGCCAACGAACTGATGGCCGACCTGGCGGCCGGGCGCGAGCGGCCCTACGGCGACGGAACGCCCGAGAGCCTCGCCGGGGCCAACGCGGCATCCCTCACCGTCTACGCGGAGCGCCGGGCGGAGCCTCTCGCCGGGATGATCACGGAGCGGGCGGAGGCGTTCCTGGACGCTCTGTCGCGCGCCTCGGCCGACGGCCCGGCACCGGTCACGCCCCTGGGCCCGATGAACCGGTCGGTCCTCGCGTCGTACTTGCTCACGCACATGCTCGGTCATGGATACGACCTGGCTCGTGCGCTGAAGCGTCCGCACATGATCGACCGGGCCCGGGTGGGCCTGTGCATGCCGTTCATGCTCTCCGTCATGCCGCGTGTCGCGAACCCCGCGGCCACGGCCGGGCTCACGGCCCGCTACCACATACGGCTGCGCGGGGGCGAGGCGTTCGCCGTGTCGCTGGCCGAGGGCGCCGTGCGGGTGACCCCGGGAGCGCCCGCGGAACGCGCCGCCTGCACGATACTGCTCGATCCGGTCGCTTTCCTGCTCATCGCGCTGGGTCGGCTGAATCCCTGGCGTGCCATCGCCCAGGGAAAGGTGTTCGCCTGGGGCCCCCGGCCGTGGCTTGCCCCCCGCTTCCCGACCCTGTTCACCGCGCCCTGAGCCGCCTTCCCGGGCGGCAGGCGGTCAGACGGCGGTCCACCCGTCGTCGACGGACGGCGCCGGTGATGTGGCCGGCGTCGTCGCATGCCAGGTGGGCGATGGCGGCGGCGATCCGCTCGGGCTGGGCGACGTAGGCGAGGGGTGACCGCGCGGCCATCCCGTCCAGCTGTTCGCCCGTGAACTCCCTTAGGGGGTGTGCGGGTGTTGGCCCGACAGATCCTGGGTGGACATGCTCGCGGGGCAGCTTCGCGTCTCGGACGGCAGGCCGCCGCCGGACTCAGTCGGCGGTGAGCGTGCCGGCGAGGTCCCGTAGATCACGGACCGTGTAGGTCGGAGGCGTCATGGTGTCCGGGTAGGCGGGTGCGGTGCGCCGGAGCCAGGCGGCCCTCAGTCCGGCGCGGCGGGCTCCGTCGACGTCCCAGGGATGGACGGCGACCAGGACGGTCTCTTGCGGGGTCGCGTCCAGGGTGTCGGTGGCGTACCGGTAGGCGGCGCGGGCGGGCTTCCACGCGGCCGGGGTGCTGACGTCCAGCAACGCCTCGAAGCAGTCGAGCAGCCCGGCGCGCTCCAACAGGCGCCTGCTCGTGGCGGCTGAGCCGTTCGTGAGGGTGGCCAGGCGGAGCCCCGCGGACTTCAGTTTCCGTACGCCATCGGGCACATCGGGATGCACGCGGAGCTCGGCGAAGCCGTCCAGGACGTGTGCGACAGCATCGCCGAGGTCGCCTCGCCAGCCGGGAAGACCGGCCAGAAGGGCACGCAGTCCGGCACCTGCCACTTCCCTGAAGTCGCCGTACCCTCCGGCGGCGGTCAGCGCGAACCCGTCGCGCAGGGTCCCGGCGAACCACAGGGCGAGCAGGCTCCCCGGAGCACCGATGTCCTCAAGTCGGGCACGCAGTGAAGACAGGTCGCCGAGAGTCTCGTTGACGTCGAAGAGGACCAGCCGGGGTCCGGTCATGACGGGAATCCCTTCTCGGCCGCGTCGGCTCGCCGGGAGGGACACCGCGCGTCCTCCCGCCCGGTCCGCGCCGCCACCATGCTCACCTGTGCCGTGGCCTGTCGCCCGGCACCACGCTGAACGTCGGCACCGATCACTACGACAGGTGCGAGCGGCGGGCGGAGCCCCGGGATGAGGAGGCGTCCGACCGTGTGCGAAGGGCTTGCGGGTGGGCACCGGATTTCGGTGCAGTCGGCGGTCCCGGCCGGGCCCGTCGCACGGGAGACGGACGGCGGCGAGGCGGGCGGGGCACCCGAGATGACGATCAAGGGCTCTTGCCCTATGCTGCGGCTTGCACATCCGGGGGGCGGCTGGCCGTCATGACGACCAGCACCGCGACACGTGCGCATCACCCACGCCATCTCAACTCGTGCTCCAGCACGCCGCGCAGGCGTTTCACGCCGGCGCGCCCGACTGCTGCCCGAGCCTGCCCGCAAGGGTCCGGATCGGCGCGTTCCCCGGATCCTCACGGTCATCGGAAGGCAAAGAAACATCATGGCACAACGGCAGTACCTCGGTCAGGGCACCAACACCTCCTGGGAGAAGTTCTGGTACGTCCTGGGTTGCATCTACTTCGGTGCCGCCTACTTCCAGAAGGTCCCGGTGAAGAAGGCACTGAGCGAGTACGGGCTGGTCGAGATGACCGGGGCCGAGAAGTTCTGGTACGTCGTCCAGTGCATCTTCTTCGGCGGCGGCTACTTCGCGAAGGTCACCATCAAGAAGGCGCTGTCCGAGGTGCGGAACGCCGGCGGGGTCCCGACCGTCTGACGACGCCAGGACGGCATACGGCAGGCAGGCCGCGGGCCCGGATCGCGATGGGGGGTCCGGGCCCGCGGCCCGTTGTCCGGATTCTCCCGGCCGCCCCCGGCCGAGGAGGCGACGGACCGCTGCGAGCGGCCGAAGGCGGCCGGTATTTCGTACCCTGGCGGCATGCGCATGCGCCCCACCTTGAGCTGGACCCCCAGCGCGGACCTGCCGCCCGGCACCACGGACCTCGGTCCGGTCGCCGATGCGATCGGCACCGGTGGGGTGCTGGTGCTCAGTGGGGCGGGCATCAGCACGGAGTCCGGCATCCCCGACTACCGGGGCGAGGGCGGGAGCCTGAGCCGGCACACCCCGATGACCTACCAGGACTTCACCGCGAGCGCCCAGGCCCGGCACCGGTACTGGGCGCGCAGCCACCTGGGCTGGCGCACCTTCGGCCGTGCCCGCCCCAACGCCGGACACCGGGCCGTGGCGGCGTTCGGGCGGAGCGGCCTGCTCTCGGGGCTGATCACCCAGAACGTCGACGGCCTGCACCAGGCCGCCGGCAGCCGGAGCGTCGTGGAACTCCACGGCAGCCTGGACCGGGTCCGCTGCCTCTCCTGCGGAGCCGTGAGCCCGCGCCGGGAACTCGCCCGGCGGCTCGGGGCGGCCAATCCGGGCTTCCACCCGGTGTCGGCCACGATCAACCCGGACGGTGACGCCGACCTCACGGACGAACAGGTCGGCGACTTCCGCGTGCTGCCCTGCACGGTCTGCGGAGGCGTCCTCAAACCGGACGTGGTGTTCTTCGGTGAAGCCGTACCGCCGCAGCGGGTCGAGCACTGTCGCGAGCTGGTCCGTGAAGCGACGTCGCTGCTGGTCCTGGGCTCCTCGCTCACGGTGATGTCCGGGCTCCGGTTCGTCCGTCAGGCTGCCCGGGACGGAAAGCCGGTGTTGATCGTCAACCGTGACCCGACCCGGGGTGACGTGCACGCCGGCACCCGCGTCGCGCTCCCGTTGGGATCGGCCCTGACCACCGTGGCCGACCGTCTGGGCATCCCCGTCGACGGCCGGCCGGCGACCTAGCCGTGCACGGTGATGTCAGCGGCCGGTGGACACCTCTTGCGGGGGCGTCCGGTGCGCCGCGCCCCCTTGGGCACGGCGCGGCACGGCGCGGCGCGGCGCACTGCGCGTGCGGGTGGCCGGCCGGTGGTCCGTTCCGGTCCACGTCCCGGACGTCGTCGTCTTCCGTCCTCAGCAGCCGTCGGACCGCGGGCTCGGTTCCTCGCGGGCTCCGCGCCCGTCGACCACCCCGGTGCGCAGCACTCGTACGCCGACGAGGCTCTGGAGCGTCATCGCGGCGGCGGACGCGGCCGTGACGGCGAAGCCACCGCGTGCCCCGAACGAGTCGATCGCCCAGCCGGAGACCGCCGCCGAGGCGGCCGAGCCCGCCGCACTGGCGGATCCGAGCCAGGAGAACGCCTGGGTGAGGACGGACCGGTGGACGGTCGACTCGGTGAGCACGGGGAAGAGCGCGAGCAGGGGCGGGATCGTGGCGCCGGTCAGGACCACGACCAGTCCGAGACCGAACGGTGAGCCGACCACGAGCAACAGCAACGTGCCGAACAGGAGCGCACCGGTCGCCGCCAGCAGCTGCACCGGGGCGGTGGCCCGCCACCGGCGCAGCCCGTACACCCATCCGGCCAGCAGGCCGCTGCATCCGGAGGCGGTGAGGATCGGCGCCGCGGCGCCCGGTGCACCGTGCTCCACCACGAACGCGGTCACCGACACCTGCATGGCTCCGAAGAACACGCCGAGGGCGAGGTTGAGGCCCATCAGGACGAGGACATCGCCGCGCGGCGACAACCGGTCGGCACGGGCGCGCGGGGCGCTGTCGGCCTCTGGGACGGGTGCGGTGCCGCGCTGCGCCGCGAGCAGCAGACCGCCGACCACCGACAGGGAGGCGGCCAGTACCGTCCCGGCACCGGGATGCCCGGCCGCGGCCAGTGCGCTGACCAGCATCGGGCCGACGAGGTAGGCCACCGCGTTGCTGATCGACTCGAGGGCGAAGGCGCTGGGCAGCTCGGCCGCCCGGCCGGTGCGGAGCAGTGCCGCCCAGCGCGCCGCGGACATCGCGCTGAGCTGGGGCAGGCTGGCCCCGGCCAGTGCTCCGCCCAGTGCCAGGAGGGCGTCCGGGGCGTCTGCGGCGACCAGGCACACGAGGACCGCCATCGCGAGGCCGTGGGCGAGGAGCGTGGGCGGCAGGACCCGGGTCTGCCCGAACCTGTCGACGAGCCGGGCCAGTTGTGGCGCCACGAGCGCGTCGGTCACCGCGAACGCGCCGCTGACCAGACCGGCCGCGGAGAAGGTGCCGGTGTGGCTGTGCACGAGCCAGACGATGCCGAGGCTGGTCATCGCGATGCCCATGCGGCCCAGCGAGGCCGGCAGGAAGAAGGCCGCGGCACCCGGGGTACGCAGCAGGGAACGGTAGTTCGCCGACGGCACGGCGAGTCCTCTTCGCTGCCCGGCGGGGCGGCTCATCTGGGTCGTCGGTGCCCGGGGTACCGACCCGTGGTCGCCGCCTGGAACCGTCCAGTGCTGGCGCGGGGAGGGGGCACGCGCCCCGCACCGACTCCGTCACCGGGCAGAAGTTCCGATGTGTTGGTGGGCGGCCCATTCTCGTCACCGAGGCCGTCGATGTCCATCACGGCCCGGAACCGAAACCGAGGACGCCGCGGGCAGGTTGACGCCTGCACAGGGGCGTGTAAGTGTAGCTTACATTCATGATCGTGAGGGTGGGGAGCGGCGTGGCGAAGAGGAAGATCCAGGACGAGCAGGAGGTGATCCGCTGGTTCCAGGAAGGCAGGACGTACCAGTGGATGATCGACGAGTACAAGCGCAAGTACGACATCGAGACCGTCGCCTCCATGTGGGGCAATTTCAGGCGGCGTCGGGGCCTGGACCGACGTATCACCCGCGACGACGACCTGATCCCGTGGGAGGTCGACGAGCGGCACCGCTGGAAGTACCCGGTCGCCATGCTGCGCGTCGAGGCCCGGCTTCGCGACGGGCGCGACCTCACCGACAACGAGCGGGACCGGCTGAAGTCGTGGAAGGAGATGCTGGCGGAGCAGAACGCGGTCGTGCACTACGACCCCGACACCGAGGAGGGCTTCTCCTACATCCCTCGCCAGGAGGGAGACGACGACCTCATCCACCGGCCGGCACGTAAGACCACCTCACGACCGAACGCGGACAAGCGATAGAAGCGGCGGGGGCGGCCCGGGCCCTGCCGCCGGACCCGATTCCGGGTTCGGACAGGAAGCCCCTCGGAGCCGGCCATGGCGATTGCGCGCCCTGCTGCATTGGCATCACGAATGTCACCGGGTCGAGGGACTGCACCGTCGGCTGCCAGGCCGGACATGCCGGATAAGTGTGACTATCACTTCAAGGTGGCTCGGCAATCCCCGGACGTCACCACATCTGGCAGGAGGAACGATCGATGAACCCCATCCTCAAGCGCCTGCTCGGCGCTACCGCGGCGGTGGCCACCGGCGCCACGGCCCTGCTCGGCACCGGCGTCGGCACCGCCGGCGCCGCCGAAAGGGCCCACTGCGACCGCGCCGAACGGCCCATATGGAGCGAAGGGCCCAGCCGCAACGTGACCGGCCACCACTGCAGCGTCCCGACCAGCGGTCACCGCTGGCACATCGTCGAGATCGACGCCCTCGTACAGCCGCACTACAAGACGGACTATCTGGACGGAGGGGTCGACCGCACCCGGACCCTGCACGACAGGACCATCAGGTGCCTGGGTTACACCACCAGCAAGGACACGGTGAACTGGTTCGGCTGCGTACCTCACTGACACACCGGCCGGCCCGCGCCTGCGCTCATGCCGCGCACGGCCCTGGCAGACGGCACTCTCACTGACACCCGCACACGGGTGAGTGCCGGCTGTGATTCGGGAACCGGCGTGCCTGCTCCGGTCTCCGGCCGCGCGCCGGCCCGTACGACCACCCCGTGAGCCGTCCGCCTCCCCGGCGGTCGGGCTTCCGCCCCGGGCACCCCCGGCAGGTCCGCTGCCGGGGCGACCCGCCCGAGGCGGCCTCGATCATGATCGCGTCGGTCTCCCGCCCCCTCCCGTCGGGAAGCCTCCGCGCCGAGCACCGGTTCCAGGCGCCGTAGAGGCGCTCCGGCGGAGCCGTCCGATGACGCCCGCGCTCTCCGCCGGCCGGCGCCCAAATCACCGAAGCCCGGGGGTCGTTCCCGGCCACTCCGGCCGTGGAATCCTCCCGTCTTCCGGACGAATCCGTTTCGCTCGACCGCCGCCCGGGCGTCGAGTACGTCCAGAATGGGCAGCAAGGACGGCAGCAGGGGCTCTCCTACGTGACGGCGGGGGAAACGGCTCCGCTCCGGCGGCGTCACCTCGGACCCCTGCGGTGACGGCACGGTTGCCGCGGTCGCGCTCGCGGGCCGCCGCCGGTGACCAGCACCTGCGTCGTCTCACTCGTGCTCGCTCCGCGCTCGGCCTGCCCAAGGGTCCGCCGCTCACCGACGCGGCGGCCACACACGCGACAGGATGGTTACCGTGACCAGTGGAAACGACGGCACCACTCAGCTGACCGTGGGCGTGGAAGAGGAGTACCTGCTGGTCGACCCCGTGACGCGAGAGGTCGATCCGGCCGGTGACCAGGTGGTCGCCCTGGCCTCCTCGTCCGGTCTGGGCGACCGGGTGAGTGTGGAGCTGACCCGTTATCAGGTCGAGGCCCGGACCGATCCGCACGTCGAGTCCAAGGACCTCGGTGAACAGATCCGGGCCATGCGGGCCGCCGTAGCGGACAGTGCCGCGCAGCTGAACCTGCGGATCGTCTCCAGCGGATCCCCCGTCCTGGGTCCGGCCGCTCCCCCGCCCCTGTCGCGGGGGCCCCGCTACGCCCTGAGCGCCGCGACCTTCCGTGCCCTGGACGACGAACAGACCGCCTGCGCCCTGCACATCCACATCGGCATGCCGGACCTCACCCGGGCGGTCCAGGTCAGCAACCACATGCGCTGCCGGCTCCCCGTCCTCATCGCCCTGTCGGCCAACTCGCCCTACTGGCTGGGCAGGGACACCGGCTACGCCAGCTGGCGCACGATGGCCTGGGCGCGCTGGCCGGTCTCCGGGCCCCCTCCGTACTTCGCGTCGCGCGGCCACTTCGACGACCTGGTGGGCGGTCTTCTGGAGGCCGGCGCCATCCTCGACCGCGGCGGCCTGTACTGGGACATCAGGCCCTCACATCACGTCCCCACCCTGGAGATCCGGGTCGCTGACGCCGTCACCACCGCCGAGGAGACCCTGCTGCTGTGTGCCGTCGTACGAGCCCTGGCAGCGACCGCGCTCAAGGCCGTCGCCGACGGCGAGCCGGCGCCACGGCCCCGGCCGGAAGTCCTGCGTGCGGCGTGCTGGCGGGCCGCCCGCGACGGCCTGACCGGACACAGCCTCGACCCCGTCACCAGCGCCCTGATCCCCTCTCCCGTCCACATCGAACAGTGCCTGGCAGCGGTCGAGCCCGCCCTGCGGGACCACGGTGATCTGGAGCTGGTCCGAACCGGATGGAACCGGCTGTGCGCAGACGGCAACGGCGCCGACCGCCAGCGCGTCGTCCACCAGCGCCGCTCCAGCCTCCCCGACGTCGTCGACCACCTCATCACCCACACCGCTCCCCCGGATCCGCGGGCTGTGCCCATGGCTTCGTGGCCGGTCCCGCTCGACGCGGGGCCCGCCGGGGGCGGGCGGGGTGCCGTGATGCAAGATCGCCCCATGAAGAACACCAGCAGACGCTCCGTCCTCGCCTCCGCCGCCGCCGTGGCCGCCGGTCTGCCCACTCTCAACGCCGTGGTGGGCACCGGCGCCACGCCGGCCGCGGCAGCCGACCAGTACAAGAGCAACACCGACCTGTACACCCGCACCGCCGCCAAGGAGGGCACCGACTGGATGCGGCGATTCCGCATCGGCGCCCCGGTGCAGGTCACGGACAATGCCCGCAGCACGAGCAGCGCCGTCAGCAGCACGGCGGTGATCGCGCCGCACGGCGGCGGGATAGAGGCGGGTACGAGCGAGCTGTGCCTGGCCGTCGCCGGTTACACGCCGTTCGACGCCAACACCGACCCGGCCGCCGCGGCCCTGCCGGGCGAGCCGCAGCGGGACTACTGGATGTTCGAGGCGATCGCCAACTCCACCGCGCAGCACGTCACCGCCACCCACTGCGACGACCCGGCCGCCCTCGCCGTCTGCGCCAACAACCTCTACGCCGTCTCCCTGCACGGCTTCGACGACACGACGGTGAAGAAGATCATCATCGGCGGCCGGGACGAGCGGCTCAAGCGCAACCTGCTGGCGGCCTTCACGAAGTACGGTCTGACCTCGCCCGCGACCGACGCCGACCGGGACGTCACCGTGGTCTTCGCGGGTGCCACCGACCCCATCAACGGGGACGACCCGGCCAACATCGCCAACCGCACCCGCACCGGCGCCGGCGCCCAGCTGGAGCTGTCCACCGCCCTGCGCCAAGCGATGTTCGGCGACTTCTCCGGCGCGGCCAAGCGCCGGACCACGGCCGGCGTGCCGAGCACCGCCGCCCCCTACGCCGACCACTTCTGGAACGGTTTCGTGGGCGCCGTCCGCGAGGCGGTCAAGAACCACGAGCTCGGCCTCGACTCCCTCGGGTGACCGGTCCGTACGCGGCGTGAGTCGTCGGGTGCGGCTCGGACGGCGTGTTCTCAACCGGTTCCCGGTGCGGTACGCGACAGGTCGTACCCGGTGAAATCGGTGACCGGGACGTAACCCAGGCGCCGGTAGAGGGCGTTGCTGGTGGCGTTGGCCGGGTTCGTGAACAGGACGACGTCTGTCGCGCCCGCGGCCAGTGCGGCCCTGCTGACGTGGGCCGTCACCGCGCCCGCGTAGCCGCGGCCCCGCAGGGGGGCCGGGGTGTAGACGGGGTCCACCCGGACCATCCCGGCGATCATCGAGGTCGAGCCCGCCATGGAGACGGGAGTGCCGTCCGGGGTCTCCCAGAACGTGAAGTGTTTGTCCGCGAACCGGGTGCCGGCCCAGGAGCCGGCGTCGATGGAGGATGCCTCTCCGACGTCGGCGGCGAACTCGTTGCACCAGCGTATGAGTTGCTCCCGGTCCGGCTCGTCCGCGATGCGGCCCCGGCCCTGTGGACACGTCCGCGGTGGGGTGAGCGTCCCGAGCCGGTGGAGACGGCCCCGCCAGTCGCGTACCGGCGCCGCGCCCGTGTGCCGCTGCCACGCCTCGGCGAAAGCGGTGGCGGTGGCGTGGTCCGCGGTGACGCCGGAGGGGGTGTGGCCGATCCCGGCCAGGTGGGCGGCGAGGCTGTCGGCCTCCTCCGGGGAGAGGGCGGTGAGGGTCAGCCGGCCGGACGGCAGGCGGTAGAAGACGGCGCGGACCTCACCCCCCGATTCGAGTCGGCCGAATACCGTGGCACCCGACGCGTCCGCCGCACGCCTGCGCAGTTTCTCGATCGTGGTCAGCGGCGTGTTGTGCAGTGCGGGGCGTGAGTGCAGGAAGTCTCCGGCCCGGGCGAGGAACTCGTCGAGGGCTTCGGTGAGGTGCCAGTCATCCGGTCGCATGCTTCAGGATCCCCGACGGGCGCACCCCCTGGCGAGATGGCAGCGGCTTCGGGCAGGGCGGGCGGCCTGCCCTCAGTCGGCGTGCTGTGGAGCCGGTCCGGTGCGCCGCACCTCGTAGCCGTATCCCTTGTCGGAGTTGGTGTCGAAGTAGAGCACCGGACGGTCGCCGCCCTTGGCCACCCGCAGGAGGGTGGACTCCGAGTCGTCGCGGAAGGAACCCCCGGCCGCGAAGCGCAGCTCGACGCTGTCGCTCCGCCGGGTGTTGCCCTCCAGTTCCCAGCTGCCCCGCCCGGACAGCGGCCCGCTGCCGGTCGTGGGCTTGCTGAAGCCGAACTCGACGGCGCTGCGCGGAATGCCCGACATCCGGAAGGTGCCGTCGCCCTGGAACTCGACGCGACCGCCGCCGGGGCCCTTCCAGACCCCGGCGACCTCGCGCGGAACGAGCTTGTCCCGGCCGTCGCCGGCACAGCCGCCCAGGAGGGGGGCCGTGCCGAGGACGGCGAGGACGGCGGACACGGCGACGGCGGTCGCGCGCCCACGAATCGCCTTCATGTTCCGCCTACTTGTAGATCGTCTCTTGCCACTTCACCTCGACGCGGTACCCGGCGAAATAGCCACCGGTGTACTGGGGCGTCTTGTTGAAGATCTGCTGCCACTTGCCGTGGCCCGGGATGAACGACTCGTTGTCGATGTCGGTCCACGCCCTGTACTGGACGGTCAGTGTATCTCCCTTGGTCTTGGTGACGTGGTACTCCAGCGAGTAGGAGCCGAGCACGCCCTGGGCCTTGCGGTCCTCCTTGCCGAAAGCGAGTCCGCCCAGGTCGGAGGCGTACACCCCGGCCATCTGCAGGGCGTTGAGGTCCTCCCCCTCACGGTTCTTCGTGACGCTGTAGTCGGCCCGGCCGCTCTTCTTGCCCTTGAGGTCGTACTCGACGGCGACGGCCGCCCGGGCGTCGGCCATGCTGGTGCTCTTGATCAGGTACTGCGTCATCTCGTCGTCACCGTCGAAGTTCACCTGCTTCGTGGTGTTCTTCAGCTCGGGACTGCCCCACAGCCAGCGCAGCGCCAGGCTCCAGGGGCCGCCGCTCTTCACCTTTCCGTCGCCGCCGTGGTCGTTGTTCGCGAGGTGGCCGATCGGGCGGTTGGCCATCTGGCTCTCGATCAGCATCCTGAGGAACTTGGCCGTCGCCCCCTTCTCCTTGTACTCCACGGGCAGCGGGTCCGGTCCCATGAGCAGGACCACCGTCTGGTAGGGCTGGAGCAGCGCCGGGGGCATACCACCGCTGGGGATCACGGACGGCGATCCCGCCGTCCCGGAGGTACTGCCGCTGCCCGAGTTGCCGCCGGGGAACGGCGAGGCCGCGTTCTCCTCCACGTCCTCCCAGCCGTCGGGGCAGTCCACACCCATGGTGCACTGGATCGAGCCCTGGCCGCTGGGATCGGAGAAGGTGACCGGGTTGTTCTCGCCGTAGCCGTAGCCGTTCAGGGACTGGTGCTTGCCCGTCTCCAGCAGCGGGTCGACGCTGATGAACTGCCCCAGGACGGCGTCGTACTCGCGGGCGCCGATGTGGGTGAGCCCGGTGCCCTTGTCCAGGGTCTTCCCGAGGAAGCCGCGGTCGGTCACCCAGTTGCCCGTGCGTTCCTCGCCGAAGGCGTTCAGCAGGCGCCGGGTGACGGCCTGGGTGCCGGACTCGACGGCCAGGCTCGCCGTGCCGTGGTGGTCGGCGGCCAGGAAGTAGAGCTTGTTGGCTCCGCTCTGGTTGGTGCGTACGGCGACGGTCAGTTCCTGGGTGCCGTAGTGGCGCTGCGCCCAGGTCGTGCCGTCCTTGCGCAGGTGGACCTCGGTGGAGCCGGCGTACAGCACCCGCTCACCGTCGTCGGCCGAGCGCAGCAGCAGGTTGCCGTCGGCGTCGTAGACGTAGTCGGTCGACCTGGAGCCCTCGGTGAGCCTGCCGAGCCTGCCCTCCGCCGACCAGGTCAGCTCCTGCTTGCCCGACGCGCCGGGACGGTGCCAGGTGTTGCCGGCCTTGTCGTAGTCGTAGAGGCGTTCGGGACTGGTGCAGTCGCCCTTGGTGGTGGTGCCGGTCACCGCGTGCTTCGCGGTGCCGGCGAAACACGCGGTGGTCGTGGTGCCGCCGGTGACGGTGTGCTCCGTCTCGGTCTTGCGCTGGCCGGCGTCGGTGTAGGTGTAGGTGGTCCAGTACGGAGCCGGGCCGCCGAGCGAGCCGGCCGCGGGGGTGTCGGAGCACTTGCTGGAAGCCGGGGTCCAGGCGTCGGTGAGCCGGCGGAAGCCGTCGTAGGCGAAGCACTGGGTGTCCGGCCTGGCGCCCGCGGCGGTGCTCGGGTCGCTGACCGAGGTGATGTTGCCGGCGTCGTCGTAGGCGTAGTTCAGGTCCTGGACCAGCCCCCGGGAGATGTCGGTGACATAGCTGCGCAGCAGCCGGCCGGTGCCCTCCTCGAAGGTGTTGTTGAGATAGGTCTTCTTCGCGTCCTCGGTGTTGGCGGTGCCCAGGACCAGCTGCTGCGGCTGGCCGAGCATGGAGTAGTCGGTGTCCAGCAGGTAGCCGGTGGAGCCGCTCACCGACTTCACCTGGGCGAGGTCGGTGTAGCCGAACGACACGGTCTCGGCGGGCAGTCCGCCGAGCGCCGGTTCCTTGGTGTTCTGCAGGGTGCCGTCGAGGTTGTAGTAGCTGGTGAAGTCCAGGGTCTGCGGGACGCCCGCCTTCACCAGGGCGTCGTCGGCGGGCAGGGTCAGCTGGGTGGCCACCGCCCGGTCGAGGGAGTCGTACTGGGTGACCTTGCGGGTGTACGCCTTGCCGGAGAGTCCGCCGACGTAGCGCACCGACTCGTACGGCTTGCCCTTGGAGACGTCGTCGTAGGTCTGCTTGGTGAGCCGGTTGGCGTCGGTCCGGGAGCCCTCCCAGGTGCCCGTGATGCGGCCGATCTCGTCGTACTCGGTGAGCACCGACTTGTTGTTGGCGTCCGTGACCTTCACGACCTGGTCGAGGGCGTTGTAGTCGGTGTGCGCCTTGCCCTTGTCCGGGTCGGTGGTGTCGGTGCGGCGGCCGAACAGGTCGTAGCCGTAACTCCACCTGGCCCCGTCCGGGCCGGTGACCTCGAGCTCCTTGTCGTCCAGCGTGTAACCGGTGCGCACCGATGTGAAGGCGGCGCCCACGGCACCGTACTCCCGGTCCGCGGGGCTCTGCGCGGCGTAGTCACGCGTCTCGACGGTCCGGCCGCGCGCGTCCACGATGGTGCGGCGGGCCGTGCCCCCCTTGAGGGCGGAGGTGGCGGTGGAGTCACCGGTGTACTCGGTGGTGCTGGTCCACCGCTCCACGCCGTAGAACAGGACGGTGCGGCCGGTCTCCCGTTCGGCGCCGTCGTACGTGGTGCGCGTCTGGGTCGGTGACTGGCCGTACTCGGTGCGGGTGTAGGTGCCCGTGGGAGTGCTGGTGTTGTCGAAGATGTCCGCGTACGTCTCGAACGGCAGGCCGCGTGAGTCGTAGCGGGTGTCGGTCAGGATGCGCCCGGTGCCGCTCGGAGTGGGTGACTGGCTCTGCAGCTTGCGCAGCAGCGCGTCGTACAGGTCGTAGCTGGTGGTGTAGGTCTTGCCGTCCGCCTTCAGCTTCGAGGTGGACACCCACGACGGCTTGGAGGCGCTGACCTGGTACGCGAACGTGGAGCTGGCGGCGTCCCCGCCGGTGCGGCTGCGGTTGGGCAGCCAGACGGCGGTGAGCCGGCCCAGCGCGTCGTAGGTCAGTTCCGTCTTCCTGAGGTTCGCGTCGTAGGTGCGCTCGGGCTGGCCGCGGCGCGGGTCGATGAAGGTGGTCGTCTTGTGCTGCTTGGGATTGACGACGACGGTCTTGGTCAGCGGCCCGGCCGTGGGCGGGGTGTAGTCGGTGCGGGTGGTCTGCTGGTTGGCGTCGGTGACGGCGGTGGTGCGGCCGAGGGTGTCGTAGCCGGTGGTGCTGACGGTCTGCCAGCCGGTGGGCTGACGGCGGCCCTGGGCGTCGGCCGTGGCCGGGTAGGCGGTGGCCCGGCCCGTCCAGGTGGCGAGGCCCTTGGTCGGCTGCTGGTTGTCCTTCCAGGCGGTCGCTGTCGGGTCGTCGAACACCGAGGCGGTGTCGGACAGGACGTCGCCGCGCTTGTCGCTGCTCGCGGGCAGGGCCAGCGAGGTGTCACCGACCGAGCAGCTCTTGCCCACGGTCCTGACGCGCGAGGACAGGCTGGTGATGCCGGCGGTGTCGTTGCGGGCGTACCAGGTGCGGGTGCAGGTCTCGTCACCGCTCTTGGCGGCGTCACCCGAGTCGTCGGCGGAGACGGGCATGCCGTAGTCGTCGTAGCTGTTGGAGACCGTGCGGGCGCGCCAGGTCTTCGGCGCGGTGAGATAGGTGTACGTGGTGCTCTTGGCGGGGCGCACGTAGCGGGCGCGGTGGTCGGCGGCGCCCGGCACCGACTGGTGCGCGGTCTCCTTGGACCACGGTTCGCTCGCGGTGGCCGTCACGGGCGTCGCGCCCGCGTAGACGATCCGCTCGCGCAACTGGCCCGCGAACTGGGGACTGTCGGCCAGGGTGGCGAGGCCGAGGGCGGGAGTGGCCAGCGGGGCGACGTCCACCGAGCGGGTGGTTCCGTCCGCCTTCGTGTCACCGTCCATGCCCTGCAGGTACAGGGAGACGGTCTTGGAGCGGGTCGTGCCGGTCGCGCCCTTGTAGACGGTGACCTGGCGGTAGCCGCGCCAGTCGGACCAGGTGCGCTCGTCGGCGGGGACGAACGGGTCGTCGTTGTGGTGCCAGGCGGCGCCGGAGTAGTCGTAGGAGTTCTCCACGGCCACGTTGTTCGCGGCCGGGTCGGCCGTGGTCACGGCCAGCACCCGGTACTTGTGGAACCAGTCCACGGAGGCCTTCTCGGCTCCGTTGATGTTCCAGAACTGCGGGTAGCAGGAGCGGGTGTTGGTGTCCTGCGGGGCGTTGATGACGGCGCTGCGCACGCACTCCTCGGGAGACAGCGTGACCGTGGTCAGCGCGCCGGTCTCGGAGGTGATGGTGGCGATGCGGGGCCGGTGCATGGGCAGGATGTCGTCGGTGCCGTCGACCCGGTTGGGCCGCATCTGGTACGTGAACGCGATGGGGTCGGAGGCGATCTCGGTGCTGCCCGCCTTGGCCGTGCGGCGCAGCTCGGTCAGTGTCAGGGTCTGGTCGCTGCTGTCGCCGATGTCACCGCCGTCGAGGTACTTCTGCACGAACTCCCAGCTGTCGACGGGCTTGTAGCTGCTGTCGGCGGCCGACCAGGAGAAGGTGCTGACGCCGGTCAGGCGCTTGCGGGTGAAGAACGCCGGGCCGGCGGAGTTGCACTCCTTGTCGCCGTCGGAGCAGATCGCGTCGAAGGGGACGTCGGGCCAGTTCTTGGCGGTGTCCTTGGTCAGCGAGGAGCAGTCGTCGGCGGTGCAGCGCTCGGCGTGCGTGAAGGTGACCTTGGCGTCGGCGTCGTCGGTGAACAGCGCGTCCTTGCGCAGGCCGTACTTGATCTCCTTGAGGTATCCGCCGCGGGTGTAGGGGGTGTCGGCGGTCTCCGCCTTGTTCTTCCGGTAGTGGTTGGTCTCCTTGGTGTACCAGTAGGTGGCGGCGTTGCCCCGGGTGGTCTCGACGTAGTCGAGGTTCCACCGCCAGGCCTGGGTCAGCGCCCGGTCGGCGAAGCCGGCGCCCTTGTCGTAGCCGGGCTCCTTGTCGTCGTCGCCGAAGACGGGCACGGTCCAGGTGGAGTTGGTGCGCTGGTCGGTGGCGCCGTCGAGCTTGTCCAAGCCGAAGACGTACTTGGTACCGTCGCCGGTGGTCACGGTCCAGAACTCGCCGTTGTCGTCGCCGTTGTCGGCGCCGGTGCCCCGGGTGACCTTGGAGGCGTCGTCATCCTCCAGGCGCCAGCCGCCGGTGTCGTCGTCCTTGATCAGCCGGGTGGACCTGCCGTTGAGGACGAGGCGGGCGTTGTCGTACTTCCAGCAGCGGTCGAAGACGTCGGTGTGGCCGTCGTCGTCGCAGCTGCCGTACGACCTCTCGATGTAGGAGTCGGTGAGGCTGAAACCCTCGCCGACCGCGGTGCCCTGGTTGTTGGTGGCGGCGGTACGGCCGTCCACGCTTCCGGAGTCGTAGCCGAGGGTCAGTGTCGGGGTCGGGTCGACCGCGGCGGGCGGCAGCGGGAACTTGTGCGTCCAGGTGAAGGAGCCGGAGCTGCCGCCGGCCTCCCAGGTGGAGGCCGGGGACAGCGCCGTCGCCGAGTAGTCGCCGGTGCCGGCCGGCGACTGCCCGGCGCCGGCCGCGGCGGCGGTGACGGCGAGCACGGCGGGGGCGGCGGTCGCGGTGGCCTTGGCGCCGCCCTCGCGGGCCGCGGTGGCGGGCCCGGCGGTGGCGGGCAGCGGGATCTCGGCCGTGACCGTGCGGTCGCTGACGTCGTTCACGGACGTCAGCGGAGTCTGGCGGCGGCACTCGGCCTTTGCCGGCGCGGTCAGGGCGCAGGCCGGCAGCCGGACGAGGCGCAGCCGCTCCGCCCAGCCGCCTCCGACAGCGCCGGCGAAGGAGCCGTAGCCGACGGCGAGGCGGACGCGCCCGGCGGTGTCGGCGCCGGCCGTGAGCAGGACGCCGGTGACACCGGCCCGGCCGGCCGTCTTCTGGTCCAGCACCCGGACCTGGGCCCGGGCGGCGTGGGCGCGCGCACCGGCCCCGGCTTTCGTCGTGGCGCCTTCCCCGGTCTTCGCGCCCTCCTTCTCCTTGGCGCCCTCCTTCTCCTTCGCGCCCTCTGTGACCTTCGCGCCCTCCGTGACCTTCGCCGTGCCGACGGGCCGGAGTGTGAGCGGGATACCGGCGGGCTCGGCCGTGACATCCCGGTCGCCGTCGAGGGCGACGTCGGCGCGGCCGGCCTTCGGCCAGGCGGCGTCGCGGTCGCGGGCGCCGCGCCGGATCTGCTCGGCGTTGGCCGCGCGGAACTTCGCCGCCTTCTGCCGGGCCGCTTTCGCGCCCGGGCCGGTGATCGCCCTGACCTTGCTGACGCGCTGGTCGGGCACGGCGGGCCGGCCGTGGGTGCCGGTCGCCGCCGCTGCCGTCGGCGCGAGGCCGAGAGGTGCCACCAGCAGCAGTGACACCGCCGCGGTCAAGAGCCGCGCGTCACGCCGTATGCGTGACGCGCCCCTGCCAAATCTCATGTGTTCGCCCCACCGTTTCCTCCGGCCCCCGGCCGGACTGCGATTCCGTCACGTCCAGGCGCGCCGCGCGCGCCCGGCCACGGCGGGGCGGCGCCTCCGGACGCCGCCCACGCCTCACACGCGTGACATGCCTCAGTCACCCACGCGTTCGTCGATCTGGTCCGGGCTCGCCATGGCACCGGACCACAACCGGACCTCGGTGATCCGGGCGGGCAGGTAGTACTTCCAGCTGCCGCCCGTGAAGCCCTTGCCCACGGCGAAGTCGCCGCTTCCCGCCTGCGCGGTGAACACCAGGTCGTCGCCGTTCTGGTTGTGGCCCAGGTAAAGACTCACCGTGCCGTCCTGCGCGTTGAAGACACCGGTGAGCCGTACGACGCTGTCGGTGGCGGCGGCTTCGTCCGAGACGACGGAGTCGAAACCGCCGTCCGCACGCAGCCGGCCGAAGTGCCACTTGCCGGACGGGACCGTCCGCTCCTCGCCGGTCTCCTCGTCCAGCACGGTGTCCTTGCCGGTCAGCTCGTACCACAGCCCCCAGCCGGAACCGTCGGACGTGCGCTGCCCCACCACCTGTCCGATGTAGCCGACGCTCTTGCCTGCCAGCTTCCTCCCGTCCAGTTCGACGGCCGTGGTCACGGTGAAGGAACCGGTGTCGTCCACGATCGGCCCGCTCGCGGTGGCCGCGCCGTCCACACCGTCCAGGACGATGGCGTCGCCGCTCAGCGAGGCCCCGCCCGCCAGCGCGAGCTGCCTGCCGTATCCGGAGGTGGTGTCGGCGACGGTGGTGCCCGAGCCGCGCTCGGCGTTCCAGTCGGCGACCAGTTCGGCGCCGGCGAAGCCCTGCGAGGTCAGCAGCCGGGCCTCGTCGGCGACCTCCGTCTCCCCCAGGGCGCGCTGCCAGACGGCCACTTCGTCGACGGAGCCGTCGAAGTAGTCGGTGTTCTCGCCGAGCCACCTGGCCCGGCCGAACTGCAGGGCACCGCTCGCGGCCCAGGGGGTGCCGGCGTCCGCCTCGCCCTGCGGCACCCCGTTGAGGTACAGCCGCACCTTGTTGGTCTCGCCGTCGTACACGGCGGCCACGTGCGTCCACACGCCCCTCGGCGTGGGCTGCTTGGCACGCACCGTGCTCCAGGTGCGGGTGGTGCCGTTCACCGTGAGCATCCGCATGCTCCACGCGCCCGAACCGTCGAGGTTGTACGACAGGTAGAAGGGCGTGTAGGTGCCGCCGTCCTGGCTGAGCAGTGTGTCCGTGCCCGTCTGGCCGGGGTCGACCCGTGCCCAGGCGGAGAGCGTGTACGACGACCTGGTCTCCAGCACCGGTCCACCGGTGGCCGCGTAGCCGGTACTGCCGTCGAGCGTCAGGCCCCGGTCGGTGACGGGCTCCTCCAGCGGTACGCCGGAGGCGTCGTGGGTGATCAGGCCGCGTCGGCCCCGGTCGTCCCGGGCCGCGCCGCCGGCGAGGGCGGCGTCGTGCCGGGTGGTGCCGGGGGCGTCGGCCGAGTCGACGGCCGCCCCGCTGCTCTCCCCGAACTGCCATCGTCCGACGGCTCGCTGGCCCGCGTCCACCAGGACGTCGACGACGTTCTGGGCTCCGGGCCGGCCGCTGCCGACGTCGTCGACGGCCCTGGCGTAGATGCGCAGCGTGCCGGAGTGGTTGGGTACCACCGTCAGCGTCGGCTTGCTCGCGGGCAGCGTCGACGACCAGGGCGCGGACGTGCTCAGCTTGTACTGGTAGCCGGCGATGTTGGTGTCACCGGCCGCGCCCTTGGCGAAGGTGAAGGTCATCTTCTGGCCGGGGCCGCCGTGCGCCGTGCAGTCGGTGGAAGTGCACAGGGTGTACGGCGAGGCGACGCTGATCTGCGGCGCCTTGGGGGCGGTCGGGTCGACCTTGAAGTAGCACCAGCCGGTCGTGGACGCGTTCGACGGCCCGGCCAGATAGTCCTGGCCCTTGTTGTAGTACGACCGCACCCACGCCCGGTATCTGTAGAGGGTGTTCTCCGTCAGCTTCGGCCAGTTCAGGGACACGGCCGCGTTGTCCGTGGCGTAGGCGGGCGCCGAAGGCCGGATGTCGCCGTTCGTCGAGATGGGGGCGTCGGTCCAGGTGCCGCCGCTCTTGGCGTCGACGTCGAAGGCCACGCGCAGCTGGGCGTCCTTCTCACCGCCGGACGCGGTCTGGGCGGTGGCCCGCAGCTGCGGCTCGGGGCTGGAGACGACGGCCGGGTCGGACTCCTTGGTCTCGCAGACGGTACCGGTGCCGGTGGCCACGCCGATGGAGGTCGGCTTGGCGGGCAGGCCGACGAAGTCCACGGACAGCACGCCGTCGTTCTTGAACCGCTTCCAGGCGCCGGTGTCACCCTCGTCGTGCGCGCGCAGCTCCAGGGTCAGCCGGGAGAACTTGCCGGCCGCGAAGTCACGCACGGTGGGGGTGAGGTTCTCGTTCGACTCCTCCGGGTTGTCGTTGAACTCGATCGGCGCGTCCGGTGAGTCGGGGTCGCACAGCGATCCACGGCCGGCCGACACGTAGCGGTCGACCATCCAGTCCTGTTCCCTGGGGCGCCCGGACCAGGTGGTGGAGGAGGAGATGTTGTCGGTGCGCACGAGGTCGACCCAGCGGGGGTCGCACTGGAACGCCCAGGGCTCGGTCACGCGGAAGGTGGCGTCGAGGACGCGCTTGCCCTTCAGGCTGGCCGGCGAGAACTCGAAGTACAGGCGCTGCACATAGCCCGGACCGCAGTAGTACGAGTTCCAGGAGCCGCACTTGCCTGCGCCCTTGCCGAGGCCGTCGTCGCCGTTGCCCCAGCCGTAGGACTCGTAGCCGTCGCTGCGCAGCAGGGTGCGCTCCGACTCGCTCCATGTCACGTTCGGATCGATGAACAGCGGGAAGTGCTCGGCGGCCGTCCTGCCCAGCATGGCCGGGTCCGGCGTGACGGACAGCGAGTCCTCGGTGATCTCGACGCCCATCCTGGCGACCTTGTCGCCGGCTCCGGGTTCGGTCGAGTCGGCGGCGGTCGCGGCGGCGGGGTCGGCGGCGGTCGCGCCCGGGACGGCGGAAGCCGGGGCGGCAGAAGCCGGGGCGGCGCCGGAGGCCACGGAAGCCGGGGCGGCAGCCTTCGCCGATGCCACGGCCGGCTGACGACGGGAGGCGACGGAGGCCAGGGTGCCGGACGTCGCCGGTGCCTCGGCGGTACGCGGGGCCGAAGCACGAGGTGAGGCGGCGGCCGTCCCGGCTGTGGTCGGTGTACCGGGCTGGGTCGCGTCACCCGCGGAATCCCACATCTGGGCGGGAGGCGCGCGGAAGACGGTCTGTCCGTCACCGTCGACGGCCAGGAGGTTGCCGGCCCTGCCCTCGTGCAGGTCCAGTCCCGACGCCTTCAGGGCGTAGGTGACCTGCTTCAGCCGCGAACTGGCGGCCGCCTTGGGCGTCTTGACGATGAGGAGGTGCTGGAAGCCCTCGGTGGACGCCGTCACCTTGAGGTCGACGTCGGGCAGGACGTCGGAGTAGAGGGCGCTGGATCCGTGCAGCTCCGGCTTCGGCAGCGTGCCCGGCCAGCCGAGAGCCAGCGAGCGGCCTCGTCCCGTGATCCTGACCAGCGGGTCCTTCGTACCGCCGCCGGAGAACTCCATGTCCACCGCGGCGGCCTTCGGCACGACCGTGCCGTCCGCCCGGACCTCCAGTGTCGGGTCCGGAGCCTGCCAGCCGCCGTTCTCCGTCGGGACCCGAACCGGCACCGACGACTCCTCCAGGTGGAAGGTCGCGCCGTCGGGGTTGGCGAACACCGTGGTGTGTTCGGTCCGCTGGCCGGTGAGTTCGACCCGCTCACCGGTCTCCTGCGCTCTGGCGAGCGCCTGCTGTTCGACCGTCAGCAGGGGCTCGTCCTGGGCCTGGGCCGTCGTCGCCGGCACGAGCAGTGCCGACAACAGGGTGACTCCCAGGCCCAATGCCACCGAGCGTGGCCGTCTTCTTCTCGTTCTCGGTCCGCCGTCAGCACGGCGCCCCCGTCGCTCGTTCACTACTCCACCCCGAAACGTCACAGCTGACACACACAAAGGCCACAGAGGTAATAAGAACTCCAAGGAATGTTCAAGTGTGTGCTACGCCACAACGGGCCAACTGGCTGATTTACAACCCCTGGTCAAAATGCGGAACAGATCACTCCATGCGCTGGCATCCTCTGCTCACGTCCGCCCCACCCGACCGTTCATCGCCCTGCGTCATCTTCTTGCGACCCCGGGGTGGCCGGCGTGAATCCTGCAACTCGAAAAGATGGCCGAATAATTCACCCCAGTCAGCCGGGTCGTCCGCGTGATGCGGTCGGCCTCCGTGGGCTACTGGGTGTCGCCCGAAGCACGCGTCGTGCGCGGTCTCCGAGCGGTGCGGCTTCCGCTGCGAGGGGACGCTGCGCGACGCGATGTGGCAGGCGGGACGCCGGGACGCCTTCCGTGACTGCCATCTGCACGCCCGCCTCGCGACCGATCCCGAGCCGCAGTGGGCACGGCAGGCGGCCGCACGCACGGCCGAGGGATCACCGCGACGGCGTGCTCCTCACCCTCGCACTCCTATGACCCGGAGGCGGACTGGCGCCCCGGCCGGGCGGGCCCGGCGGGGGGCGTCGGCTCCGGGCGTGGGGCGGTCAGTTGTGCGGTGGCGTTGTCCAGCAGGGCGTCCAGGACGACCGGGTAGGCGCTGTGGGGCATGCGGGCGGCCAGGAGGCGGGCGGTCGCGGCGATGTGGGGGTAGGACTCGGCGGGGAGTTGGGCGTACGTGGAGGTCCACATCTCCTCGTCCGTCGCGCGGGCCTCCTCCGCCAGGGCGAGCGCTCCGGCGTCCAGGGCGGCGAAGGCCAGGCTCAGGTCGATGAAGGCGTGGTAGAGGCGCACCGCGGCGGGGTCCGGGAAGCCGGCGGTGCGCAGGATGCCGAGGATCGTCTCGTCGACCGCGATCTCCCGGGGCCGGCCGGTGACCCGGCTCGCGGTCAGGGCGGCGGCCTGCGGATGGGCGAGGTACGAGGAGTGGATGGCGCGGCCGAGGGCACGCAGGTCGGCCCGCCACTCACCGGTGGCGGTCCAGCGGTCCAGCGCCTGCCCCATCAGCTCCTCGCCGATGGCCCGGGTGAGGTCGTCCATGCCGGCGAAGTAGCGGTAGAGGGTGCTGGGGTCGGCGCCGAGGGCGGTGCCCAGCCGGCGCGCGGTGAGCCCCGTACTGCCGTGTTCCCGCAGCACCCGCAGCGCGGTGTGCACGATGAGCCGCTCGGACAGCACCGTGCCCCGCCGAGTCGGCCGGCGCCTGCGCCGCGCCGGTTCCGGCACCACTTGCTTGGCCATACGGACCTCACCCTCTGTCCTCGGCATGCCGTCGGCCCTTATGCCAACACGGTTGACTCTATCCGGAGCCGTCCCGTTGCATCAGGGCATCTCGTTGGCGTGTGCTCGAAGAGAGAGGTGTGTGACATGCGAGTACTGCTCGTGGGCGCGGGCGGGGTCGGAACCGCCGTCACCCGGATCGCGGCCCGTCGCGGTTTCCTGACCCGCATGGTCGTGGCCGACTACGACCTGACCAGGGCAGAGGCCGCCGTCGCCGCGCTGGAGGACCGCGCGGACCGGTTCAGCGCGCGGCGGCTGGACGCCTCCGACGAGGAGGGCGTGCGCCGGCTGCTCGCCGAGGAGCGCTGTGACGTCCTGCTGAACGCCACCGATCCCCGGTTCGTCATGCCCCTGTTCCGCGCGGCACTCGCGGCGGGTGCGCACTACCTCGACATGGCGATGTCCCTGTCCGCCCCGCACCCCGAGCGCCCGTACGAGGAGTGCGGCGTCAAGCTCGGCGACGGCCAGTTCGAGCTGGCGCACCGGTGGGCGGACTCCGGTCGGCTGGCCCTGGTCGGCATGGGGGTGGAACCCGGTCTGTCCGACGTCTTCGCCCGGTACGCCGCGGACGAGCTGTTCGACGAGATCGAGGAGATCGGCGTCCGTGACGGGGCCGACCTGGTCGTCGAGGGCTATGACTTCGCCCCGTCCTTCAGCATCTGGACCACGATCGAGGAGTGCCTGAACCCCCCGGTGGTCTACGAGAAGGACCGGGGCTGGTTCACCACCGCGCCGTTCAGTGAGCCGGAGGTCTTCGACTTTCCCGAGGGCATCGGCCCGGTCGAGTGCGTGAACGTGGAGCACGAGGAGGTGCTGCTGATCCCGCGCTGGGTGGACGCCCGCCGGGTGACCTTCAAGTACGGCCTGGGCGACGACTTCATCGCCAAGCTGAAGACCTTGCACGAGCTGGGCCTGGACTCCACCGAGAGGGTCACCGTCCCCGGTGCGGACGGCCCCGTGAGGGTGTCCCCGCGCGACGTGGTCGCCGCCTGCCTGCCCGATCCGGCCACGCTCGGCGAGCGGATGACCGGCAAGACCTGTGCGGGCACCTGGGTGAAGGGCACGAAGGACGGCGTCGCGCGGGAGGTGTACCTCTACCACGTGGTCGACAACCAGTGGTCGATGCGCGAGTACGGCTCACAGGCCGTGGTCTGGCAGACGGCCGTCAACCCGGTGGTCGCCCTCGAACTGATCGCCACCGGCATCTGGTCCGGCCGGGGCGTCCTCGGCCCCGAGGCCCTTCCGCCCCGCCCCTTCCTCGACCTGCTCGCCGACTACGGCTCGCCGTGGGGCCTGCGCGAACAGGGCTGACGCCGGCGCGGCAGCAAGGCCCCGGGCTCAGGGTGCGAAGGGCGGCGCGACCCCCGGCCGCGAGTCCGCTGTGATCGCCCGGCCGCCCACCGGTGGCGGCACCCCCGGCCGCGGCGCCCGACGTCGCGTCCGCCGCCTCAGCGATGCGACCGGCCGGACCCGGCCCCCGGGTCCGCCTCCAGTTTCTCCTTCTCCGCCTTGAGCTTGCGCCACACCGTGCCGAGGGCCTCGATGTCGTGCTCGTCGAGGAGGTCGGTGAAGACCGGCGCGAGGACCTCACGGCGGGTGGCGTCGGCCTCCTCGAAGACGCGGCGGCCCTCGGCGGTGAGCGAGACCTCCACCGACCGCGCGTCACGCGCCGACGGCGTACGGGTCACCAGCCCCCGGGACTGGAGCGCGTCCACGACCCGGGACACCTGGCTGCGACTGAGCATGGTGCTGTTGCCCAGGACGGAGGCCGGCACGGGCTCGGGGCTGGACGCCAGCCACAGCATCACCTCGAACCACGACACCGGCAGATCGTGCGCTTTCGCCAGGGCCCGGTCCACACGCTCGGTCATCACCGTGCCCGCCCAGACCAGCCCGTAGAAGGCGTAGTCCGCGGCGGGCATCTCGGCCTGGGGCAGCTTCTTCGGCATGGATCAAGTATAGGCGAGTTGCGTGCACGCACACATAAAGCTATGTTGTGTGTGCACGCACATAACTGATCGTGAAAGGCCCCGCCATGTCCACCACCCCGTCCTCCCCCTCGCCCGTCACGCCGTCCACCGCCCCCCGCACCGTCCTCATCACCGGGACCTCCTCCGGTATCGGCCTCGCCGCCGCCGTCGCCGCCGCCCGGGCGGGCTGGCGTACGGTCGCCACCCTCCGCGACACCTCCCGCGCCGACGCGCTGCGCCAGGCCGCCGCCGAAGCGGGCGTCGAGCTGGACATCCGGCAGCTCGACGTGACCGACGAAGCGTCCGTCACCGCCGCCGTCGACGGGGTGCTCGGCGACTACGGCCGCCTTGACGCCGTCGTCAACAACGCGGGCGCCGGCCACCTCGGCACCCTGGAGAACGACACCGTGGAAGACATCCGCAAGGTGATGGAGGTCAACTTCTTCGGCGTGCTGACCGTCTCCAAGGCCGCACTGCCGCACCTGCGCGCCACCGGCGGCCGGCTGATCACCGTCACCAGCGTCGGCGGTGTCGTCGGCCAGCCGTTCAACGAGGCCTACTGCGCCGCCAAGTTCGCCGTCGAGGGCTACATGGAGAGCCTCGCCCCCGTCGCGCGGACGCTGGGGGTCAGCGTGTCCGTCGTGGAACCCGGTGCCGTGGCCACCGAGTTCGTGAACAACCTCGGTGTCGACCTCGGCGCCGCCATCGACGCCGGTCCCTACACCGCCGCGCTGCACAGCTACATCGACCGCACCACCAAGCAGTTCCTGGACGGCAGCGCCCAGACCCCGGCCGGGGCGGCGGAGGCGGTCATGGAGGCTCTGCACTCCGACCGGCCCGCCTTCCGGATCCAGACCACCGACTGGGCCCGCAGCTTCGTCGGCACGAAGCTGACCGACGTCGACGGCTCCGCCGTACAGGACCTCACCACCGCCTGGGTCGCCTGAGCGAACTCGTCGTGCGTACGTCGTCCGGCCGGCGGGCCGGTGGGACGGGTGGCCGCGTCACTCCGTGCCGTAGTACAGCCGGAGGAACTCCTCCATCGCCGCGTCGACGCCGGCGCGGTCACCGGTGGTGAGCAGGTCGAGCAGCAGTCCGCGGACGGTGGCGAGTCCCAGCCTGGCGCGCCTTCGGGCCGCGGCGGGGTCCGCCCCGCCGGCCGTCTCGGCGGCCACGAGCGGCTCCAGCCAGTCCGTCATGAGTCCTTCGAGGACACGGACGGCCTCGGGACCGCCCCGCAGCGCGTCCACGTTGATCTCGAAGAAGAGCCGCTCCTGACCGGCCGTCGCCGGGTCTGTCAACTGCCGCCAGAGCAGGCGCGCGACATCGACGGGCGAGCGTCCGGGCTCCAGACGCAGCCGTGTCAGCAGATCGCGCTGACGCCGCTCCGACTCCCTGACGATCTCGGCGAGCAGCTGTTCCTTGGAGCCGAAGTAGTGGATCAGCATGCGGTGGCTGACACCGATCGCGGCGCCCAGCCGGCGCAGGCTCAGATCCGCGATGCCGTGTGCCGCGACATGGTCGACGGCCGCGTCCACCAGTCGAGCGCGCCGGTCTCCGTCCCTGCCGCGCGCGGCCTCGCCCGCGGAACGCCCGTCGTCGTCATTCGCCACGACACGAGCGTACCAATTGGTACATGACGCATGTACCGTGTGGTACATGAAGTCTGTCACCGTGTCGATCGACGTACCGCAGACGCCCGAGCAGGTCTACGACTTCCTCGATGTCATCGCTCACCACGAGCGGTTCACGAACCACTACCTCACCGACTGGCGCTACAGCGGCCCCGGCCGGGGCGTCGGATCGTGCGCCACGGTCACCGCCGCGCTCGGCGGCACGAAGACCGAGGTCACCATCGAGGTCGTGGCGGCCGACGCACCCCGGCGCATCGTCGAACGCAACGTCAGCGCGGCCGGACGACGTCTGGCCCACGGCGTCTACACCATCGAACCGCTGCCGGCCGGCGGGAGCCGTGTCTCATTCACGTACACCTGGGCGCGGGCTCCTCTCGCCGACCGCCTGGTGGCGCCCGCCGTCCGGGCCACGATGCGGCGCGCCAACCGCAGGGTCATGCAACGCCTGGCCGCCGAGTTGGCTCGTCAGACGTCCGCTGCCGGCTCCTGACGACGGTGCGGCGGTGCGGCGCGAGACCCGGGTGCAGCGGCCCGCAGAAACTGGAGGCGCAGGTTCCACTGCTGATTCCGCGGGACCGCTGCATTGGTCATCTACCCTCCGGTGCGTCCGATACGCCCGATCCTTCCCAGCCACGTCGGCAGGACACTTCCGTGCCCGCACAGCGCGGGCCTTCCGACCGGGTGCGGCCGGTCACGACTTCGCACCGGGCGTCCAGCCGGGCGGACCGAAGAGGTGTCCGGCACGGTCGCGCCAGTGCCGGGCCGCACGGACGTCGTGCCAGGCCGCGGTGTACTCGTGGAAGGCGACCCGCAGCGGGTTGTACGTGCCGACGTTCTTCGTGAGGCCGTACTCCACGCGCTCGCCCTCCGGCTCGAAGGTGCGGAAGAGCCGGTCCCACACGATCAGGATGCCGCCGTAGTTGCGGTCCAGGTACACGTTGTTGGAGCCGTGGTGGACGCGGTGGTGGGAGGGGGTGTTGAAGACCAGTTCCACCGGCCGCCACAGTCTGCCCACGCGCTCGGTGTGCAGGAAGAACTGGTAGACGAGGCTGACGGCCTGCTGGATCAGGATCATCCACGGTGGTATGCCGAGCAGCGCCAGGGGCAGCCAGAACGGCAGTCCCGTCATCGGCGTCCAGCTCTGGCGCAGGGCGGTGGACAGGTTGAAGCGGAGGCTGGAGTGGTGGACCACATGGCTCGCCCAGAGCACCCGCACCCGGTGGTGGGCACGGTGGAAGGTGTAGTACGCCAGGTCGTCGGCGAAGAGGAGCAGCAGCCAAGTCCAGGCGGACGAGGGCGAAAGGTGCCAGGGGGCGAGGGTGAAGACGGCCGCGTACAGCAGGATCGTCGCCGCCTTCCACGGCACCGCGATGACCTGGCTGCCCGCGCCCATCGACATGCTGGTCACGGTGTCGCGCAGTTCGTAACCGCGTTCGTCGTCGTCCGGCAGGAAGCGGTAGGACAGCGCCTCGACGACGACCAGGAGCACGAACGCGGGTACCGCGTAGACCACGGCCGGGATCATCTCAGCGCACCGCCTTCCGGTGTGCCGCGGGCACGCTGCGGGACAGCAGCTCGCGCGCCAGCCGTTCGGCCGCCGCCGCCTCCCGTGCCTCGATGTGGGCCGCGAGCCGCAGATGGGTCTCCACGTCGAGGAGTTCGGCGGTCCGCAGGTCGTCGGGCACGTGCGCGACCGGCAGCGCACCGTCCACCAGGCTGTTGAAGGCCAGCAGGTAGGCCACGTTCCCGGAGCCCTCCACGATCAGCCGCCACCAGGCGATGTCCGCCGCCGCCAGCTCCACCAGATCAGGCCCGCTGCGCGCGTACCGGCCGGCGGCCTCGACGATCCGTGCGGCGGCCTGCCCGGAGCACCGCAGGGCGCACAGTCGGGCCGCGTCGGCACCGATGCACGCCCGCATCTCCAGGGCGTCGCGCGCCAGTTCCTCCACCGAGGGCCCGCCGTCGGCCGCCGCGATCCCCACCGCGAGGTCGAGCCCGGCACTGCGCCGCCAGTCCAGGACGAGCGTGCGGCCACCGTGGCTGACCTCCACCAGCCGTGCCTGCTGAAGCCGTTTGACCGCTTCCCGGACGGCATGCCGGTTCACACCGAACTCGGCCGCGAGGTCCCGTTCCGCGGTGAGAGGGGAGCCGGGCGGGAGTTCCCCGCCGAGGATTCTGTCGCGGAGCAGGGCGAAGAGCTGGTCCGATACCGCCTCGCGCCGGATGTGTCCGTGCACCATGGCGCTCAGCGTGGACGGGCCGCGTCAACTGGTCAACTGGTTGGACCGGATCCGCTCCGCCGATTTCGGCTGATCGCTATTGGGGGGCCACTCTGCAGGCACTCCCCGCGGTCTGTTCGGTGACACCGGCCCGGGTGAGGTCGGACACGCACTGGTCGTGGTGGCCGGTCAGGCCGACGTAGCACGCCATCCGGACGGAGTCCGGGGCCTCCCCGCCCTGCAGCTCGCGCTCGACCTGGTTGACGCAGGCCGGGATGTCCGCGTGGGCGGCGGGTGCCGCGAGAGCGGCGCCACCGAGCGCGAGGGTCACGCCGGTGAGGACACCGGCGATACGGGTCGACGTGCGCATGGGACCCACCTGCTTTCCGGGATCGTGCCGGGAATCCGCCCCGGCGGTGCCGCATCCGGGTGGCGGCGGCGCCGAACCGCGCCGGCCAGGACATCTCCCTCTTCCTTGGACGCCGAGCGGTCGCGCGCGGTTACCGCGACCTGACGGCGAAGAGCTCGACGGCGTACTGCCCCTTCGTGCCGATCCCCGTCTCCTTGAACTCGCAGTTGAGGATCGTCTCGCGGTGGCCCCGGCTGCTGGACATCCAGCCGTCCACATGGGCCTTGGAGGAGTCGTAGCCCGGTCCGGAGACGTTCTCCGAGGACCGCCCCGCGGGCGAGTAGCCGGCCTTCTCCATCCGGGACAGAGCAGTGGACCCGTCGGAGCCGTCGTGCCCGGTGAGCCCGTTCGCGGCCATGTCGTCGGCGTGGGCCTGGGCGGCCTGCATCAGCCGGGGGTCCTCCTTGAGGGGCTCGCAACCGGCCTTCTCGCGCTCGGCGTTGACCAGGGAGAGGATCTCGCCCGGCGACGACTGCCGCACGGCGCCGGTGACGGAGGCCGACGCCGCGGCGGATCCCGCCGGGGCGGCGCTCGCGTGGACCGCGCCGCCCAGCACGAGCAGCGGGGCCGTTGCGGCGGCGGCACACACCCGGCGGATTCGATGGTTCCTGGAATGCATGGAGGTTCCCCTTCGTGGAGGTGACGGAGCGCCACTCACGGCGCTCGCCTGCGGGGCGGCTCCACGGGAGCGGCCGGCGGGGCGGTGGGCGGCCTGTGCGAGACGTACGCCGTCGCGAGTGCGGGGGCGCGCCTCCTGCTCCTTCCACCGTACGACCGCAGGCGCCTCGCCACGAGCCGACGACCGGTGACGGTTTCCCCGCCCGTCGCCCGCGCGGCCGCCTCCGGCGAGATCGGAGCACACTCGCCTCAGCAGCGGTTCGCCTACCCGGCGCGGGTCGCGGGCGACGTGGTCGGCAGGGGCGAGCTTCACGTCCCCCGCGGAACACCGGGTCGGCATGGGGCCCCGGCAAGTTCGGCATGGCATGGGAAGCACGTCATCGTCACACCGCGCTGATCCGCGTCCGGATCATGCCGGACGGGTTGCCGTGCGCGTGCCCGGAGTTCCCGTGCGAGTGCCCCGAGTCACGTGGTGCTGGCGGCCGGTGGCAGGTGGACGGTCATGATCAGGTGGCAGGTCTCGTCGCCCGCGCCCCGGTAGGTGTGCGGAAGGTCGCCGTCGAAGGCGGCGGTCTGCCCGGCTTCGACGGGGTGTTCGACGCCGTCGACGAGCAGGGTCATCCGCCCGGCGGTGACGCTGACGGTCTCGACGACCCCGCCCTGGTGCGGGTGGCTGGGATATTCCTCGCCCGGTTGCAGACGCCAGCGCCACACCTCGACAGGGGCCGGTCCGGCGGTCGTCAGCATGAGCCGGGCCTCGCTGCCCCGCTCCCCCGCCCACAGGGGCATCACGGCGTCGGCGGACACCACGCGGACGCGGTCCTGCGCCGGTCCCTCCATGAGGGCGGACACCGAGATACCAAGGGTGTCGGCGAGCCGGACCAGGGTGGCGAAGTTCGGGTTGCCCTGCGCCTTCTCCAGCCCGACCAGGGCGCCCTTGCTGACCTTGGCGCGCCGGCCGAGCTCGTCCAGGGACAGGCCCGCACGAGTCCGGGCCGCCCTGACGTTCCGCGCGAGCGTGCGCAGAGCCGCCTCTGTCTCGGCCACCTGATCACCATCCCCAACGAGCCGACCACTGCAATGTACCGTCCGGTCATTTGGTTGACAAAGGGCGGTCGTTTCATTGTACGGTCAAGTCGTTCTACTGAGAAACTCCGAGGACCGTACCGTGATCGCTCTCCTGCTGGCTCTGGGCAGCTCCCTCGCCTACGGCTGCGCCGACTTCCTGGGCGGCCTCGGCGCCCGCCGGGCCCACGTCCTGCGTACCGTGCTGGTCGCCGCCCCGGCCAGCCTCGCGGTCGAGCTGCTGCTGTGGCCGGTGCTCGGTGCCTCGTTCAGCCCGGCCGCCGTGGGCTGGGGAGCCGCCTCCGGTGTCGCTTCCGCCGCCGCGTTCGCGCTGCTGTACAAGACCCTCGCCATCGGCCCGATGAACGTGCTCTCGCCGGTGACCGCACTGGTCTCCGCCGCGCTGCCCGTCGCCGTGGGCCTGCTGCAGGGCGAGCGGCTGGGTCCGGCCGGGCTGCTGGGTCTGCCGCTCGCGCTGGTGGCGGTGCTGCTGGTCAGCGCCGGGCACGGCGCGGGCTCGGCACGTCCGTCGCGGACGGCGCTGCTGCTGGCCTTCGGTGCCGGAGCAGCCATCGCCCTCCAGTTGGTCTTCCTCCACCAGGCACCGTCCGACAGCGGTGTGGCACCGCTGATCACCGGCAGAGCGGTCTCCTCGGCCGTCACGCTGGCCGCTGCCGCGCTGCTGTACCGCCGGCTCGGACCGGAGAAGCCCGCCTACGCGGTCTCGGCCGCCGCGGGTGTGCTGGACTCGGTGGCGAACCTTCTGTTCCTGCTCGCCGCCCGCAGCGGTGACCTGACCGTCGTCGCCGTGGTCACCGCCCTCTATCCGGCCGGCACGATGCTGCTCGCCCGCGGGGTGCTCGCCGAGCGCATCCACCGCGGGCAGCTCGTCGGCCTGGGCGCCGCCGCCGTCGCCGTCAGCCTCCTCGCCCTCACCTGAGCGACTCACCACCAAGGAGCACCCCATGTTCGTCCACCCCTGGGACGCCGCACTGGACGACGCCGAGTGGCAGGCCTGGATCGCCGACGGCCACGACTTCGGGCAGCTCAGCGTCAACGGTCCGCCCGGCCGGGCGCCCGTCGTCGTCCCCACCCACTTCAGCCGCGACGACACCCGGCTGCTGATCCACCTGGCCCGGCCCAACCCGGTCTGGGAAGCCATCGAGCACGACCCCGCGGTCACCCTCACCGTCATCGGCGACTACGCCTTCGTCCCCGGCCCGTGGCGCGCCGAGCCCGGTACCCCGCCCGGCGACGGAGTGCCCACCAGTTACTACGCGGCCGTGCAGTTCACCTGCCGCGCCCATGTCGTCGACGCCCCCGAGGCCAAGGCCGAGCTGCTGCGCCGTCAGATGGCCCACTTCCAGCCGGACGGCGACCACGCTCCCATCGACGTCGGCCGGCCGCCCTACGGACGGATGCTGCCCGGCATCCGGGGCCTGGAACTGGAAGTCGTGGACGTGCGGGCCAAGTTCAAGTACGACGACCACAAACCCGTCGGGCACCGCACCGCCGTCGCCGAGCGCCTCACCGAGCGCGGCCTGGGCCTCGACGTGCCCACCGCGCGCGGGCAGCTGCGCCGCCTGGACCGCATCGGCTCGTGGAAGCCCTGACCCCCGCCCCAGCACGCGCACGAAACAGGACATCTCTCATGACCTCCTTCCGTATCGGTCCCGCCGTCGCCGACGCCTTCCCCGACACCCTCATCGCCCTGGTCACCGCCACCGGCCTGCGCGGTCGCGAACCGTGGCCGGGCACCATCGCCGCCATGGCGGACCTGGAGCAGCAGCTCGCCGACGGCAGCCTGCGGCCCGCCGACGAGACCGACCCGCGCATCGGGGCGTGGCACACCGCCTACCGTTCCTTCGGCACCAACCCCCGCCGCATCCGCCCCAGCGTCGACGCCCTCGGCCGCCGCCTCGCCAAGAGGGGCTCACTGCCGCGTATCAACCCGGCCGTCGACTCGTACAACACGGTCTCCGTCCGCCACGCGCTGCCCGCCGGTGCCTTCGACCTCGACCAAGTCAGCGGCGACGTCGACATCCGGCACGCGGACGGCAGTGAGGTCTTCACTCCGCTCGGCGAACCCGACACCGTGGAGAACCCCAAGCCCGGCGAGATCATCTACGCCGACGCCGCCGGAGTACTGACCCGCCACTGGAACCACCGCGACGCCCACCGCACCCGCGTCACCGAGGACTCCGCCCACGTCGTCTTCGTCCTCGAAACCGTGCACGCCACCGACGACGGTCACGCGCTCACAACGGCCGCCGAGGAACTCCAGGGCCTGCTCGTGCCGCACAGCACGCAGACCCGGGTGTACTACCTCAGCCCGGCCCAGCCCCACCTCACCGTGTGAGCCCCTCGGGCGGGGGTCCGGCGCACGGCTGCCGGAGTGCCGCGGCCGTACTCGGGGACCGACCGCGGCACCCCACCCCAGGGCACTACCCACGCACAGCCCCAAGTGCCCTGCCCGGCAAGGCGCATGCGGAACCGAACGGGTGAGCCGGGCCACGCCGCCGGCTCACAGACCGACGGTGGCCCTGCGCTGCGCCTGTTCGAACTCGGCGAGAGGATCGCCGCCGATCTCCCAGGGCCAGGCGGTGACGACCCCACCGATCGCCTCGAACACCCCCCGGGCCTCGGCACGGCGGTCGCCGGCCATCAGCGCGTAGGCCAGGAGGTTCAGGTCGGCGAGCGCCTTGGCGTGACGCAGGAATCCCGGCTGCCCCCAGGTGTGCGCCACCCTGTCGAGCGCCTGGGCGCCCATCCCCTGGGACCAGTGGGTCCGCGCCACCAACGCCTCGTAGCCACCCCGGCCGAGGATGGCCTGGTACTGCAGGACCTGGGCGGTGAGTTCCGTGGCCACACAGGGTGCGTTGGCGGGCACTCGGGCGACCAGCGCGTCGACGAAGTCCAGGACCTGCAGCCGGGAGCCCCCTTCTTCCGGAGTGAGATAGGCCAGCATGTTCAGGTACGCCTCGCGGTTCCAGCGGTCCCGCGCGAGCACCTCGTTCCATATGCCGAACACCTGGGGCTGCCTCCAGCGTTCCCGGCGCGCCACCTTGAGCAGGGCCACCCAGGGGACGGGATCGTCCGGCGCGAGTTCGGCGGCGCGCAGACAGCTCTGTGCGGCGTCGGACGTGTCGCCCCCCTGGCCGTGGGTGCGGGCCTGCGCGACCTGGGTCCAGGCGTGGAGGACGAGTGCGGTCGCGTTGCCGGGCTCGCGCGCGGCCCACGACTTCGGCAGGTGGGACGCGGAGAGGAAGTCGGCCAGAACGCCGATGCGGTGGGTGCGGCGGTCCCGGTCGCCCGGGTCCTGGTCCAGGAGCCGGGACAGCTGCGCCATGCACAGGTCGGTGGTGGCGATGGTGCCTGTCCTGGTCGTCGCCAGCAGGGACTTCAGCAGCCTGCCCAGTTCCTGGTCGTCGAGTTCCGGTGCGAGACGGGCTCGTTTGCGGCGGCTTGAAAGAATTCCCATGGCCGGAGGCTAGAACGGATCACACTCCTCGCAAGGGCTGCGCCGAGATCGTTACCGATCGTACTCCCGCCGGCACGCAGGGCGCCCGTCTCCTGTGCCCCGGCGGCACGGGCCGGCCGGCGGTCATGGGACGGGGTGCCCGAACCGGCCGTTCCCGGCTCGGCTACGCTCGGCGGAGGTTCACTCCGTGTTCCGGGCACATCGCGGCCCGATCGCCGTTCGGGAGACGTCAACGCATGGCCACGCCACCATCGCCGCCCGGGGCGGAGCGGACCGGCGGGTCCGCCGTCCGGATCGGCACTCTCGTTCCGCTGACCCGGCCCGGCTGGGTCGGGGCAGGACAACACCTGCTCGCGGGACTCGAGTTGGCCGTCCGTGAAGTCAACGACGCGGGCGGGATCGCCGGGCGCCCGCTGGAAATGGTGGTCCGGGACACCGCGGCCGACCCGCAGAGGGCCGCGGCGGCCGTGGAGGAACTGGCCGCCCTGGGCGTGGCCGCCTTGGCCGGGGAGTACCACAGCGTCGTCGCTCGCGCCGCCGCTGCGAGGGCCGACGCGCTCGGCCTGCCGTACCTCTGCTCGTCAGCGGTTCTCGACGCGCTCACCGGACAGCCGACGAACTGGGTCGCGCGCATCGCCCCGGCGCAGTCCCACGGCTGGCGCGTCTACGCGGACTTCCTCCTCGCCGCGGGACACAGGCGAGTCGCCGTGGCCGCCCAGCCGAGCGTCTACTGGGCGTCCGGGGCCCGTATTCTGCGGGACCGTCTGCGTCCGCGGGGCGGCACCGTCGTCGAGCTCGACATGGCGGCGCTCGCTCCCACAGCGGTGTGCGACGAACTCGTCGACAGCCGTGCGACAGCCCTCCTTCTTCTCGTCGGCCACCCGGAGCCGGCGGTGCCGATCGTCAGGTCCGTCCGCCGCGACCGGCGCCTCGGCGAGGTGATGATCGGTGCTCCGGCCGGACAACCGGAGTTCGCCGAATGGGCGTCGCTGCTGGGCGGCGACGGCGCCGCGATCCCGTTCCTGCGCTACCTGCCCGAGCGCCTCGGCCCACTGGGTGCACGGGTCGAGGCGGCCCTTCGTGAGCGGCTGGCCGAAGCGCCCTCCTTCGTCGCCTTCGAGGGCTACGACACGATCACCGTCCTCGCCGAGGTGCTGCGTTCTCAGGGCGTTGACCGGGCCCGCACGGCCGCGGCCTGGCCGCGCGTGGCAGTCGAAGGCACCCGCGGGCAGATCCGGTTCTCCCGCGGGCCAGGCATCGGCGTCTGGCAATGGGCCCGGCCCCCGATCCAGGTCGCCGACCGGGATCCGGTGGCGCCCGATCGCTTCCGGATCCTCCACGTCGGCTGAGGGACGCACGCGGGCCTGACTCCCCGCGGATGCCGCCCGGCGGCCGATGGCTGCCGTGCGCGGCGGGGCTATGCCGCTTTCTGGGAGGCGGCGGCTTCGGGGCGCAGGTCGTCGAGGGTGAGCTGGTGCGAGGGGGGATCGGGCAGGATCACCCGGCGGTCGGTGTGCAGGGCGGGGCCGACGTGGAGGAGTTCGCCGGGCTCCATCAGGCGCCAGTGGGGATTGTCGTCCATCCGTTCGCTGGCGACGACGACGGCGGGGTGGTCGGCGAGATGCTCTGAGTGGACGCGCATGCGGCCGTGGCTGCCGCTGTGGTCCAGATGGCGGCTTCCGTACTGGCCGCCCGCCTGACGCTCGAGCACATACAGCTCATGGGTCGCCGGGTAGCGCAACGCCCACAGCTCATCAGGGGTGATCAGGACCAGGTTGAGGGCGAAGACGGGCAGGTTCCGGGTGATCCAGTGAGCGGCGCGCTCGATGCCGGCGGTGACGTCACCGTCGTGCTGACGTGTCTCCCGGGTGATCAGAGCGAAGAACCGCTCGGAGTCGGTGTCGCCCCCGACCAGGGACCGGTCGTCACCCAGACGGGCATCGAGCTGGTCCAGGCCCTCGATGACACCGTTGTGAGCGAACAGCCGGCCGTCCTGCTGGAAGGGATGGGTGTTGCGGGGGTCCAGGCCGCCGGTGGAGGCGAAGCGCACGTGCGCGAGGAAGGTGGCGGACTGCACCTGCCGGGCGTCCTCGGCGAAGGTGCGGTCCCGGTAGGCCGCGATGGGGGCCTTGTCGATGTGGGGGGTGCCGTCGGCGGCGAAGTACCCGAGGCCGGTGCCGTCCGGGTCGCGACGGCTCTGCCGGCTGAGGCTGTCGGGTGCGTCCAGGAGCCAGAAGGTGGCGTGGGTGCGGTTCGGGGCGCTGCTGAGGCCGAACAGGCGGCACACGACTTCCTCCTCCGTCGCCGGACAGGCCGATTGTGGCAGCCGGCGGAGGGCACCGCCCGGCGACGGGCCGGGCGGTGTGGCGCTGTGTACTCGTCCTCGTACCCGGCCTCGACCGGACCACCCGGCCTCGACCGGACCGGCCACGGGCCGCCTTCACAGCCGCCAGAACGCGCGCAGGGCGGTGACGAGCGCGTCCGGAGCCTCTTCCGCCATGTGGTGTCCGGACTCGATCGGGCCACCCTCCAGGCGGTCGCCCGCCCAGTCGCGCCAGACGCCCAGTACGTCGCCGTAGAGGTCGGCCATGTCGTCACGGGTGGCCCACAGGACCTGCAGCGGGCATCCGACCCGTCGGCCTGCCTGCCGGTCGGCGTCGTCGTGCTCCCGGTCGATGCCGAGCCCGGCCCGGTAGTCCTCGCACATCGCGTGCACGGTGGCCGGGTCGTGGATCGCGCGACGGTAGTCCTCGTAAGCTTCCGCGCCCATCTGCTCCGCGGTGCCCCGGTACCAGGCGTCGGGGTCGGCGCTGATGACGCGTTCGGCGGGCTTGTCGGTCTGTCCGAGGAAGAACCAGTGCCACCACTTGGCGGCGAACGTCGCGTCGCAGCGCCGCAGCGCCTCCCCGATGGGGACGGCGTCGAGCACGCTGAGGGCGGACACCGCCTGGGGATGGTCCAGGGCGAGGCGAGTGGCCACGTACGCGCCCCGGTCGTGTCCGACGACGGCGAAACGGTCGTGTCCGAGGTGGCGCATCACCGCCACGCAGTCACCGGCCATGGCGCGCTTGGAGTAAGGGCGGTGCCGCCGGTCGGGGGTTTCTCGGACTCGCCGTAGCCGCGCAGATCGGGGCAGACGACGGTGTGCCCGGCCGCGGCCAGCAGCGGGGCGACGCGGTGCCACGTCGCGTGTGTGCGCGGATGGCCGTGCAGGAGCAGCACGGGCGAGCCCTGCCCGCCGTGGCGGACGCGCAGCCGCGCCCCGTCGCCCTGGCATCGCGTCAGCTCGAAGCCGTCGAACACGTCGCCTCCTCCGGCTCGGGTATCCGCTGTTCCGGCACGAGCGGTCCCCTGCCGTCGATGGGTCGGAGCCCGCCGCGGGTGCGGCGGGCTCCGTCGAGCGGTGGGCCTCAGTTCGTGGTGAGCATGCCTTCACGCAGCCGGGCCAGTGTGCGCGACAGGAGCCGGGAGACGTGCATCTGGGAGACGCCCAGGCGTTCGCCGATCTGGGCCTGGGTCAGTTCCTCCACGAACCGCATGTGGATGATCTGCCGGTCCCGCTCTTCGAGCCCGGCGATCAGCGGCGCCAGCGCGTGGAAGTCCTCAACCAGTTCCAGCGCCTGGTCCTCGCTGCCGATGAAGTCCTGGAGGACGGCCTCGCCGTCCTCGCTGCCGCCGATCGTGGCGTCCAGGGAGGAGGAGTTGTAGCCGTTGGCGGCCAGGCGCGCCTCGCGTACCTCGTCCTCGGGCAGGCTCATCAGCTCCGACAGTTCCCTGTCCGTCGGGATACGGCCCAGCCGGCTGCGGAGTTCCTCCGTGGCGCGGGCGAGCTGGACGCGGGCCTCCTGCAGGCGGCGCGGTACGTGGACGGCCCAGGTGGTGTCGCGGAAGAACCGCTTGATCTCGCCCACGATGTAGGGGATGGCGAAGGAGGTGAACTCCGTCTCCCGGGTCAGCTCGAACCGGTCGATGGCCTTGATCAGGCCGATCATGCCGACCTGGACGATGTCCTCCATCTCCTCCGGACCGCGGCTGCGGAAGCGGCCGGCCGCGAAGCGGACCAGGGACATGTTCATCTCGATCAGCGTGTTGCGGGCGTAGCTGTACTCGGCCGTGCCCTCCTCCAGCAACGCCAGCTGCCGGAAGAACAGCCGGGACAGCTCGCGGGCGTCCTTGGGCGCCACTTGTGAGGGGTCCACGACCTCCGGCAGTCCGGCCATCCGCGTATCCGTCGCCGGCATGCTCATGAGCGCCATGAATAAACCCCTCCCGAGATCGAGCCCTTGCCAGTGCCGGCCGTGAAACGGCCGGCAGAGCCGCGGTTACCCCCTTTTCCTCCACCCATGCCTGTCCGCACACGAACGGATGCGACGGTTCCCGGCGAGGGGGGCCGACGCGCGGGTCGCCGGCCGGATCGGCCCGACCCGCGGCCGTCGAACCCGCAGAGCCCTGGCTCGGGAGGCGCGAGGAGGACGCCGGTGTCCGTCCCGGGGATCAGCCGACCGTCAGGACGATCTTGCCGGTGGTGCGGCCCCGCTCCCCGATCTCGTGCGCCTTCGCCGCCTCCGCCAGCGGCAGGACCGTCTCGACCACCGGCCTCAGCGCGCCCCGCTCCACCAGCGCGGCGATCTCGCGCAGGCCCAGGTGGTCGGGCTCGACCAGGACCCAGACCGCCCGTACCCCGTCCTGGGCGGCGGGTACGTCGTCCGGGCCGGGCAGGGTGATCAGCCGGCCGCCGGACCGGAGCACCTTCAGGGAGCGCTCGGCCGTCTCCCCGCCGAGCCCGTCCAGCACCACGTCGACATCGGTCACGACGTCCTCGAAGCGTTCCGAGCGGTAGTCGACCACCTCATCCGCCCCCAGCCGCCGCACCAGGTCGTGCTTGCCGGCGCTGGCCGTGCCGATGACGTACGCGCCGCGGGCCTTGGCGATCTGCACGGCGAAGTGGCCGACCCCGCCGGCCGCCGCGTGCACCAGCACCCGCTCACCGGGCCGCACGTCCGCCGCGTCCACCAGCGCCTGCCACGCGGTGAGCGCCGCGAGCGGCAGCGCCGCCGCCTCCACGTGCGTCAGGCCCGCCGGCTTGCGGGCGAGGTGCCGGGCCGGCGCCACCACGTACTCGGCGTATCCGCCGGCCTGGCGCGGAAAGAGCGGCATCCCGAAGACCTCGTCACCGGGGCGGAACATCCCCACACCCGGGCCTACGGCCTCGACCGTGCCGGACACGTCCCAGCCCACCGCCGGCACGCCGCCCCACTCGATGAGACCGCCACTGGCCCGGGTCTTCCAGTCCACCGGGTTCACTCCGGCCGCGTGCACCCGCACCAGGACCTCGTTCAGTCCCGGCTCGGGACGCTCGACCTCCCGCTCGACCAGGTTCTCGGGTCCGCCCCACTGCTCCACGACCACCGCGCGCATCGCTGTTCCGCCTTGCTCTCTGTCTCGATCGGTTCGCCGGGCCGGGAGATCCCCGGCGCGACGCAGTCCACGATCCGGCACCCCGGCCCCGCATGGTGTTGGCCGTACGGCCACTATGTGACAGGATTCGGCCATGAGTGGAACGTGGCAGGTGACAGACGGGGTGGAGCAGGACCGTGCGGCGGTGGCGCCCCGGCGGCACCGGATCGCCGTGCTCGCCCTGCCCGGGGTCCCGCCCTTCGAGCTGGGCATCCCCTCGCGTGTCTTCGGCAGCGTGCAGGACGCCGAGGGCCGCCCGCTGTACGACGTCACCGTCTGCACCGCCGACGGCGCCCCCGTGCTCAGCGACGCCGGCTTCACCGTGCAGCCGGCGGCCGGACCCGAGGCCCTGGCCGCCGCGGACACGGTGATCGTCCCGCCCACCCACGCCATGCCCGAGCTGGGCCATGGCGGCCCGCTGCCCCCCGACGTCACCGCGGCCATCGCCGGCATCCGGCCCGGCACCCGGCTGGTCTCCATCTGCACGGGGTCCTACGTGCTGGCCGCCGCCGGGCTGCTGGACGGACGGCCGGCCACCACGCACTGGAACCTGGCCCCGGAGTTCCGCCGGGCGTACCCCCGGGTCAAGGTCGACGAGGAAGTCCTGTTCGTCGACGACGGTGACGTGCTGACCTCCGCGGGTGTGGCCGCGGGCGTCGACCTGTGCCTGCACATGATCCGTCGCGACCACGGCGCTGCCGCCGCCAACCGGGCGGCCCGGATGTGCGTCGTGCCGCCCTGGCGGGACGGCGGACAGGCCCAGTACATCGACCGCCCGGTCCCCGAGCCCACCGTGGCCAGCACCACCGCCACCCGCGCCTGGGCCCTGGAACACCTCGGCGAGCCGTTGACGCTGCCCCGGCTCGCCGAGCACGCCCGGATGAGCCTGCGTTCCTTCACCCGCCGCTTCCGCGACGAAGTCGGCATGACGCCGGTGCAGTGGATCACCGCGCAACGCCTGGAACTGGCGAAGCAGTTGCTGGAGACCACCGACCTGCCGATCGATCTGGTCGCCCACCGTTCCGGCTTCGGCTCCGCGAACTCCCTGCGCGCCCACATGCGATCGGCGTTCGGGGTCTCCCCCGCCGCCTACCGCCGCACCTTCAGCCCCAACGACCTCGTGGGCACGGGCGCCTGACCAGGGCGAAGCCGTCCCCTCGCCTGCCGTGCCGGCGCACCCGGTGGGAACGCGTCCGTCGAGGCCGGGCGGCTCGGTGTCCGGTCAGGTGTCCGGGCATGGTTCGGACACTCCACCGGGGGGAACTCGGCCTGGCATGATCAAGAGCCTTGTGCGCGGTGGCGCGGCAGGCGCCGCCGGGACGACCGTGTTGAACGCGGTGGCGTACGCCGACATGGCACTGCGGGGCAGGCCGTCGAGCGAGGCCCCGGCCCAGGTCGTGGAGAAGATCGCCGAGGACGTCGGACATCCCGTTACCGGGTAGGGAGACACCCGGGACAACCGGCTCTCCGGTCTCGGCGCCCTGTCGGGCATCGCCGTCGGGTGCGGCACCGGTGTGGCAGTCGCCCTGCTCCGGCACGCCGGCGTACGCATGCCCTGGTGGCTGGGCGGGGTGGCTACCGGCGCCCTGGCCATGGCCGCGACCGACCTGCCCATGATGCGGCTGGGGGTCAGCGATCCGACGACCTGGTCGGCGAAGGACTGGACGTCGGACATCGTTCCGCACCTGGCGTACGGGCTGGTGACCTACGGCGTCGTGACGGGCGCCGAAGACCGCTCGTGACACGGACCGGCGACCATGCCGCCCTCGGCCTCCCGGCCCGGCGGTCCGCGCGGTAGAGCCCCCGGGCACGCTGCCCACACGTCCGAACCGGCCCCTGCCGGCGTGCCCGGCAGGGGCGGGCGAGGTCAGCGGGCGCCGACGAAGCCGGAGCGGCCGGCGACGAGGCCGACGAGCAGCTCGGGCACCGTGCAGGCGATCAGCAGCAGGATCGGCGCGTGCCAGCCGCCGGTGAGGGTGTGCAGGATGCCGATGGCCGCGGGGCCGCAGCCGGCGAGCAGATAGCCGCCGGTCTGTGCCATGGCGGACAGGCGTGCGGCGGTGGCCGGGTCGGGTGAGCGGAGGCTGAGGATGGTCATGGCCAGGGGGAACGCGGCGCCGATGGCGGCGCCGAGGACGCCGGTCCACACCCAGGCCTGCTGGGGTGCGAGCAGGATCCCGGTGAGTCCGGCCGCCTTGAGGGCGATCACCCCGGCGACGAGGGGGCGTTGGTCGGTGACCCGGGCGGCGGTGACGGGGACGGCCAGGCCGAGCGGGATGCCGATGGTGAGCATCACGGACGTCATCGCGCCGGCTTCGGCCGCCGGGTAGCCCTCGTCGCGCATGATCTGGGGTGTCCACGCCACGAGGACGTAGAAGCCCAGGGAGACGATGCCGAGTAGGGCGGAGACGGCCCACGCGAGCGGGGAGCGCAGTACGGACGTCCCGGTTGTGGTCCGGACCGTGGTGAGCGGGCCGGTGGCCGGCGGCCGGGGCGGAGTACGGCGGACGGCGAGGAGGCTCCACGTGGTGGCGGCGGCCAGCGCGGGGGCCGCCCAGACGGTGAGGGCCGTGCGCCATCCGCCGGCGGCGGTGAGGGGGACGGCGAGGCCCGCGGCGAGGGCGCCGGTGGCGGCCATGAGGGTCATCGCGAGGCCCGTCATGGTGCCGATGCGGTCGGGGAAGTCACGTTTGACGACCGCGGGCATGAGCACGTTGCCCAGGGCGATGCCCGCTCCGGCGAGCAGGGTGCCGGCGAAGAGGGCTGCCTGGGTGGGCAGGGTGCGGATGAGGACGCCGGCGAGGATGAGGGCGAGGGCGGCGGCGAGGACGGTCTCGGTCCCGGTGCGCCGGGCCAGGGCGGGCGCGACGGGGGCGAAGACGCCGAGGCAGAGCACGGGGAGCGTGGTGAGGACGCCGGCCTGTGTGCCCGTGAGGTGGAGGTCGCTCTGGAGGGTGGGGAGGACGGGCGGGATGCCGGTGATCGCCGCGCGGAGGTTCAGGGCCAGGAGGATGAGGCCCACGAGGGGGAGGGCGTCGGCGCGGCGGCCGGAGCGCGGGACGGGGGTGGTGCGGGTGCGTCTGGACGTGGTGCTGGAGGGCACGGGTTGTTCCCTGGGGTGAGGTGCTGCGTCGTTCGGTCGGTGACATCGGCAAACGGCTCCCCCCGGGGCACCGGTGCGGTGTGTGGTCCGCGTCGGTGTCCGGAGGGAGCCGTGACGGGGTGGGGCGGTGTCAGGTCAGACGCCGGCGGCGGCCTGCCGGGCCTGGTGCCAGGGGCACGCGTCCTTGCCGGCCGCGAGCGCGGCGGCGGTGGCCGCCGTGGCGGCGGTCCCCTTGTACGAGGCCGGGTTGGCGGTGCCGTTGGTGCCGAGCTGGTTGAGGATCTCCTCGGACAGCAGATCCTGGCGGCCCTTGAGGGCCGTGGCGATCTCGGCGTCGCTCGCGAAGACCATCTCGGCGGCGACGTTGTCCTGCACGATCCGGGCGAGGTTGTCCCGGGCGACGGCGAGGGGATCGCTGAGGGGCTCGGCGGTGGGCACGTCGATCAGGTGCGAGTCGGCCTTGGACTGGTCCATGCACCGCTTGATGATGATGGACGCCTGGTTGAGGACGCTGGTGGTCCAGATGGAGAACACGACCACGTACAGCTCGCTCCAGGCGGTCTCGCCGAGCTTGCCGCGCCACTTCTTCAACTGGCCTTCGATGCCGTCGATCTGGGCCTTGGCCGAGAAGACCATGTTGGTGCGGATCTTCGGGTAGACCGTTGCCGAGAAGACGTCGTAGCCGGGGATGTCGAACGTCTGGTCGTGCAGGACCCCGTCGATGTAGTGGATCGCCTCGTCCAGGATGAACTTGCAGCTGTCGTGCAGGTCCTTGGGGAGGTTCGCGGCGGTCAGCTTGTCGCGGGCGGCGGTGAGGGTCGTCCTGAAGTTGGTGAGCGGGGTGACCCAGGAGTGGTCCGACTGTCCCTTGGCCGCGACCATGTCGAGGTCGTGGGCGTCGATGCGGTCCCGGTTGGGGACGTTGGGCACCTGGTCGCTGAGGTACTGGGCGAGCACGGAGTAGATGCCCAGCGGGACGTGCGCGATCGACTTGGCCAGTTCGAAGTACTCGGGGACCGGCTGCACGGTCTCCGTCGTGCCGTTGTACAGGAGGGTGAACTGACCGCCGGTCGCGGTGTTCGTGACGACGATCATCGGCGACAGCCGCTTGGCGAGGTCCGCCTTGAGCGCGGCGTAGTTGCTGCGCATGTCGGCGTTGACCTTGCGTATCGCGTCGCGGGCTTCCTTCTGGGCCGCGTCCGACGTCGTGGGAGTGGCCAGCCCGTCGGCCGCTGAGGCCTGGGCGGCGGTGCCGAGCACGGCGGCGGTGCCGACGGCGGTCGCACCCGCGAGAACGGTTCTTCGTGTGGTCACGTGAGGTGTTTCCTTCTGTTCGAAGGGGGCGCGGATCGGTCCGCGCCCGCCACCACGTGACCGTATTTGCACGGGAGTTGGCGGGGCTATTAGTGGATCACACCGTAGTTCTCACCACACACCGTGTGATCACCGGCTATTTTTCACGAATGGAGGTTCCGCTTTCGTTTCCGGCAAACGGAACATTACGTACCGATGGCCGTCGCGGGGGCCGAGTGCACGGGGGATGAGACACCCGGCCGCCCGCGACGACGTCTCGAGGGGTGTCAGCCGAGCTGGGCCGCCGAGGGCACCACGACGCCGTACAGATCACCGATCGTGGCGAGCGCACCGAGGTGGAGGGCGTCCGCGGACACCCGGGCCACCGAGGTCTCGAGCGGCCGGGTCGCGGAGGCGTCGGCCACCACGGTCGGCCGGTTCCCGCGCAGGAAGGCGCCCTGGGCGGTGAAGGCGACGCACATGTGGGTCATGAACCCGGCGATCACCAGGTCCTTGTTCCCGGCCGCGTCCACCAGGTCCCCGAGGTCGGTGTCGAGGAAGGCGTTGGGCTTCGTCTTCACCACGGTCGCCTCGCCGTCGACCGGCGCGACCTTCGGGTGGATCCGGCCGATCTCCGCACGGATGTCGTACGGCGTGCCCTCGCCGCCGTCGTTGACGACGTGGATGACCTTAGCGCCGGACTCCCGGGCCTTCGCGAGCAGCGTGGCACCGGCGTCCAGGGCGGCCTCCCAGCCGGACAGCTCCATGACGCCCTGGGTGTAGGTGTTCTGGTAGTCGATCAGGATCACCGTCGCGGACGCGAGCGACGCGGGAGTGTCATCGAAGGCGTTCAGCTGGCGCAGCGTGGTCGTAGGCATGCCTGTACCTCAAGTCATCTGTGTGGCGGTGGAGTTGGGCCAAGCGCCGGGGCGGCGGCCCGACCTGAACGCTACGGGAGCGGGCGACGTGTCAGCAATGTCGTCCAACTTGCAGAAACAGACATCCGCACGTGCGGCGCGCGACACGACACGGCGGGCGGGGGGAGTTCGGCCGTCGTCCGTGGCAGGCTCAAGTTCCGCTCATATCGGCCGTGTTCCCCTACCGGCGGGTACACACTGTCCGGCAGGAAACCCGCACGAGGGGAACGCACATGCAGACCTTGCTCACCCGAGGTATCAGTGTCGTCCGGGACATCGTCTCCGGTCGCCGCCGTCTCAGGAAGTACGGCCATCCCGACGCCCACCGCCCCGCTCACCACCACCGCGACGCCCACCTCGCCCACCACCACATCCCGACGGGGCAGCAGATCCCCGCGAGCGGACCGGGCGGTATGTAGCCCGCCGTCCACTACACCGCCAGCAGGCACTCGCCCTCGGCCGTGGCCGTGCCGGTGCCGTCGGACACGTGGACGGTGACGGTGGTGGCCTGGGTGTGCGAACGCGGGTAGCCCGAAGGGCGAGGCCCCCGGCTCAGGACCGCGTGGACGGACCACGCCCCCGCGGCGTCGGCCTTGCGGCTCACGTCTCCGGTGGTGGTGGCGCTCCCGAGGCCGTACGGGCCCTCGCCGGTGACCTTGTCCGGCCCGTACTCGTCGACGACACGGACGTCGATCCGCGCGGTCAGCGCCGAACCGGGGGCGTGCCCGAAGCCGCCCACCGTGTACCGCACGCGCCAGGTGTCCGGGTCACAGCCGAGCCTGACCTCCGCTCTGACCGGGCCGGAGGCGGCCGAGGTCGCGCCGGCCGGGAGCAGGGCGAAGACAGGCGCGAGTACGACAGATCCCACGCGCAAACCGGTCCGACAGAGCGGCGGAAGACACATGTTGTTCAGCATATGGAGCAAGATCGTTCAAGGTGTACCTCCGGACGGGTGATACCGCGAGCGCTCCCCCACAACGACCGGGAGGCATGCTGCCGGAGCTCCGGTGGCCTCGGCCCCCGTCCGGGTAGAGTCGGGCGGTGCCTGAGCTGAAGCGGCTGCATGCCACCCACGCCCCGGCGGTCCTGGCGTTCGAGCTGGCGAACCGCACCTACTTCGCGGCCTCGGTCTCCGACCGCGGCGACGACTACTTCCACCAGTTCACCGACCGGTACAACGCCCTGCTGGCCGAGCAGGAGGCCGGCGCCTGCGCCTGCTACGTGCTCGTCGCCGAGGACGGCTCGGTACTCGGCAGGTTCAACCTGGTCAACATCGAGCACCGTACCGCGGAGCTCGGCTACCGGGTCGCGCAGCACGTCGCCGGCCGGGGCGTGGCCACCGCGGCCGTCCGGGAGCTGTGCCGCCTGGCGGCGCAGCGGCACGGACTGCGCACGGTGCGGGCGGCCACCGCCCACGACAACACCGCGTCCCACAGGGTGCTGACCAAAGCCGGCTTCGTCCCGATCGGGCCGGCCGACCGCGCCGACCTGGGCGGTAAGAGCGGCACCTGGTACCAGTGCGACCTCGCGTTCCTGCCGTAGGCCCCCCGCCGCCGTCCCGGCACCGCACCCACGCCGCCCTGCCCCCCGCCCCCCGCCATCCGCCGACGCGGATCCCGCCGACCGGCGGGGGTGGTCCGGCCGCATGCCGGATGGTTCGGGGAGCACCCCTTCCAGGACCCTGGTGAGCAATGGGACACGTGTCTGCCCCGCCGAGCGGTTCACGACCACGTGAGCGGACCAGCTGGGCGCCGTCCCATCGGAGAAGGAGGTCGGATCGTGAGGGTGCGACTGACGATGCTGTGCGCGACCGCCGCCGAAGGCAGCCCTGACCAGGTCTTCGGGGACGGCGCGCTGAGTGCCCGCGACCGGCTGGAGCTCCTGGCCGCCCGGTCGGCGCTCCCGCCCTACTCACAGGCCTTCCGGGCGCCCTCCGTGCGCTGCGCGCAGATCGCCGAGACCCTTGCCGTCGAGGCCGCGCCCGAGGCCGCACTGCGCGATCTGGACCACGGGCTGTGGGACGGCCGCCCGCTGCGGGATGTCGCGGCCGAAGAACCCTACGGCCTCTCCGCCTGGCTGACGGATCCCGCCGCCGCACCGCACGGGGGCGAGTCCGTCGGTGAGCTGTGCCGCCGGACGGCCGCGTGGCTGGAGTCCCTGCCCGTCGGCATGGAGACCGTCCTCGCGATCACCGAAGGCTCCGTCATCCGGGCCGCGCTCGTCCACGCCCTGTCCGTACCGGCCCGCTCCTTCTGGCATCTGGACGTCCCGTCCTTCTCCGCGGTCACGCTGACGATGCGCGACGGCCACTGGAACGCGCGGCTCGGCCGCCTGGCGGCGCCTCGGCGGCGGGAGCCGGCCGACGGCTCCGCACCCGTCGCGGTGCTGGCCGCACGGACCGCCTCACGGCGCCTGTGCCTCACCGGCCGCCCCTGACTCCCAGGCGCCCCTTCCCACCCCACCGTGGGGTGGCCCTCTCGTCCCACCGTGGGGTGGCGGCGGTGCCCCTCCCGGGGCAGGGGGATGAAACGCTCCGACACCGAGGATCACGGGACCTGCCGCCCGCGCCGGGCCGGCCGCCCTGACGCCCCGACGCCCGCACCAGAGGGCGCCCAGCGGCGGGGCGGCTCCCGGCGTGGTACGAATCGGACAGTGGTCCGACAGAGGCTGGAGCACTCGTGATCCGGGTATTGGTGGTCGACGACGAAGCCCTGATCCGCACGGGCTTCCGGAGCATCCTGGACGCCGCCGACAACATCGAGGTCGTCGGGGCGGTGTCCGGCGGTCAGGCTCTCCAGGCGGTGCGCGAGACGCACCCCGATGTCGTCCTGCTGGACATCCGGATGCCGGACGTGGACGGGCTCACCGTCCTGAGTGAGATCCGCCGGCTGCCGGAGCCTCCGGTGGTGGCCATGCTGACCACGTTCGACATGGACGAATACGTGGAGACGGCACTGCGCTCGGGCGCTGCCGGCTTCCTCCTCAAGGACACCGATCCCGAGGCGCTGCCGTCGTCGGTGCAGAGTCTGGCCGACGGTGGCACGGTGCTGTCGGCCAAGGTCACGCGGACGGTGGTGGACGGCTATCTGAGCGCAGGACCGCAGGAGCGCCCGCCGAAGGCTCTCGAACGTCTCACCGACCGCGAACGTGAGGTGCTGATCCTCGTCGCCGAGGGCCTGTCGAACGCCGATATCGCGACCCGGATGCATCTGAGCACCGGCACGGTCAAGGATCATGTCAGCGCCATCCTCACCAAGCTGGGTGTCAGCGGCCGGGTCCAGGCCGCCCTCTTCGCCCAGCGGGCCGGGCTCCTCGCGGAGGGCGCGGGATGACCCGCCGCCCGTCCCCGCTTCTCCTGGACGGCGCGGCGGTGGCCATGGCCCTCCTCGACGTATGGGCCCACTGGGACATCCATGAGCCGTTGCGGATGGCCTGCGGCCTGAGCGCCGCCCTCGCCCTGCTGCTGCGCCGACGGCATCCGTTGCTCACCTTCTGCGTCACCCTTCCTTCCGTCCTGCTGTCCGACGCGGTCTTCGCCTGCCTGGCCGCGCTGTACACGCTCGCTTCCTTCAAGCGCCCGCGGACGCTGCTGGTCCTGGGTGCCCTGGCCTTCGCCTTCGCCGACACGACATCCCTGCCGGCGCGGGGGCTGGATCTGACCTCTCGCACCACGCTGATCGCGCTCGGCTACAGCACCGCCACGGCGGCCGCCGCCGTCTTCCTCGGGCAGCTCGTGCAGACCCGCCGCGACCTGTCGCTGAGACTGACCGAGATCTCCCAGGCTCGTGACCGCCAGGAGCTGCTCACCGCCCAGGCCGCGCTGGCCAAGGAACGCGCCCAGCTCGCGCGGGAGATGCACGACGTCGTCTCCCACCAGGTCAGCCTGATCGCCGTGCACGCCGGAGCCCTGCAGGTCGGCACGAAGGACCCGAACACCAAAGAGGCCGCCTCGACGATCCGGAGACTGAGCGTGCAGACGCTCGACGAGCTGCGCCACATGGTCGGCGTCCTTCGGGCCTCCGGGGGGAACCCGACGGATCTGACCCCGCAGCCGGCACTGGTCGACATCCGGAGGCTGGCCGACAACTGCGGCATCGAGACCGAGCTGACGATGGACCTGCCCGAAGGTCTTCCGCCCACCGTCCAGCGCGCGGCCTACCGCACGGTCCAGGAAGCACTGACGAACACACGCAAGCACGCGCCCGGCGCCACCGCACGCATCGACCTGTTCCAGGCAGGCGATCTCGTCCACGTCAGGGTCACCAACACCGCACCGACGCAGCCGCCCCTTCCGCTGCCCGGCGCACACCACGGCTTGATCGGTCTTCGCCAGCGCGCCGAGCTCCTCGGCGGCACCATGAGCTCGGGTCCGACGAGCGACGGCGGTTACGAGGTCCGCGTGGTGCTGCCGACGGAAGTCACGGGGTGAGGAACCGTCCCGACCGCTGAGTCGTCGCCGTGTGCGCAAGTCGTTGCGCCGCCATGCCGGCTGAGCGCAAAAAACTTCCCAGTCTACGCAAATTATTGATTATCCCGGGGCGGGCCGACTTCCCGGCCCCGGACTGCGGTACATGAGCCGCTTCGCACCGCTTCGCGACCGATGAAGACCCCTGGATTCCCTCCATCACAGCGGCATAGGCGCACCCGGAGAAACTCGTGCTGCCGCGACCGTGGACGAGCCCGCGAAACGTCTGCAATATTGCGATGAATCAATGCAAGAAGCTGCGCACAGCTGCCCGGGAGGGACCGGAGCCTCCCAGCCTCCGGGCGGATGACCCTTGCCGTCCTGATCGACCGCGCCACCGCTCTGCCCCGAAACGAGCCGCCCTCGCGTGCCCTCAGCGGGTACGTGAGCCCTCCGCAGGGAGTGACCCCGCATGACTCGACACAAACGCAGTTCGTGGAGACGCCGTACCGCCACCGCCGCGCTGGTCTCCGCTGTCGCGGTTCTCGGACTGCCGGCCCTCGGCGCGCACGCGGCCGGCGGCCCGGACGCCGCCGCCGACGCCCCGGCCAGGTCCGGCAGCGCGCTCGGCACGCATGTGGCCGCCAACGTGAACGACGGCGACACCAGCACCTACTGGCAGGCCGGCAAGAAGTCGGCGCAGTGGGTGCAGACCGATCTCGGGCGGTCCGAGCGCGTCCGACAGGTGGTGCTGCGGCTGCCCGCCCGGTGGCAGACCCGCAGCCAGACCCTCGCGCTCCAGGGCAGCGCCGACGGCCGGAGTTTCGCCACGCTCAGGTCGTCGGCGTCGTACGTCTTCAGTCCCGGCAACGGGAACACGGTGAAGATCTCCTTCCCGGCGACCCTCGCCCGCTATGTACGGGCCGACTTCAGCGGCAACTCGGTCGGTGGCAGCGCGCAACTCGCCGAGATGCAGGTCCTCACCACCGACGCCTCGACCCCGAACCTGGCCCTGGGCAAGCCCTTCAGCGAGAGCGGGCACGCCGACGTGTACGGCGCGGCCAACGCCGGTGACGGCAACCGCGCAACGTACTGGGAGAGCAAGAACAACGCCTTCCCGCAATGGGTGCAGGTCGATCTCGGCTCCTCGGTCAAAGTCAACCAGGTGACACTCCGGCTGCCGAGCGGATGGCCGAGCCGCAGTCAGACGCTCAAGGTCCAGGGCTCGACCGACAACCAGAACTACACCGACCTGACGGCGTCGAAGGCGTACACCTTCGACAGCGGCAACGACCAGTCGGCGACGATCAGCCTCGACACCACCACGACGCGGTACGTGCGGGTGCTGTTCACCGCCAACACGGGCTGGCCCGCCGGGCAGGTCTCCGAGCTGGAGGTGTACGGGCCGGCCACCGGTGACACCCAGGCACCCACCGCGCCGGCGAACCTCGGCTACACCGAACCCGGCACCGGGCAGATCAAGCTCACCTGGAACGCGGCCACCGACGACACGGGCGTCACCGGTTACGACATCTACGCCAACGGCCAGCTGCGGGCGAGCGTGGCCGGGAACGTCCTGACGTACACGGACACCCAGCCCGCCGGCAGCGACATCACCTACTTCGTCCGTGCCAAGGACGCCGCGGGCAACGTCTCCGCCAACAGCAACAGCGTGACCCGCAAGGGATCGGGCGGCGACACCCAGGCCCCCACCGCGCCCGGCAACCTCGCCTACACGCAGTCCGGCGGCGACGTGAAGCTCACCTGGCAGACGTCGAGCGACGACGTCAAGGTCACGGGCTACGACGTGTACGCCAACGGCCAGCTCGTCAAGTCCGTGGCGGGAGACGTGACGACGTACACCGACAGCCCGCCGGCGACCTCCACCGTCACCTACTACGTCAAGGCGAAGGACGCCGCCGGAAACACCTCGGCGCCGAGCAACAGCGTCACCCGGCCGGGATCGCCCGGCGGTCCCGGCTCGGACCTGGCCCAGGGCAAGCCCATCGAGGCGTCCTCGTACACCTTCACCTACCTCGCCGCCAACGCCAACGACGGTCTCACCAGCACCTACTGGGAGAGCGCGGGCGGCGCCTACCCGGCCACCCTGACGACCAAGCTGGGCGCCAACGCCGACATCGGCCAGGTCGTCGTCAAGCTCAACCCGGACCCGGCCTGGTCCACGCGCACCCAGAACATCCAGGTGCTCGGCCGGGACCAGGACGCCACGTCCTTCACCACCCTCGCGGCGGCGAAGGACTACACCTTCTCCCCCGGCACCGGCAACACGGTGACCATCCCGGTCTCCGGATCCGCCGCCGACGTCCAGCTCAGGTTCACCGGCAACACCGGCGCGCCGGGCGCGCAGGTCGCCGAGTTCCAGGTGATCGGCACGCCGTCCGCCAACCCGGACCTCAAGGTCACCGGGATCACCAACACGCCCTCGGCCCCGCTCGAGTCGGACGCGATCAGCCTCACGGCGACCGTCACCAACAGTGGCAGCAAGCCGGCGAAGGCGACCGACCTGAACTTCACGCTCGGCGGCACGAAGGTGGCCACCGCGGACGTCCCGGCCCTCGCGTCCGGCGAGTCGAGGTCCGTCACGGCGAGCATCGGGACACGGGACGCGGGCAGCTACGCGGTCGGCGCCACGGTGGACCCCTCGAACAAGGTCATCGAGCAGGACGAGGCGAACAACGCCTTCACCCGCTCCGACGCCCTCGTCGTCAAGCCCGTCTCCAGCTCCGACCTGGTCGCCGCGCCGGTGTCCTGGACTCCGTCCAGCGCCTCGGCCGGTGACGACGTCAGGTTCACCGTCTCGATCAAGAACCAGGGCACGACGGACTCGGCTTCCGGCGCCCACAACGTGACGCTCACCATCCAGGGCGCCGACGGCACGACCGTGAAGACCCTCAGCGGGGCCTTCAACGGGACCATCGCGGCGGGACAGACGACCGCCCCGGTCGCCCTCGGTTCCTGGACCGCCGGCAACGGCAAGTACACGGTGCGGACGGTCATCGCCGACGACGCCAACGAACTGCCGGTCAAGCGGGCCAACAACACCACGACGCAACCGCTGTTCGTCGGCCGCGGCGCGGACATGCCCTACGACATGTACGAGGCCGAGGACGGCACCCTCGGCGGCGGCGCCAGGGTCGTCGGCCCGAACCGGACCATCGGCGACCTCGCCGGCGAGGCGAGCGGCCGCAAGGCCGTGACCCTGACCGGCACCGGCCAGTACGTCGAGTGGACCACGCGCGCGGCGACCAACACCCTCGTCACCCGCTTCTCGATCCCGGACGGCACCACCACGACGCTCGACGTCTACGTGGACGGCCAGTTCCTCAAGGCTGTCGACCTGACCTCGAAGTACGCATGGCTCTACGGCAGCGAGTCCGCACCCGGCAACTCGCCCGGCTCCGGTGCCCCGCGCCACATCTACGACGAGGCGAACCTGCTGCTCGGCAAGACGGTCCCGGCCGGTTCGCGGATCCGGCTGCAGAAGGACGCGGCCAACACCTCCAGCTACGCCATCGACTTCGTCAACACCGAGCAGGCGACGGCGACGGCGAACCCGGATCCGGCCGCCTACGCGGTCCCGGCGGGCTTCTCGCACCAGGACGTGCAGAACGCCCTCGACAAGGTCCGGATGGACACCACGGGCAAGCTCGTCGGCGTCTACCTGCCCCCCGGCGACTACGAGACCTCCAGCAAGTTCCAGGTCTACGGCAAGGCGGTCAAGGTCGTCGGGGCCGGGCCGTGGTTCGCCCGCTTCCACGCGCCTTCCTCGCAGGAGAACACCGATGTGGGCTTCCGGGCGGAGGCGAGCGCCAAGGGCTCCACGTTCGCCGGCTTCTCCTACTTCGGCAACTACACCTCGCGGATCGACGGTCCGGGCAAGGTGTTCGACTTCTCGAACGTCTCCGACATCACCATCGACAACGTCTGGGTCGAGCACATGGTGTGCCTCTACTGGGGCGCCAACACCGACAACATGACCATCAGCAACTCCCGCATCCGGGACACCTTCGCCGACGGCATCAACATGACCAACGGCTCCACGGACAACCACGTCGTCAACAACGACGCCCGGGCCACGGGCGACGACAGCTTCGCCCTCTTCTCGGCCATCGACGCGGGCGGCGCCGACGAGAAGAACAACCTCTACGAGAACCTCACCTCGACGCTGACATGGCGGGCGGCGGGCGTGGCCGTCTACGGCGGCTACAGCAACACCTTCCGCAACATCCGGGTCGCGGACACCCTGGTGTACTCCGGGATCACAATCTCCTCCCTGGACTTCGGCTATCCGATGAACGGTTTCGGGACCGAGCCCACGACGATCGAGAACGTCTCCCTGGACCGGACGGGCGGCCACTTCTGGGGCTCGCAGGTCTTCCCGGCCATCTGGGCGTTCTCCGCCTCCAAGGTCTTCCAGGGCATCCGGGTCAACGACGTCGACATCGACGACTCCACCTACGGAGGCGTGATGTTCCAGACCAACTACGTCGGCGGCCAGCCGCAGTTCCCGGTCAAGGACACCGTCTTCACCGACATCTCCATCACCAACTCCAGGAAGAGCGGGGACGCCTTCGACGCCAAGTCAGGCTTCGGCATCTGGGCCAACGAACTGCCGGAACCCAACCAGGGCCCGGCGGTCGGCGAGGCCACCTTCCGCAACCTGCGGATGAGCGGCAACGCCGAAGACGTCCGCAACAGGACCAGCACCTTCAAGATCAACATCGAGTAGGCGAACGGCCGTAGGGCGGCCCGTGTCCGCGGTCCGCCCTACGGGCCGGCCAAGTGGCCGAGGTGGCGGGGGGAGTCACGCCTCGGGGAGCCGGTCGAGGAAACCGAGGACGGAGGTGATCCGGCCGTCCTCGGCCAGGGTGAGTACGTCCGAACCGGCGACCGGCGCGGAGCCGTCGGCGGTGGACACCAGCTCCCAGCTGAAGCGGGCGATGTGGTGGTTGCCGTCCACGTCGCCGGTCAGCTTGAACTCGAATCCGGGGAAGCGCTCGTGCGCGGCCCGCACGACGGCCGCGATCTGCTCGTGACCGCGCACGTCGGCGAGCGGGTCGGTGTAGGTGCCGTCCTCGGTCCACGCGGCGGCGACGGCCTTGGCGAGCGCGTCGGCGTCGGTGGCGTTCCACGCCTCGAAGTAACGGGTGACGGCGGCAGCGTAGATCGACATGGTGGGACTCCCGTTCGGGTTGGAGTGGGTCCGTGTTCGGCACGGTCGGCCCGGGTTCCGGCCCGGAGTGCGCCGGCCCGGAACCCGATGGCTTCACCTTGCCGTGTCCCGCCCCGCGGCACGATTACCGCCGAGGTAAGGGAGCCCCGCGCGACGTCAAGCCGCCTTGCGGGGAAGGCCGAGCGAACGGCTCTCCTCGACGACCCGGTAGCCGGCGCTGGTGTACAGGTTCATGGCCACCTCGTTGCCGCCCCACACCGTGAACATCAGCATCGAGTCGCCGGCCGCGAGCGTGGCCTGTTCGCCGGCCACCATCGCGGCCCGCCCGTACCCCCTTCCGCGGTGCTGCTCCTGGATGAACAGCGAGTAGCCGTACGTGACCCCCGGGAGGTACCCGTGCTTCAGCCAGCCGGTGCCGATCCGCTCGCCGGCCGCCTCCAGGACCAGGATGGTGGTGTCGGGCGTCGCCAGGCCCTCGGGCAGCAGCTTCGCGAAGTCGCGGTCGGACTTGCGTACGGCCTCCTCCTGGCCCATGGCTCCTGAGCGGACGATGTCGACGACGTAGGCGGCCTTCTCGGCGGTGACCCACTCGGGATACTCGGCCGGTGTCATCGGCCGTGCGGTGACGCCGTCGAGGGGTTCCGGCGGGGAGATCACGCGACGCGTTCTGAGCTGACCGCGGACACCGTAGTCGTCGAACAGCCCGTCGTCCGGCCGGGCGAGCCGTATGTCCAGGCGGTGTGCGCCGCGCCGCGCACACCATGCCTCGGCCCAGTCCCGGGCGGCCCGTTCGTGCCCCCGGCCGGCGTGGGGCGCCTCGATATGGAGGTCGCCCAGACGGCCCGCGAGCGCGTCCTTGCCGTCCTCGGTCACGGCCACGGCGACGTGTCCCACGCGGGTCCCGCCGTCCTTGATCTCGGCGACGGTCCAGTCACCGATGCCGGCGCTCGCGTCCTCGAACATCCGCTCCGCCGCGGCCGAGTGGAGCCCGGCCGCGGCGTACGAGGCGCGTAGCCGTCGCTCGAAATCCTTCTGCCACTCCGTGCTGTCACCGAGAACGCCGAATTCAGTCATGTGAGCAAACTAGGGCCACCGAGGAAGTGGATCAAGGTATATCAGCCGCGACGACCGTGCTCTACGGCTGGAGTACCAGCCGGTCACGGCGCCAGCCTGCGATAGGTGAGTGTTTCTCCGGTGGTGCTGTTCCTGCGCTTCAACCGGTCGCTGCCGACGAGTGTCAGTGTGGTGAGATCGCCGGGCGCGCAGTAGCTGCGGTCACTGCCCTCTGCCACTGTTGAGGCGCTCAATTGGATGCTCTGGCCCCGCACAGCGGCCAGCTTCGCCGTGAAGTCGCAGTGGTAGGAGCCGGCGACGCTTGAGCCGTCGGCCGTCATGGTCATGACCACCGCGCCTATGTTTCCCTGCCGGATGGTCAGTCGGCGACTGTTCTCGCCGTCGGCGTTGGTGACGACAGCGCTCCAGGTGCCCAGAAAAGGCTCCGGTACGTCGCCGCTGCCGACCACGGGCGAGGAAGTCGGCGGCTGGACGACGGGGGAGGCGTGATCACCCGGAGCGTCCAAGGCAAAGTAGCTCAGAGCGCCGAAGGCAAGGATGAGGACGGTAGCCATCGCGGCCAGCACCAGACTGCGCCGCGGACCCGCGCCGGCCACGCGGTCATGGCGTGGCGCGGGAACACTGGGCGCACCGATCACGACAGGTGCGGCCAGGTCGAAGTCCAGGGCTGGAACCGGCCTGCGGTGAGGGCTGCTTGTCGGAGTCACGCCTGATGGCACCGAGGGATCGTTCGGCGCAGGCTCCGCGGCGCCCTCAGGCGTCCGTGATCCGGCGACTGACCGAGGCGTGACCACATGTGTCCTGCGTGGGACTGCCCAGATCCTCGTGTGCGTGGGGTACGAGCCGGAGGAGCGTGCCGTTGCGTCAGCGGGCCGATAGGAACGGATGCCGATGGCGGCGGCCGCGGCCCGGCGCATCAGGCCGAGTTCTTGAGGAGGGGACAGGACGGTGGTGGACCTCGGATGCTGCCCCTTTCCGAGGGTGGCCGCAGCGGCTCGACGCAGGAGAGGGGGGCGTGTCATACGGCGCCCTCCTGGTCCGCCGCCTGTCCGCCAAGGCCGGCGGAACGCTGCGAACGGGGAGTCCCGGAGCCGTTCGAAGCCCGCGACAGGCCCATGTCGGCAGCAGGTTCCGGCGCCCGGATCCCGCTCGAGCTTTCTGGCATCTGTTCGTTCGCCGCACCCGCCGGCTGCCGGATGGTCGCCGCGGCAGAGACGTCGCCGAGAATGGCCTCGGCCAGGCGGGAGCTCTTGAGCTGAACCAGGACGAGCGGTGCGGAGGCGCCAGCGGCGAACACCGCGAAGCCGCCGTTGAGCTGGCCCGAGCTCCCCAGGAGCGCTGCCACTCCCGCCCCCAACAGGATGTGCACCAACGCGGCGATGCACTCTCCTGCGACGTCGTAGTACGTGCTGAACGCAGGAGGTCCCTCGGCTTCAGGATCCGGAGCGAGGAGATACTGCCGTCGTCTGTGGAGCCACTCGATCATGCAGTCGTATGCGTGAACGGCCCCGCGCACTGTGCCGCCCGCGGCACCGAGCAGAAGCAGCGTCGATGTGTCCACGGTCCCTCGGCCAACGTAGGAAAGTCCCCGATCAGTGCTCATCAGAGCCTACGGACTCGGTCGATGTGTTGCGGGTGGTTTGCCGAAGACGGCCCATGCCGGCCGTGAGTGCGGGAGGTTCCGGTCGCCCACGCTCGGTGGCGGGCGTCATCGTCTCCGGCACGTCTGCCTCGACGGGCTGCGGGCGGGGTGGCACGCGCGTCGTGGAGCCGCCGCCGGGCGGCCGGCCGCGCGCCTCGCCAGAAGTGCCGCCCGGGTGATTTTCCGCCGGGACGGGAGGCGTCCGCCCCGGCCTTGGCTAGCGTCGTCCGCACCGGCCGCTGCCGTGCCGCCCGGTACCGGAAGCCGCGGCCGTCAGCCCTGAGGAGCTTGTATGGACTATTACGACCTCGGCAGTCACGGTCGGCGCGTGACGACGTCGTCTCCCGAGGCGCAGACATGGTTCGACCGCGGGCTGATCTGGACGTACGCCTTCAACCACGAGGAGGCCGTCCGCTGTTTCGAGGCCGCCGCCGCGGCGGATCCGTCCTGTGCCATGGCCGACTGGGGGCTGGCCTACGCGCTCGGCCCCAACTACAACAAGCCCTGGGAGTCCTTCGACGAGCGGGACCTGGGGCGGACGGTGGAGCGTGCGCATGCCGCCGTGCGGCGCGCACAGGCGAAGGCGGACGGCGCCACCCCGGTCGAGCGGGCGCTGATCGGCGCCCTGGCGGCGCGCTATCCACGGGCCCGGGTCCCGGACGCCGAGGGCTGTGGCGTGTGGAACGCCGCCTACGCCGACAGCATGCGGGCCGTCCACCGGCTCGCGGCCCACGACCTCGACGTCGCCACCCTGTACGCCGATGCCCTGATGAACCTCACGCCCTGGCGGCTGTGGGACATCCGCACCGGCCGGCCGGCCCCGGGCGCGCGCACCGCGGAGGCCAGGGCGGTGCTCGAACGGGCGATCGCCACGGAGGCGGGCGCGCGGCACCCGGGTCTGCTCCACATGTACATCCACCTGATGGAGATGTCGCCGACTCCCGAGGCCGCCCTGTCCATCGGTGACCGGCTGCGCGGCCTGGTACCGGACGCGGGCCATCTCCGGCACATGCCCTCACACCTCGAAGTGCTCTGCGGCGACTACCGCCGCGTGGTCTGCGACAACACCGAGGCGATCGCCGCCGATGAGAAGTTCCACGCCCGGGCGGGGGCGATGAACTTCTACACCCTGTACCGCTGTCACAACTACCACTTCAAGATCTACGGCGCGATGTTTCTCGGCCGCTACCAGGACGCGGTCGAAACGGCGGACCGGCTCGAGGCGGCGGTGCCCGAGGACGTGCTCCGCGTGGAGAGCCCGCCCATGGCGGACTGGCTGGAGGGCTTCCTCGCGATGCGGGTGCACGTGCTGATCCGGTTCGGCCGCTGGACCGACATCCTGGCTCTGCCGCTGCCCACGGACACGCGGCTGTACTGCGTGTCCACGGCCATGCTGCGCTACGGGCGCGGCATCGCCCTCGCGGCCACCGGCCGGATCGACGAGGCCGAGAGGGAACACGCGCTCTTCCGCGACGCGGTCGCCCGGGTCCCGGCGACACGGACCTTGTTCAACAACACCTGCGCGGACATCCTGGCGATCGCCGCCCACATGCTGGACGGGGAACTGGCCTACCGCAAGGGCGAGCACGAAACGGCTTTCACCGCACTGCGCAGGTCGATCGAGCTGGACGACGGCCTGCCGTACGACGAGCCGTGGGGGTGGATGCAGCCCACCCGGCACGCATACGGAGCCCTGCTCCTCGAACAGGGCCTGGTCGCGGAGGCCGAGGCCGTGTACCGCGCGGACCTCGGGCTCGACGGGACACTGCCACGTCCGCTGCAGCACCCGGGCAACGTATGGGCCCTGCACGGCTTCCACGAATGCCTCGTACGGCTCGGCAAGAACGAAGAGGCCCGCCTCGTCGCCCCGCAGCTGACCATCGCCATGGCGCTGGCGGACGTACCGATCCAGGCCTCCTGCTTCTGCCGTCTTCAGCGCGCCGGGCACCCTCAGGCCGCCGGCTGCTGTGCCGAGGACCGGTGAATGCCGTTGCGGGACCGCGCGACTATCCGTGGACCGGTCTGGCTCGAACATCCCGGGCCGCCTGCCGGCTCAGGCCCGTCACCACGGGGGAACGTGAGGGGCGTGGCCAGGCACCGCGGTCGCACATCCCCGCGGGCACGCGCACTCGATCGGCGGAGTCTGCGTGCCCCCGGTGATCAGCGACGACCGTCCGGGCGACTCCCGTCCGCCGCCGCACGTCGACCGGGGACGTCACCGAGCGAACCGGCCATGGCTGGAACTCGGTCTGGCTCCGCACCGCTGGGAATGATCGAATCGGTGTCCGGTCACACTCGATGATGGGGGCTCGCTTGACGGCGGTGACGTACGAGGATCTGCATCGGCGGATGGCCACGGCCATCGAAGCGGAGAGAGAAGCCGCACTCGACCTGCTCGGCCCCTCGGCACCGGCGGTCCGCGCGGTCGTCGCCGAACTCCTCGCCCGGCGTACCTTCAGATACCCGTTGTCGGTCCTGCCGCTGATCGTTCACGCCGTCGAGACCGGAGCCGTCGAGCCTGCGCTCCCCCTGGCCGTCGTCCACGAGTTGTGGTGGACGTCGGCCTGCTGCCTGGACGACCTTGCCGACTCCCAGGGCGCCTATCGGGCCGGCGACCTCGACGAGAGTGCCGCGCTGCTCGCCACCGTCATCGCGGGAACGCCGCTCCCCCTGAGCGTCGTCCGGTCCGAACGCATCCCGGAGCCGGTCCGCGGCACGCTGTCGGCCGAGATCATACGGTGCTGGACCCTCGCGGCCGAGGGACAGCTGAGGGACCTCCAGGGACAGGCGGCAGGCGCCACGCGCGACTCGGTGCTCGCGGCGTACCTGGGCAAGTCCGGCGCTCCCTTCAGCATGATCACCGCCATGGCCGCCGAACTGGCCGGCGCTCGGCAGCCGCGCGTGGAGCTGTGGCGCGAGTTCGGCAACGTCTTCGGCGTGCTGTGGCAGATCTTCAACGACCAGGAGGACATCCTGTCCGGCCGGGACGAGGATCTGCGGAACGGCACCGTGACCCTCCTGCTGGCCTGTGCGCTGGAGGAGGCGGCCCCCGGCTCCACGGAGCGGGCGTCGGCTCTGCACGCCGCCGCGAGGCACTCCGCGCGCGCCCGTGCGGACATCGCCGAGCTGCTGCTCGCGCCCGCGGTGCTGTGCCGCTACGCGAAGGCCATCGACGAGTTCCGCGACCGCGCCCACCGCGTCCTCGACGAACTCGGCGGCCACGACCGGTACCTGTCCACCCTGCGGGACCTCGTCGACCGGTCGTCCCGCATGCTCCTCGAACCCCGTGGGTGATCGCACCCCCGCACGGTGGTCGCCGCGCACGGACCGGTGCCGAGCGGCGGCGGGCGATGGTGCCGGACCCAAGGCCGCCCGCCCTGACCCGTCCTCGGTCCGACGACGGGTCAGCGGCTCCCCCGCTGTGCCGCCACGATCGCGTCCAGGGTCTTCTCCGCGCCCGCGCGCCGCTGGACCCGTTCGGCGAACCCCGGGAACTGTGACGCGATCCTGGTGAGGAAGCGCAGTTCGAGCGGGGCGACGTTGATTTCGGCGATGTCGCGTTCGATCGCCCGCGTGACGCCCTTGACGACCTGCCGGGGTGCGACCGTACGGACGCCGCCGGGGGTCGCCGAACCGGTGTCGGCGAACATGCCGAGGTCGCGTACGAAACCGGGCTGGACGATGGAGACACCGACACCGGTGCCGTGCAGATCCTGGCGGAAGGCGAGGGAGAGACCGCGGAGCCCGAACTTCGTCGCGTTGTACAGGGACGACGACTTGGTGGCCGCCATGCCCGACAGGGAGCCGACGAAGCAGATGTGGCCGCGTCCGCGGTCCACCATGCCGGGGGCGAGGAGCCGCGCGAGCATCGCGGGCGCGCGCAGGTTCACCGCGAGCGCTCGGTCGATCTGCGCCGGCGTGTAGTCGAGCAGGTCCCCGCTGGAGGGCAGGGCCGCGTTGGCGATGAGGATGTCCGTACCGGCGGCTTCTTCGGTGAGGCGCCTGACGTCGTCGTCATCGGCGAGGTCGGCGAGGATCGTCCGCGCCCCGTAGCGGTCGGCGAGGGGGGCCAGCGCATCGCGGCGCCGGCCGGTGAGGATCAGACGCGCGCCGCGCGCCGACATCTCCGCGGCGATCGCGCCGCCGATGCCGCCTGTGACCCCGGTGAGCAGAACAGTTGCCCCTGCGATGTGCACGGCCGTCCTCCCAGTCTGTTCGTTCGAACGAACGATAGGGATGGCCGGAGGTTCTGTCCACCGGTCACACTGGCGTCGACGTCCCGAAGTGAGTGACCTCGGACCGTGGATGGGACAATGCCCGACATGCCGAACGCCGCATCCTCCGCCCCGACGCGCCAGCGCATCATCACCGCCGTCCTGCAGATCATCGGCGAGGACGGGGTCGCGGCGGTCACCAACAGGCGGATCGCCCGGCAGGCGGGAGTGTCGCTCGGCTCGGTGACGTACCACTTCGAGACCCAGCACGACCTGTTGCGCGAGAGCCTGCTGCACTTCGTGCGTGAGGAGGCGCGGCACTTCACCGAGCTGGCCGACCAGTGCCGGACGGACGGCATCGGGGTGGAGGACGCGGCGTCCCTGGCCGGCCAGGTCGCGTGCGGCACGGCGCTGGACAGTGCCCATCTCGCCCCGTTCGAGCTGTACCTCCACGCCAGCCGCGACGAGCGGCTGCGGGCGGCGGCGGCGGAGGCGTTCAGGGCCTACGACCGGCTCGCCACCCGGATCCTCGGCGCTCTGGGCGTCCCGGACGCGGAGCGCCTGGCGGCCACCACGGTCGCCGTGGTGATGGGTCTGCAACTGCGGCGCCTGGCCACCGGGAGCCCCGCGGAGGACCTGGTCGACGCCCTCCTGCTGCTCACGCGAGGGGCCGCCGCCCAGCCGGCCGGGCAGGACGTGCCGGCGTAAGGGCCAACGGCGGCTCGGCGCTCGGTCCGGCCGCACGGACGGGACCGCACGCGGGCACCCCCGCCACCGTGCGGGTGGCGGGGGTGCCTTGGCCGGGCACGGCACGCGGTCGCGTCGCAACTCCCTTGCGGGCGACCGGCGTGGCGGCGGGGCCCGTCAGAAGCGGGGTGCTCCCGGTGTGTGCTGCGGTGTCGGGGCGACACGCCGGCTCGACCCCGGTCCGTGGCCGGCGGGCGGCTTGCAGGTGAGGTCGTGTGCCGGAAGCCTTCCGCTGCTCAGGTAGGCGTCGACGGCGCGGTCGGCACAGGCGCGCGGGTCTCCGTTGTAGACACCGTGGCCTTCGCCGCCCCGGACGTACACCATGCGCGAGCCCTTCAGGGCGTGGTGCATACCGAGGCCGCTGATCAGCGGAGTCTGGGAGTCCCACTGGTTCTGGACCGTGAGCAGGCCGACGTTGTTGTGGACCGCGGTGACCGGCTCGGCCGGCTTGTCCCAGAACGCGCAGGGCGTGATGTTGGAGGCGAAGTCGCCGTAGAGCGGGTACTTGGCCTTGTCCCGGATCGCGTCACGCCGGTACTGCTCGGGGTCGCGCGGCCAGGCCGAGGTGTCGCCGCAGACCACGGTCCAGAAGGCGGCCGAGCCGTTGTCGGCCGGCGCCTGTGCGGCGGCTCCCGCAGGTCGGCGCGGTGTCTGCTCGCGGTCCGGCGCGGAGGGACGGCCGGAAGCCGTCGCGTGGCCGGCGGCGGCCTTCTTCAGCTCGACGACCGCCCGGGCGGCGTACTCGGGGCTGAAGAACGCGGGACGCAGCATCGCCCGGATGTCGTCACCGCTCACCTTCTCCCCGCCGTTGTCGATGGGAGTGCGGTCGGCCCGGGCGATCAGGGCCCAGAAGGTCTTCCTGACCTTGGCCGGGGTGTCGCCGAGTTTGTACGTGCGGTGCCGCTGCGCGGTCCACCGCGTCCAGCGGGTGAACGCGGGCTCGGTGCCCTCCGCCCAGACCTGGATCATGCCGCGCCAGACCCGTGCGGGGTCGATAGAGCTGTCCAGCACGAAGCGGTCGGTCCGCTGGGGGAACATCTGCGCGTAGACGGCACCGAGGTACGTGCCGTACGAGTAGCCCAGGTAGGAGATCTTCCTCTCGCCCAGGACTGCACGGATGACGTCCATGTCGCGGGCGGTGTTGCGGGTGGTGATGTACGGAAGCCTGTCGCCGTTCCTGGCACGGCACTTGTCCGCGACCCTCTGGGCCCACTTGACGTCACGGCTGAACGTCTCGGCCTTGTAGGGGCGTTCGGAGTTCTGCTCGACGCCCGTGAGACCACAGGTGACCGGACTGCTCTGGCCCACGCCACGGGGGTCGAACCCGATGAGGTCGTACTGTTCGCGGACCTTCTTCGGCAGGGTGTCCTTCATCATGAACGGCATGTCCAGGCCTTCGCCGCCCGGACCGCCGGGGTTGAAGAGGAGCGCGCCGTGCCGTTTGCCCGGAACGCTGGTCTTCACGCGGGAGATGGCCAGCTTGACGGTCTTGCCGTCGGGGCGGCCGTAGTCGAGCGGGACCTTGATCGTCGCGCATTGGAACGCTGCCGGCGACGACGTGTCGCATCTGTGCCACGCGGGCTTCTGGTGCGTGAATCTCTGCAGCGGCTCCGCCGCCGACGCCTGTGCCGGGGCGAGGGCGGGAATCAGCGTCGCCGTGACCCCCACGGCGAGCAGGGGCGCGATGCGTCCTATCCGCACGATGGCCGTTCCTTTCGGTCAACTGTCAGGACGGGTCCACGATTTCGTGGTCGCCCAAGGGGGCGAATCCATCTGCGGGGCAGTCTTCCTACGACCTCCGGTGGACGCGGAAAGAGACCTGCGGAGGAGAACCCGAACGGCCTTATCGCCGTCCGTCCCGACGAGAAGTCGGCGTACCGGGGGGGCGGCTCAGGCGGTCGTGGCGCTGTCGGCGCGCAGCGCGAGGACGAGCCGGTAGTGCAGTTGTCCGAGGGCCGGCTCCTCCGCCGGGAACAGCGGGACGGCCAGCTTCCAGTAACGCGACATCACGGGGCCGTCGTCGCGGGCGAGCAGCCGCACGAGCCGCCGCCGGAAGGCCGGGGTGTCCTGCGTGCCGAGCGCCGCGGCGTAGGCGGTGACGAAGCAGTCGAGCGCGCCCCCGCCCTCGGGTGGGCGCCCACCGCGCGTCTCCGCGCCCGCCAGGCCGTACGCCTCCTCCAGTCCCTCGTACAGGACGGTCGGCCGGTACCTCTCGCCGGGCAGCGGCGGCCCCGGGCGCAGGGCCGGGACGCGGTCCAGCTGTGGATCGCGGACCAGTGCGTGCAGCCGGGCGAAGGCGAGCACCTGCTCCGGGGCGGGGTCCGCCGGGAGCGGCGGCACCACCGCGTCGAGCACCCGGGACACCAGTCGCCCCGGCAGTCGGACCGGCAGCACCCGCCGCCAGAAACGGACCACGTCGTCCGTGCCGGGCGGCAGTCCCACCGCCCCGAGCATGAGCAGCCGTTCCGCCCGTTCCCCGGCCGGGGATTCCGTGAGCAGCCGCAGCGAGGCCGCCCGCCACCGCAGTGCGGCCAGCTCTCTTTCGACTTCCCGCAGGCGTCCGGCGAGCGCCTGCTCCAGTCCGGCGTCCCGGTCCTCCAGCGCCCGCCCCACCTCGGGCACGGCCAGATCGAGCGCGCGCAGCGACCGGATGACCCGGATCCGGTCGAGCGCCTCGGGCCCGTACCGCCGGTGGCCGCCCCCGCTGCGGCCGGCCTCCGGCAGCAGCCCCCGCTCCGAGTAGAACCGCACCGTCTTGACACTCACTCCGGCCCGCTCGGCGAGTTCCCCGATGCTCCACAGCCCGTCCGGCTGCACGACGCGTACCTCCCCCGTGTTACGACGTCCCGAACGCCCAGCCTATCGGGGGCGGTCGGAGCCGGCCGGAAGGCTCTCCTCGTACTCGCATGACTCCGCCACCGCGCGATTCCGCCACCGCGTGCCCCCGCCACCACGCGCCTTCGCGGCAGTCGGCAGGCCAGGAACTCCCGCAGGGGGCGCTTCAGGCCGGGCCGGTGCCGTCACCGGAGGCCGCTGGTCATTCCTCCCACCACGGCGTCGTACCTTCCACGGCGACGAACTCGTGGAAGTCCATGTTGCCGATCTCCAGGTTGCACACCAGCGATCCGACGTCGCGGCACGGAAGCACGGTCGACTGCCCCGGGGTGTCGTACAGGTCGACGACGGTCAGCGGTCGGCCGGGCCCGGCGAAGGTGCCGGCGTCGGCGAGCACGACCACCGTGGCGTGTTCCCCGGGCGGGACGAGCGCGGGCACCTGGCCCGGCCGGAGTCCCTCGAAGGCGCGGGCGTCGACGACCAGCGCCTCCAACGGGTAGTGCTCGACGTCGATCTCGTCGGGGTCCTGGCCTGTCCCGACCCAGCCGTCCTCGTCCGTGCCGCCCAGTTCCGCCAGCAGGGCGCGCCAGCCCTCCTCGTCGTCGAAGAAGGTGCGGACGAGCAGGGCCCCGGCGGTGGCGGGCAGGGCCGGGAAGGCCCCGCGCGCCGGGTCCGTCGGCGTGGGGAAGGCTGGCCGGCCGCCGTCTCCCTGGTACATGCCGTACGCGTCCATGGCGCGCACCAGGTCGTCGAAGGTGAGCGCGCCGCCGAGCAGCCCGGCCAGGATCTCGCCGAGCCGGGCCGACGGGACCCGGACGCCGCGCCCGGGTGTCGCCGCCAGGTCCACCAGCAACGGCCCGTCCCCGCCGTGCACGGCGGCGCTGTCCGCCAGGACGGCCACCGGTGGCACGGGGCCGCCGTCCGGGACGAGTGCCGGTACGTTGCCGCCGTGCAGGTGGTCCCATCCGGGTCCTTCGGCCAGGCGCAGCCGCACCCCGCCGTCCGGGAGGACGACCACGTCCCCCTCCCGGCGCCCCGCGATCTCCCCCAGCAGCCCGCCCCACCGGGCCTCGCCCTCCTCGTAGCACACGCAGACCAACAGCACTTCACCGGGCGCGGGTTGGGGAAGCTCGGGAAAGGACATGACGCTCCTTCGAAGGGGCCGGCGGGGTGCTCAGGACAACAGGACCGCTCGTCTCGATCATGCGGCGGTGCCGGGGGCACGGGTGCTACGGCTGACCGGTGAGCAGGTGGCCGACCGCCGCGACGGCTTCGGTGATGGCCCGTTCGCCGACGTCGCCGAAGCCGAGGACGAGCTGCGCGGGCGTGGTGGCGGCGGAGGCGCGGCAGGTGCTCATGCCGTAGAGGCCTACGGACCGTTCCCGGGCGGTGGTGACGACGTGGTGTTCGTCGGCATCGGCGGGCAGGTGCGCGACGGCGTGGAAACCGGCCGCGAGACCGGTGACCGGCACCCCGGGGGCGTGTTCGGCGAGCGCGGCGAGGAGAGCGGTGCGGCGCGTGGCGTAGGTGCCGCGCATACGGCGCAGGTGGCGGTCGAAGCGCCCGGACTCGATCAGCCGGGCCAGGGCGAGTTGGTCGAGCGTGGACGTACCCCGGTCACTGCGAAGCTTGTGCTCGGTGAGTGCCGCGACCAGGTGGGGAGGGCAGACCATCCAGCCGATCCGCAGGGCGGGGGCGAGGGATTTGCTGACCGTGCCGAGGGAGATGACCCGGTCGGGCGCCAGACCCTGGAGCGCGCCGACAGGTTCGCGGTCGTAGCGGAACTCGGCGTCGTAGTCGTCCTCGAGGATGAACGCGTCATGGCTGCTCGCCCAGTCGACGAGGGCCAGCCGGCGTTCGGCGGTGAGGGCGACGCCCGTCGGCCATTGGTGGGCGGGGGTGACGAGGACGGCGCGGGCGCCGGTCGCGGCCAGTGCGGATACGTCGATGCCGTGCTCGTCGACGGGCACGGGAACCGCACGCAGGCCCGAGGCGGCGGCGCACGCGCCGACGGTGGCGGGTGAGCCGGGGTCCTCGAAGGCCACCGTCCTCACACCGCCGGCCGCGAGGACGTGGAGGGCGAGGCCGAGGCCCTGGGCGTAACCGTTGCAGACCACGATGTGCTCCGGGTCGGCCGCCGCGGCGCGGACCCGGCGCAGGTATCCGGCCAGGACCTCACGGAGGATCCGGCTGCCGCGCGGGTCGCCGTAGCCGAGGTCCTCGGTCGGCATGGCGCGTGCCGCCTCGCGCGTGGCCCACAGCCAGTCCTGGACCGGGAAGGCGGCCAGGTCCGGGACGCCCCACCGGAAGTCGGCCACCAGACGGGAGGCGGTCCTCCGCGGCCGTGTTCCCGCGGGCGGTACCACGGCACCGCCCGCCACACGGGTGGCGGAGCCCGGACGCGTCACCAGATAGCCCTCGGCCTGGAGCTGGGCGTAGCACTCCTGCACCAGCCCGCGTGAGACGCCGAGCGTGCGGGCCAGTTCCCGGGAGGACGGCAGCCGTTCGCCGAGCTGTACGCGGCCGGTGCGGATGGCGTCGCGCAGCCCGTGCTCCACCTGTGCCCGCAGGGGCTGACCACCGCTTCGGTCGACGGCCAGCAGCAGTTCGGGCGGGCAACTGGACCACTCCAACGGCATGGAACCGGAGCTTACCGCGATCCGGCCGGCCGCCTAGCGTCCTGCCGTGACCGAAACTCCCGATGCGAACTCCCAGGCCCTGCCGCCGCGTCCGCCCCTGCTGACCCGGCCGTTGCTGCTGCGCTTCGTCTCCATACTGGGCGCCTCGACCAGCTTCTACCTCTTGCTGTCCGCCGTCCCCCGCTACGCCACCACCGGCGGCGCGGGCGACGGCGCGGCCGGACTGGCCACCGGAGCGCTGATGCTGACCACGGTGGTGGGCGAACTCGCCACGCCCGTCCTGGTCAACCGCTTCGGCTACCGCACGGTGCTGGCCGTGGGCCTGGCCCTGCTGGGCGCGCCGGCGCCCGCGCTGACGGTCTCCCGGGACCTGTGGTGGATCGTGGGGGTCTGCCTGCTGCGCGGACTGGGATTCGCGTTCACGGTGGTCGCCGGTGGCGCGCTGACCGCGTCGCTCATCCCGGCCGAACGGCGGGGCGAGGGGCTGGCGTTGGTCGGCATCGTCGGCGGGGTGCCATCGCTGGTGGCGCTGCCGCTGGGCGTGTGGCTGACCGCGCACCTGGGATACGGGGTGGTGTTCACGGCGGGAGCCGTGGCCGCGCTGGTCGCGCTCCTCACGGTGCCCGGCCTGCCCGGCCGCGTCGAGGCGCCGGGGCGGCCGGTGGGCATGATCGAAGGACTGCGCACGGGCGAACTTCGGGGCCCCGCCGTGGTGTTCGCCGTCACGGCCGTCGCGGCCGGGATCGTCGTCACCTTTCTGCCGCTCGCCGTGCCCGCCTCGGACACGGACATGGTCAGCGTGGCCCTGTTCGTCCAGCCCGCGGCGACCACGCTCGCCCGCTGGCTCGCCGGCCGGCGCGGGGACCGGCACGGCTCCGGCCGGCTGGTGCTGCCCGGGCTGCTGCTGTCGGCCGTCGGCACACTGGCGATGTCACTGACCGGTAGCGCGGTGGCCGTCGTCCTCGCGGTCGGCGTGTTCGGAGTGGGCTTCGGCATCGCCCAGAACGCCACTTTGACGCTGATGTACGCGCGCGTGCCCGCGGCTGGGTACGGCACCGTCAGCGCGCTGTGGAACCTGGCGTACGACGCCGGAATGGGCGTCGGCGCCGTCGCGTTCGGCCGGCTCGCGGCGGGGACGGGGTACTCCTGGGCCTTCGCACTGACCGGCGCCGCGATGCTGACCGCCTTGGTGCCGGCCTGGGGCGACCACCGCGCCGCCGCCCGGGCCGAGGGGCGCGGAACGGACGCGCCCGAGGTCGCCGCCCCAGCCCCGCTCCAGTGAGGAGCGACCGAGTGGAGTCACGGGTGGGGAAGGGCCTGGAGGAAGGCGCCTGGAGGGAGTGAGCCGGGAAGCAGGGACCGGCCGCCGGCCACGCGGCTGTCGGCCGGTACTCCGCGTCGGCCGCGTCCGGCCGCGTCCGGCTGCGTTCGACCGCGTTCGACCGCGCGTGCCCGTGCGCGGCCGGCTCCGCGGCGGTACGGGACGCGTGCCTGCCAGCCGACAGGTCGGGGTGCGGGACGCGTGCCGGTCAGCCGGCGGGTCGGGGTGCGGGACGCGTGCCGACCAGCCGACAGGTCGGGGTGCGGGACGCGTGCCGGTCAGCCGGCGGGTCGGGGGTGCGGGCCGTGACAGGCGGCGGTGGCGGCCGAAGCCGCGTTCCGGCTCCCGGTCGACACGGTCGCGGCCTGCTCCGGCGGCCAGGTCGGGCGGAACTGCAGGATCTCGGCGGTGGCGACGCCGCTGGTGACGAAGGGGTCGGAGGCGACGGCGGCCTCGACCGCCGACCGTTCGCCCTCCGCCAGGACCAAGCCGCCCGTACGGGGCTCCAGGGGGCCCGCGAAGCGTGCCAGTCCTGTGGCGAACACTCCGCGGGGGTTGGAGTAGTGGGCGTCTTTGAGCGCATCGATGGTCTCCAGCGATGCGCGGTACCTGAACACGATCACGAACATGTTTCCAGTCAAGGGCAAGCCGCGCCGGAGCGCCAAGACCGGTTCCTGGACGGCACTATAGGCTGGCGCCTATGGGCGCAGCTGAGAGTCGGTGAACTGGGCATGGATGAGATCCCGGGTGTGGAGCTGCGTCATCTGCGGTACTTCGCCGCCGTAGCCGAGGCGGGCACCGTCACCGAGGCGGCCAGGTGTCTGCGGATCGCCCAGCCCAGCCTCAGTCAGCAGATCCGGCTGCTGGAACAGCGCGTCGGCACACCTCTGTTCCGGCGCGTGCCGCAGGGCATGGAGCTCACCGAGGGCGGCCGGCTGCTGCTCGACGGGGTCAACCGGGCGCTCGGCGAGCTGAGTTCGTGCGTCGCGGCGGCGCGCGCCGCGGTCCCGGTGGCGACGGTGGGCGTGTGCCGGGGAGTGGCACGGTCGGTCCTGACCCATGCCGAGCAGATCATCACGCGCGGAGGCCGGTTCAGCGTCTCGTACCGCCAGGTGGACTCCGAGCAGCAAGGCGATCTGCTGCGGTCCGGCGCACTGGCCTTCGGGATCCTGCGCGCTCCCGTGGACACCACGGGCCTGGAGCCGCGCACGATCAACGACGAGCCTCTGGGCCTCGTCCTGCACGATCGGCACCCGCTCGCCCATCGGCGACGACTGACCTGGTCCGACCTCCCCGGGCAGCGCTTGCTGTGGTTTCCGTCGGAGCGTGCCCCCGGCTATGCGGCCACCGTTCTCGCGCACCTGCGTCAGCGGGGCTGGAGCGCGGAGACGGTTCCGGACGACAACACCGGTCACACCCTCTTCCGTCATCGGCTCATCGGGCAGGACGACCTGGTCGCGCTGCGCACGTTGAGCAGCTCGCAAGGGGACCCGGACCTCGTCTGGCGTCCCGTGGGACCCGAGCCACCGCACGAACACCTGGTCCTGGTCGCCCCGGCCCGCACCTCCTGGAGCCGGCACCTGAGGGACGGCGACCGGTGAACCGACCGCTTCAGGGTGAGGTGCCACATCCGCAGCACACCGGCGGGTGCCGTCCCCCCAGACGTGGCCCCGGGTGGGCCGGTCCATCCCGGCACGGCAGTGGGGTTCGGGAAACCGAATCCCCTCGCTGACCGGGGACAGCGCCGTCATCACGCGGGGGACGGCTAGGGTTCTACGGTGCCGACGTACAGCATTGGCCAGGCCGCGCGTCTGTTGGGAGTGAGTCCGGAGACCGTCCGCCGGTGGGCGGACGCGGGCCGGCTTCCGATGGGGCGGGACGGCTCGGGGAACCGGGTGATCGACGGTGTGGGGCTGGCGCGGTTCGTGCGGGCTCGGGCGGCCGGGAGCGCGGGGGGCGGGGCGGCGGGTCCCCCGGCCCCGGTGCGCAACGCGCTCACCGGGATCGTCACGGCCCTGGCCACGGACGACGTGGTGGCCAGGGTGCGGATCCAGGCCGGTCCGCACGAGATCGTGTCCCTGGTGACCCGGGAGGCGGTGGACGAGCTGGGTCTGGCCGTCGGGGTCACGGTCGTCGCGCGGGTGAAGTCGACGAGCGTGGAGGTCGAGCGGTCGTAGGCGCGGGTGTGCGGTGCGGGTCCGTCCGGCACAGCAGGGCCGCCCACACGTCGAGGCGGTCCCGCAGGCGGGACAGGTCGAGGCCGGTGAAGTGCTCGATGCGCTGGATGCGGTAGTGCACCGTGTTGACGTGCAGATGCAGTTCCTCGGCCGTTCGGGTCCAGGAGCCGTCGTGGGCGAGGAACACCTCCAGGGTGTTCAGCAGTGCGGCGGCGGAGGCGCTCGCCGAGTCGAACAGCGGGCCAAGGACCGTGCGGCTGTAGGCGGTACGGACCTCGGCCGGTATGCCCGTGAGCAGGGTGTCCAGTGTGGTGATGTCCGTGGCGTCGATGAGCGGGGCGTTCCCCGGCTGGGTCTCCCGTGCGCAGCTCAGGGCGTAGCGGGCCTCGGCCAGGGCGCCGGGCAGCCCGGTCGTCCCGGCGGCCGGTGCGGCGAGTCCGCCGTGCAGGAAGACGTCCGGCTCGCAGCCCGCCACCAGGGGCCAGATCTCGACCAGGTCGGTGGTGGCGTCCTCCGGTACCACCGCGAACGCGGTTCCGTCGGGCAGGCGTCCCACGGCGGAGAAAGCCGGGGAGGTGTGCGCGATCATCTCCGTCAGCGCTCCGTCCGCCAGTCCCCGGTGCCGTGCCCCGGTGTCGGCCACGATCACGCGGTAGGGGCCCCGCGTGGGCAGACCGCAGAGCTGCACCGCGGTGGTCAGGTCTCCGGCGTCGGGGCCGGTGCCGGAGCCGCCGTCGGGGTCGGTGCCGGGGCCGGCGCCGGGGTCGGTGAGCAGCCTGCCGAGTCCGTCCGCCGCCCGGCGATGGAGGGACCGACGGCGGGTCAGCGTCTCCTGGCAGCGGCCGAGAAACGCGGCGATCTCGTGCAGCGGCCGGGGTGGCGCGGCGGCCCCGTCCGGCAGGTGCAGCCACCAGCGTTCGTAGGGGCTGGCCGGGTCGCCCTCCACCGGGACCGTCGCACCGCTGTCGCTCCTGGTCAGGACCGTCGTACCGCTGTCGCCCCCGGTCAGGGCCGCCTCGCGCGCCTGGAGCGGGCCGGCGCCCGGCGTCGCCGCGACGGTCCGGCCCGCCGGCGTCAGGACGTAGGCGGGGCCCGCGTCGAGGTGTGCGAAGGCGGTGGCGAGGATCAGGGCCGGGTCGGGGTCCTGCGCGGCCAGCCGGTTCAGCCGGACGCGCACGTGCTCGGGCAGCGCGTGGTGGCGGCTCAGGCCGCCCCACTGTCTCAGGTACACGGCGTCCGTGATCGCGCGGAACATCACGTGGGCCGGCACACCGGCGACCGGGACGCCGTGCCGTACACATGCTTCTACCAGGTCTTCGGGCACCGAGCCGTGGGTCTCCTCACCGGCGAGCAGTGCGGCGGCGCCCGCGTCCTTCAGCCCGGCGACGAAGCGTTCGGCCTTTTTCCGGCCCCCGTCCGCGCTCCACCAGACGAGCCCGCTCAGCACGACCTCGTCGGGCCGGACGAAGCGGGCGGGGTCCTCCAGCAGCCGCACCTGCGGCGCCTGATCGACCTCAGCGCTGGACCCGCTGGACAGCTCCTTCGCCGTCACCGTCACCGCTTCGACGGTCCGGCCGGTGCGGGTGTGGTTCCCGCTGCCGCCGACCGCCGAGGCGCTGCGCGCGGCGATCGGTTCGGCCGTCGCGGACGACGAGTGGTTCGACGACATCCACGGGCTGCCCGAGTGGCGGCGGCACATGACGTTCCGTTACGCGGAGGAGATCCGCCGCGAGCTGGTGCAGCAGGAGGCACGATGAGGGTCGAGGTCAACGGGCGGTCCCACGAGGAGGAGCCGCGCCCCGGGCAGTGTCTGCGCACCTATCTGCGCGAGCGCGGCTGGTTCGGTGTGAAGAAGGGCTGCGACCAGGGTGACTGCGGCGCCTGTACGGTCCATGTCGACGGCAGGCCGGTGCACAGCTGTGTGTACCCGGCCTTCCGCGCCGACGGCCGCACCGTCACCACCATCGAGTGCCTTGCGCCTGCCGGGGGTGACCTCCACCCCGTCCAGCAGAGGTTCCTCGACGCCCAGGGCTTCCAGTGCGGCTTCTGCACGGCCGGCTTCCTGATGACCACGGCCGCTCTGGGCGAGGACCAACTGGCCGATCTGCCCAGGGCGTTCAAGGGCAACCTGTGCCGGTGCACCGGCTACCGGGCCATCGAGGACGCCGTACGCGGAGTGAAGAACGTCGAGGAGCCCGTGCCCGGCGACTGCGTCGGACGCAGTCTTGCGGCCCCGGCCGGTCCGCAGGTCGTCACGGGCACCGCCCGCTACACCTTCGACATCGACGTGCCGGGGGTGTTGCGCATGAAGCTGCTGCGCTCCCCGCACGCCCACGCCCGGATCGTGGCGGTCGACACCTCCGCGGCCCTGCGCGTGCCCGGGGTGCACGCCGTGTTCACGCACCACGACGCCCCGGAACAGCACTTCTCCACGGCCCGGCACGAGCACCCCGAGGAGGACCCGGACGACACCCGGGTGCTGGACGACACCGTCCGCTACATCGGCCAGCGCGTCGCGGCCGTCGTCGCCGACAGCGAGGGCGCCGCCGAGGAGGGCTGCCGGCGCATCGAGGTGTCGTACGAGGTGCTGCCCGCCGTCCTCGACCCGGAGGACGCGATGCGGCCGGGCGCGCCGGTCGTCCACGACAAGGACGCGAGGACCCACCGCATCTCGCGTCCCGGGAACAACGTGGTCGGTGAGGCGCACGGCGAGATCGGCGACATCCGGGCCGGCTTCGCCGAGGCCGACGTCGTCTACGAGGACACCTTCCGCACGCAGCGCGGGCAGCACGCGAGTCTGGAGACACACGGAGCCGTCGCCTGGTTCGACGAGGACGGCCGCCTCACCGTGCGCACCAGTTCGCAGACGCCGTTCCTCACCCGCCGCGCCCTGTGCGCCTTGTACGGCCTGCCGCTGGAGAAGGTGCGGGTCGTCGCGGGCCGGGTCGGCGGCGGGTTCGGCGGCAAGCAGGAGATGCTGGTCGAGGACATCGTCGCCCTGGCCGTGCTGAGGCTGCGCCGTCCGGTGAAGCTGGAGTACACCCGCGCCGAGCAGTTCTACGGTGCCACCACCCGGCATCCCTTCACCGTCCACGTCAAGGCGGGCGCCCGCCGCGACGGCGTCCTCACCGCCCTCCAGTTGCGCGTGGTGGCGAACACGGGAGCGTACGGCAACCACGGTCCGGCCGTGATGTTCCACAGTGTCGGCGAGTCCATGGCGATCTACCGTGCCCGGAACAAGAAGGTCGACGCCTACTCGGTGTACACGCACACCGTCCCGGCGGGCGCCTTCCGCGGTTACGGCCTCGGGCAGGTGATGTTCGCCGTGGAGTCCGCCTTCGACGAGCTGGCCCGCCGACTCGGCCTGGATCCGCTGGAGTTCAAGGCCCGCAATGTCATCGGCGCCGACGAACCGATGGTCACCCCCGGCGGTCACGAGGAGGACCTGCACATCGCCAGCTACGGCCTGGACCAGTGCATCGGCATCGTCCGCCGGGCGCAGGCGGACACCCATGCCGGCGGGACCGTCCCGGACGGGTGGCTGGTCGGCGAGGGGGCCGCGCTCGCGATGATCGCCACCGGCCCGCCCGGCGGCCACATCGCCGATGCCAAGGCCTCCCTGCTGCCCGACGGCACCTTCGATCTGGCCGTGGGCACGGCCGAGTTCGGCAACGGCACGACGACCGTGCACCGGCAGATCGCGGCGGGCGAACTCGCCACCACCGTCGACCGGATCACCGTCCGCCAGTCCGACACCGACGTCGTACGCCATGACACCGGCGCGTTCGCCTCCACCGGCACCGTGGTCGCGGGCAAGGCCACCCTGCGCGCCTCCCGCGCCCTCGCCGACATGTTGCTGGACTTCGCCGCCGCCCACCTTCGTGTCCCGCGTGCGGAGTGCCGGCTCGCGGACGAGGCCGTGACTCATCCCGCCGGGCGTCTGCCGCTGAAGGAGCTGTATGCCGCCGCTCGCGCCGTCGGCGTCGAGGTGACGGCCGACGGGAACTTCGGCGGCACCCCGCGCTCGGTCGCCTTCAACGCCCAGTGGTTCAGACTGGCCGTCGACCCGGGCACCGGGGAGATCCGCATCCTGCGCAGTGTGCACGCCGCCGACGCGGGCAAGGTGATGAACCCGATGCAGTGCCGGGGCCAGGTCGAGGGCGGGGTGGCTCAGGCGCTCGGCTCCACGCTCTTCGAGAACGTCCGCATCGATGCGCGTGGCGAGGTGGAGACGGCCGCCTTCCGCCGCTACCGGCTTCCCCAGTACGCGGACGTGCCGCGCACCGAGGTCCACTTCATGGAGACCGCGGACGCCATCGGCCCGCTGGGCGCCAAGTCGATGAGCGAGAGCCCCTTCAACCCGGTCGCCCCCGCCTTCGCCAACGCCCTGCGCGACGCGACCGGGGTGCGCTTCACCGAGCTGCCCTTCACCCGTGACCGGGTGTGGCGGGCGCTGCGGGAGGCGGGGGTGACGGATCGGAGCGTGGGCGACTGCCCGTAGACCCCGTGCGAGCCACGCGCGCGTATACGCCCGCGGCTTGTCGCTACCTCCAATGGGGTCTCCCCGGAAGCGGCGCTGTTTGTGCCTTCAGCCAAGCATTTGCCAGGTGATTGTCGAATATAGGCCGCAGATGCAGGATGAGGCATGAAGGCGTCCGGTGGAGGAGGCGGCCCCATGGGGCACGGGAGCACGGCAGTACTGACCGCGGGTGGCCGCGGACCGCGGCTCCCCCTGCCCTCACGCCCCGACCGGCACAACCGATGGGCGCGTGGGGCCCCTTCCCCTGTTCCTGCTCACGAGGCGAGGTAATCCCCCATGACCACACGCACCCGGGACGGCAGCGCAGCCCGCGTCGGCCAGGGCGACGCCGACTCCGGCTGTCCCTCCCACCGCGGGCCGGACGAACGCATCGCCCGGCTCGTCGCCGAGGCCCTGGGCGACGCCCGCACGGTGCTCAACGTCGGCGCGGGCGCCGGGTCCTACGAGAGCGCGGCCCGTGCGGTGACGGCGGTCGAGCCCTCGGAGTCGATGCGCGCCAGGCGGCCGACGCGGCTCGCCCCGGCGATCGACGCCGTGGCCGAGGATCTGCCCTTCGCCGACGGTGCGTTCGACGCGGCGATGACGCTGTTCAGCGTGCACCAGTGGTCCGACGTCCGGGCCGGCCTGCGCGAGATGCGGCGCGTCACCCGTGGGCCCGTGGTCGTCCTGACCTTCGATCCCGCCCTGGTCCGGGACTTCTGGCTGTACCGGTACGCACCCGAGGTGCTCGACATCGAGGCCCGTCGGCACCCGCCCGTCGAGGAACTGGCAGCGGCGCTGGGCGGCACCTGGACCGTCCAGACCGTGCCCATCCCCCTGGACTGCACCGACGGGTTCAACGAGGCGTACTACGGCCGCCCCGAGATGCTCCTCGACCCGGCCGCCCGCCAGGCGTGCTCGGCATGGAGCTTCGCCGACGACCGGGTCCGCGAGCGCTTCGACCGGACGCTGCGCCACGACCTGGCGGCCGGGATCTGGGACGGGGAATTCGGCCACCTGCGCGTCCGGCCGGTGTACGAAGGGTCGCTCGTGATCGTGCGCGCCACCCCGTGAGCCGGGCGAGAGCGTACGTGCGGCTGCCGAACATGGCGTGGCCGCCGTTGCCGTAACCGGGCGTCAGGGCCGGGGCTGCCCGGCCGCTCCCCCGTCCGATCTCCCCGCCCCGTCGGCCTCCGGGCGGGCCCCCGCGGGCCGGTCGGCGACGGTCCGGGTCCGGACGTCGGGGCCGTCGAGCGGGTGCCGTAGGGCGCCGGTCCCCCGGAACCGGAGGCGGTTGCGCAGCTGACGGCGGACGCGGGCACGGGTTCGGGCGAGGAACAGCAGGGCCTGGCTGGCGGCCGGGGTCGGGCCGATCAGACCGTCGGTCACGGCTATTTCGACACCACCGCTGTACTGCGCCGACAGGTTGTAGAGGAAGGCGGCCAGCGTCGCCAGGCAGGTCCCGAGGACGACTTCCAGACTGACGACGCCGACAGCGACGCCCAGGACAGTGGTCAGCGCGGGCAGGACGTCCGGCGCCATGGCCTCCAGCATGATCCAGGCGACGCACGCCGTGACGACCGCGAGTACGCCGAGCCCTCCCAGAACCAGGGAACTCGTCACCATCACCGACCAGGGATCAGCCTCTGCCAGCCGCAGTCGTATCGTCCGCCGACCGGGCCCGGTGCGCGCACCGGACGGTGCCGGACGGTGCCCGGTCCCGACCGCGGGGCCGGGCCGTCCCACCCCGGCGGGTCCGAACGGGCGAACGGTGCTCGGGGCGGGTCCGGGCCGGACGGGACGCCCTGGCGCGGACCCCGTACGCCCACTGGGGCCTGGCCGGTTCCGCGGCGCGTGCTCCGGCCCACGGCCCGCCCAGGGCGCGGTTCGCGCCCTGGGCCCATCGGGGGGGCCTGGATGCTGGTGTCCGACGGGCCCTATGTGCGCGGTGGAGCCGGAGCCGCCGTCCTGCTCGGGTGTCGCCCCTCCGCCGGGGGTACCGCGGGGCCTGCGTTTGGCTCGGCTCATGCCTGTCTCCCTGACTGGCCTGGCAGTACGGCCGTGCCCGCCACCATGGAACGGGCCTCCGTCGACCGCCGGGCGGCCTCTGGGGCCTGCTGGTCCGTGAATCCGACGGTATCGGCCCTTTTGCGATCATGCACTGCGAGCGGTTCGGGGTTCGCGGTTCGCGCGACCGTCCTCCCCGGCGCGCGGACCGGCCTCCGTAGCATCACAACGAGCAGGCCGTCCGTGCGCCGGGGCATGCCTGCGTACGGCAATACGACCTGCGGAGGCATCGGCACCATGGACCGGCCACGGCCTTTCCCCGACGACTCGCTGAGCGCGGCGGCGGGCGCGTTCGAGGAGCTGCGTCCACGCCTGTTCGGCATCGCGTACCGCATCCTCGGCAGCGTGTCCGAGGCCGAGGACGTGGTGCAGGACGCGTGGGAGCGCTGGCAGGGCGCCGACCGGAGTGCGGTGCTGGAGCCCGGGGCGTTCCTGGCGAAGATCACCACACGCCTGGCGATCAACGTGGCGCAGTCGGCGCGGGTACGCCGGGAGACATATGTGGGGCCGTGGCTGCCCGAGCCCGTGGACACGAGTGTGGATCCGCAGGTGGGGGCGGAGCGCGGCGAGGCGCTGGAGCTGGCGGTGCTGCTGGTCCTGCAGCGGCTGAACCCCGTGGAACGGGCCGCCTACGTGCTGCGGGAGGCGTTCCAGTACGCCTACGACGAGATCGCGGGCATGCTGCAGCTGAGTCAGGCCAATACGCGGCAGATCGTCAGCCGGGCCCGTAAGCGGCTGTCCGCCGAGCGCCGTGACCCGGTCGACGCGGTGCAGCACCGACGCCTGCTCGACGCCTTCGTGGCGGCGGCTCGGCACGGTGACGTCGCCGCCCTGGAGAGCGTGCTGTCGGCGGACGTCGTCGCCTACGCGGACGGCAACGGCATGCGCGGTGTGGCCCGCCTGGAGGTCACGGGTGTCCGGCGTGTGGCCAGGATCAGCGCCTTCGCCAGGAAGTTCTTCCCCAGGGCCGAGTACGCCGTGGGGGAGGCCAACGGCCGGCCCGGCCTGCTGCTCGTCCAGAACGGGGTCACGGTGGCGCTGGTGAGCGTCACCGCGGGTCCGGACGGCATCGACGGGCTCTACTGGGTTCTGGCCCCCGACAAGCTCAGGGCGTACGAGCGGTCGGCGGACAGGCTCGCCGGCCGCCCGTAGCCCCCGGCCCGCACCGGTGCGCGCGGGCCGGGGCCGAAGCGGGTGGGAACCGTCAGTTCCGCTTGAGCCAGTCCTCGTAGCGGGTGGCCGCGACCTGCACGGTGTCGTCGCCGACGAGAACGTCGGGCATGCCCGCGAAGAGGCCGGCGGTCTCGTCGGTGACGACGGTGCGTCCGTCCGGCTTCGCCGCCAGCGTGATCTCACCGAGCCGGTCGAGACCGTGGATCTCGGGGCCCCCGATGTCGCGCACACCGTTCAACGGCTCGGCCTGGGCGGCCTCGGCGACGGCGGAGGCCACGTCGGCGGAGGCGATCGGGCGCAGCCGGACGGACGGCATGCGCACCTGGTCACCCACGGTCGACATGTCCATCACCGGAGCGATGAACTCGAAGAACTGGGTGGCACGGACGATGCTGTACGGGACGCCGCCGTCGCGCACGGCTTTCTCCTGGGCGACCTTGGCCCGGTAGTAGCCGTAGTCGGGTACCTGATCGACGCCGACGATGGACAGCGTGACATGGTGCCGGACGCCCGCCTTCTTCTCGGCGTCGATCAGGTGCTGCGCCGAACGGGTGAAGAACTCCAGTGCCGGCTCGGTGTCGAAAGAGGGGGAGTTCGACACGTCCACGACCACGTCCGCGCCCTCGAGAGCCGCTGCCAGGCCCTGGCCGGTGAGGGTGTCGACGCCCGTGGAAGGAGAGGCCGCCACCGCCTCGTGACCTCCGTCGCACACCAGCGCGACCACCTGGGAGCCGATGAGCCCCGTACCGCCGATGACCACGATCTTCATCACTGTCTCCATCTGCTGATTCGCTTCCCGGCGGAATCCGGTGGACACCCCGCCGGATCCGGTGCGGCCATCCGCACACAAGAGAGACAGGGCAGCGGCCGTGTCTGTGACAGCCCCGGCCGGCGGCCGGTCCACCGCGGCGCCGCCCCGCGTCCACGCTCGGCCGGGACCCGGAGCCGCGCAAGACGACGACTGCGGCGAGGACAGGGGCCCAGGGCCCGGCCGGCCGGCGATGTCACGGCGTCGGCGTCACCGCACCGCCGTCACGGCGTCGGTGCGGGCGTGCGGGCGGCGGCGGCGGCGAAAGGAGAGGGCCACGTCAATCACCCGCATGCCGGAGGCGCTGTCGGGGGAACTTCCGGCACCTCGGGAATCTCCGGCGTCGTCCTGTGCCAGGCTGCCGCCGAACGTTCCGCCGGCCCGGCTCAGCGCAGGAGGCACCGCTTGTGAGCGTCGAGGACAACCCCGTCGGCTGGGACGGCTCCGCCGCGGCCGACGCCTATCGCCACCGCGACATGCGGCTGGCCGAGCAGCTGATCTTCCCCGCCGTACTGCGGCGGCTGGCCGGCAGAGCCGGGCCCGGCCGGCTGGCCCTGGACGTCGGGTGCGGTACCGGCGCGGTCGCGATGCGGCTCGCGGAGGCCGGGGAGTGGGCGGTACAGGCCCTGGATCCGTCGGCCGACATGCTGGGCGTCGCCCGCTCCGACCGCCCCCACCCCCGTGTCTCCTACCGGCTGTTCGACGGCCGCAACCTGGACTGGCTCGGTGACGGCAGTGTCGATGCCGCCGTGTGCTGCCTGGTGTACTGCACCGACCCCGACGACGGACGGCTGGCCGGACTCACCGCCGAGATCCGCCGTGTCCTGCGCCCCGGTGCCCCGTACCTGCTGGCCGACCTCAACCCGGCGGCGACCGGTGTGGCCTTCTCCACTGTGCGCCACGGCGAGCCGAAGGCCGTCTACGGCGACGGCGACACGGTCCCCACGCTGCTGCGCCTGCGCGACGGCACCACGATGACCGGCGCCACCTACTACCGCTCCCTCGACCGGTACCGGTCCTTCCTGACCGAAGCCGGTTTCCCCGCCCCCACCGTCGACCTGCCCACCCTCCCTGCCGACGGCGCCGCCGAGGAGTCCCCGGCGGAGACCCGGACCGCCCCGTACATGATCTTGACGACGCACGCCTGAGGGAGCGGCGCGGCGGCGTTCCGTCGCGCGCGGGCCGCGCCTCGGGAACCGGCAGGGGAGCCTTGGACACGGCGACCGTGCGCACGGGAATCTCCGCCGGCGGAACCGGGTTACCCACGATCACAAGGGGATGGACCGCGGGAGGGAACAGGATCCGATGAGCCTTCGTCAGTTCGAGTACGCCCTGGCCGTGGCCGAGGCGGGTTCGGTGACGGCGGCGGCGGAGCTGCTGCGCGTCGCTCAGCCGTCGGTGTCCCAGCAGATCCGCGGCCTGGAGCGGGAACTCGGCGTGGAGCTGTTCGCCCGCACACCGACCGGGCTGGTGCCCACCGTGGTCGGCCGTGCCTTCCTGCGGGAGGCGGAGGTCGCCGTGAGCGCGTCGCGGCGGGCGAGGGCGACGGCGCGGGCCGGTGCCGATGAGCTGGTGGGCGAGCTGGTGGTCGCGGTACAGCTGGGCTTCGGCACGCGGCAGCTGCCGGGCGCGCTGGGCGCGCTGCGGCGCCGCTTCCCGCGGCTGGAGGTGACCGTCTTCGAGGAGCCGAGCTCCGCCGAGCTGGAGCGGCTGTGCCGGCGGGGTGTGCTGGACCTCGCCCTGATGGCGGCGTGCGAGCGGAGCCCCGGACACGCCCACCATCTCGGCGACGAGGAGTTCGTCGCGGTGCTGGGCGCCGGGCACCGGCAGCTCGCCGCGGACCGGGTCGAGCTGCGCGAACTGCAGGGGGAGCCGTGGGTGAGGTTCGACCGCGACAGCGCGCTCGACGGCGTGCTGCTGAACGTGCTGCGGGACCATGACCTGACCCCGGTCACGGCCGCCCGTGTCTCCCAGACGGCGACGGCCGTGCGCTGGGCCGCCCAGGGGCTGGGGGTGACGCTCGTCCCGGCCTCCGCGGTGCCCCACGGTCACGAGCACCTCGTCCGCCCGGTGTTCCCGGTCGTGTCCCAGCCCGTCATCGCGGTGGTCCGGCACGGCGCGGGCCCGGCGGAGACGGCCCTGCTCGAACTTCTGCGTCAGGAGGCCTGGTCGGGGTCCGCCTTCTCACCGGTGCCCTGACGGCCGGGAAGAAGGCGGGAGCCGCGAATTCTTCCTCACAGCTGGGTGGCGCCTCCGTCCACGGCCAACTCGGCGCCGGTGGTGTACGTGGCGTCGAAGGCGAGGAACGCGACCGCTGCGGCGACCTCCTCGGGGGTGCCGAAGCGGTGCATGGGATTGTTCGCGACCAGTTGCGCCTTGAACTCCGCCGCGGCCTCCTGGGTCATCGACCTGTCCAGGATTCCCGTGTCGATGGGACCGGGGCTGACCGCGTTGACACGAATGCCACGTGGAAGCAACTCGCGGGAGAGGCTGCGGGCCATCGAGCGCAGCGCCGCTTTGCCGGCCGCGTAGACACTGGTCTCCGGGATGCCCATGACGTTCGCGACCGAGGTGGTGAGGACGACGCCGGCGCCCGTGCTCAGCAGCGGGGCGAGCTTCTGCACGGTGAAGTAGGCGCCCTTGACGTTGACCGCGAACAGCTCGTCGTACATCTCCTCGGTCGTCGATCCGAACGGCGTGAGGGTGGCGATGCCGGCGTTGACGAACAGCGCCTCGACCGTGCCGAGTTCGTCCCTCACGCGGTCAGCCAGGGCATCCAGGTCGGACAGTGAGGCCACGTCGCCCCGGACGGCGACCGAGTTCCCGCCGAGCCGCTCCCGCGCGGTGTCGAGCGTGGCCTGAGAACGACCGGTGATCAGCACGCGCGCCCCGCCGTCCGCCAGCAGCTTCGCCGTCGCGAACCCCAAACCGCTGCCGCCACCCGTGATCACCACGTTCTTGTCGCTGTACTTTCCCATACCGAATTCCTTCTTTCTCTCTCACAGGACTTGCCTTCCGAAATGCCGTCGGCGTCATCCCCTGGGAAATTCCCCGCCGTCGACCACGAACTTGCTCCCGGTCAGCCAGTTCGCCCGGCCGGACACGAGGAACAGCACCGCGTGGGCGATGTCGTCGGGCTGACCGTCGCGCCCCAGCGGCGTGGTGCCGTCGGCGTTCGCCGGACCCGGCGCCACGTGGATGTCCACCCCGCCGAGCGTCTCCCGCACGGCCGCGGCGAGCGCCTGCGCTCCGGCCCGTGTGCGCACGTCGGCCGCCACGAAGGCGGCCCCCTCCGGCACCGTGCTCGTGGCGGACCTGGCGGTCGTGATCACCTCCGCGCCCGCGTCCAGGTACTGACGCACGACGGCCGCTCCGATTCCGCGGGAACCCCCCGTCACCAGAGCCCGCTTTCCCGCGAGTTCCCGCGTTCCCGGTCCGTTCTCGATGGTGGTCATACCACCGGTCCTTTCGATCGCGTACTCGTCCGCTCGACAGAAACTGGCCAGAAAAGGATCGACGTGCGCGGAGCACGAATCTCCGCGTGAATCGTGGTGAACACCTCGTCGACCCGTTTCACGGTAGGGCCGGGAAAGAACGCGAGGCAAAGACGAAATATCAGCAGCTGCCATAGGTAAGTCCTATGGCACCCCGGCCCTGCGCGGTTGAGCCTCTTCGGCCGCCCGTGCCGTCGAAGCGGCCCGCGGCTATCACTCCAACGGCGGATGCAGGGGGTGGGTGCCAAATGGTGGGGTGGGCACGCACATCGGTCACCTCGGCCGCACGGGGCGCCCCGAGACATGCGCGTCCCGGCACCGGCTCAGCACCTCGAACTACGGGAGACCCGCAACCGTGAAGCGCCTCACCACTCTCCTCGCCGCGACCCTGATCACCGCCGGCGCCGTGTTCGCCACGTCGGCGACGGCACGGGCGGCGGACTGCCGCGCCGGATACTTCTGTGTCTGGACGAACGCGAACTTCGACGGTCTGAAGATCGAACACAGCGGTGACGACCACTGGTGGGAGGGCGACATGTTCAAGCAGGACTCCTCGTGGGCGAACCACGGTCTCTCCGGCCCCGGAGTCAAGGACCACGTCAAGGTGTACGAGGGCCGTGAGCTGCTGGGACGCGTCACCCTCTGCCTGGCTCCGGGCCAGGAGGTCGGCTACAACGCGGGCGCCAACGACCAGGGCGGCTCCCACACCTGGACCACGGGCTGCTGAGCCGCCGTCGTCAGGACGAGTCCCTCACGACCAGCTCCGGGTCGAACACGATGGATGTGGGCTCGGTGCGGATGCCGTGGATGTGCTCGTCGAGGAGGCGGGCCATCTCGGCGGCCATGTCCTCCACCGGCTGGCGCACGGTGGTCAGGTGGGGCCGGCCGGTGACAGCTGCGGTGGAGTCGTCGAAGCCGACGACCGCCACGTCCTCGGGGACCCGCCTGCCGTGTTCCCACAGCACCTGGCAGGCACCGCGGGCCATGAGGTCGTTGGCCGCGAACACACCGTCGACGTCGGGGTGTTCGGCGAGCAGGTCGGTCATGGCCGCGCACCCGCTGTCCAGGGTGAAGCCGCCCTCGGCGACGGGGACGTAGGGAAGGCCCCGGCGAGCCAGGGCGTCACGGAAGCCGGCCAGCCGCTCCTGGCTGGCGGCGACCGCCAGGGGCCCGCAGATCGTGGCCGGTCTGCGGCAACCGCGGGCGAGCAGGTGCTCGGCGGCGAGCCGGCCGCCGTCCCGGTGGGCCAGATCGACGTAGCTGAGCGGGACGGGGCGGACGGGGCGGGCGAAGAGGACGGCGGGCAGCCGGGCTCCGGCGAGGAGCGCGGGGAGCGGGTCGTCGGCGTGGCTGGAGACCACCAGCGCGCCGTCGGCCCGTCCCTGCCTCAGGTAGGTCACCACCTCGTGCCGGGCGGCGGCCGACTCGGCGAACATCAGCACCGGGTGGACCGAACGCGGTCGGAGACGGCCGACGATCCCGGCGACCACCCGGCCGAAGAACGGGTCGGCGAACACCCGGGCGGCGAAGGCGGCCTGGGCCTCGTCGGAGGTGTCCCCGGCGCCGGAGACCACCAGTGCCACGGTCTCGGCCCGCCGGGTGACCAGGGAGCGGGCGGCTCGGTTGGGCGCGTAGCCGGTGCGTTCGATGGCCTGGCGGACCAGTTCCTGGATCGCGGGGTCCACGTTGCGTACGCCGTTGACGACCCGGGAGACGGTGGCCCGGGAGACGCCTGCCTCCCGGGCGACGTCCTCCAGGGTCGGGGCCTGTCTGCTCATGTCCGGCACCCTAACGGCCGGGCGGCCTGCGCGGATAGAGCGCTCTCCGGCGTGCGGGCGCCCCCTCAGGTCCGCTCGCTCACATGGATGTCGAGGGTCAGGGGCAGTCGGCCCGCCGAGGGGCCGGCCAGAACGCGGTACGGTCCCGGTTCCGTGCGCCAGCCACCCGGGACGACGTCCCAGTGGCTCAGGGCGCGCGCCGGGACGTGCACCTGTGCGACGACCGTCTCGCCGGGCCGGGCCCGGACGGCGGTCCACCCGGCGAGCCACCGCTCGGGATAGTCGACGGCGGTGGCGTCCGGCCGGGAGAGGTAGACCTGGACGACCTCCCGTCCCGGGCGCGGTCCGGTGTTGCGCAGCCGCACGCACACGGTGAGGTCGTCGCCCGCCGCGGTGTGCGCCGGGCCGGAGAGTTCGTCGTAGGCCCAGGTCGTGTAGCCCAGTCCGTGCCCGAACCAGTAGGCGGGGGTGCGCCGCGCGCGCAGCCAGCCGCGGTGGCCGAGGTGTATGCCCTCGTCGTAGGGCAGGCGGCCGGCGACCGGGCGGGTCCGGGTGACGGGGGCGTCGGTGAGGCGGGCGGGCCAGGTGGTGGGCAGCCGTCCGCCGGGCTCGGTGCGGCCGAGGAGGACGTCGGCCAGGCCGCCCCCCGCCTCCTGGCCGGGGAACCAGGCCAGCAGGAGTGCGCCGACATCGTCGCGCCAGGGCAGTTCCACCGGGCCGCCGCTGTTGACGACCGCCACGGTGCGCGGGGCGGCCCGGGCGACGGCGCGTACCAGGGCGTCCTGCTCGGGGCCGAGTGCGAGGTGGCTGCGGTCGCGTCCTTCGGACTCGTGCTGTTCGCCGGTTCCGACGACCACGACGGCCACGTCCGCCTCGCGTGCGGCGCGGGACACCGCGGCCAGGGTCTGGGCGGGGCCGGGTGGCTGGGCGCCGACGACGGTGGCGCGGCCGGTGCCGGGCGCGAGTTCGCGGCGGGCGACGAGCAACGGGGTGGAGCCCGCGCTCAGCCGGGCGGTGACGGTCTGGGCGGGCGGGCTCACGTGGAGGACGGCGGGATCGTCGGTGGTGGCGGCGAACTCGCCGTCCAGGAGCGGGTGTCCGTCGAGATGGAGGCTGAGACGGCCGAAGCCGGAGATGCCGATCCGCCAGGTGCCGGAGGTACGGGGGTGCAGTCGTGCGCTGATCTCCACCGTGTGCGCGCCGGGCGGCAGCGGGGGCTCCAACTGCCTTCCGCCGCGTCGGTGTTCGGCGTGCAGCTCGGTGCCGTCGGCGTCCAGGACACGCAGCAGCACGCCGGGGGTGCCGGTGCGCGGGTCGGATCCGATGACCATGTCCAGGGGTGGCGGCGGCCCGGCCGGGGCGGGGCCGGGTATGTGGACGACGCGGGCCCGGCCCCGCAGTCCCGCCCTGAGGCCGTCCAGGAGCGACACCTCGTCCTGGGGGAACACCCCGGCGCTGCCGCCGCCCTGGGTGCGGGTGCGGGCGGCTGCCGCGCCGATGACGGCGACCGTGCCCAGCCGTGCGGGGTCCAGGGGCAGCACCCCCCGGTTGGCCAGCAGGACGGCTCCCGCCGCGACGGCCCGCCGGGCCAGGGCCCGCGCCTGCCGGGGCCGCAGGTGCGGGCGGCCCCTGCGCCGGGGTCTGCCGAGGGCGCCGGACCAGGCGGCCAGCCGCAGCAGCCGGCGGACCTTGTCGTCCACGGCCGCCTCCTCGACCTCGCCCGCCTCCACCGCCCGTACCAGCAGTTCGCCCCACTCGCCGGCGGGTCCCGGCATCTGCAGGTCCAGCCCGGCACGGGCGGTGTCGTGGGTGCCGCGGACGGCGCCCCAGTCGGAGACGACGACGCCGTCGAATCCCCATTCGCTCTTCAACGGTGCGGTCAGCAGTCGGTGGGCGGTCATGGTGGTGCCGTTGACCTGGTTGTATCCGGCCATCACCAGCCGGACACCGGCTGCCACCGCCGCCTCGAACGGCGCCAGATGGACCTCGCGCAGGGTGCGTTCGTCGATGCGTACGTCGACCGTGAGCCGGTCCGTCTCGGCGTCGTTGGCCACGAAGTGCTTGGCCGTGGCGGCGACGCCGTGCGCCTGGATGCCCCGGATCAGTGCGGCCCCGATCCTGCCGGTCAGCACGGGGTCCTCGGAGAAGCACTCGAAGTGCCGGCCGGCCAGGGGGGTGCGGTGCAGGTTCAGGTTGGGGGCGAGGACCACGTCCACGCCCTTGTGCCGGGCCTCGGAGGCGAGGAGGCCGCCGAGTTCCTCGATCAGCTGCTCGTCCCAGGTGGCCGCCAGCGCGGAGGCCGACGGCAGCAGCACGGAGGTGCGGCGTTCGTCCCAGCCTTCCCCGCGGACCCCCGCCGGGCCGTCCGACAGCACCAGTTCGCCCAGCTCCAGGTCCCGTTCGGCCGCCGTGCGCCAGGTGGTGGCGCCGGTGAGCAGCCGGACCTTGGTGCGTACGGTCAGTTTGTCGAGCAGCCGGTCGAGTTCGTCCTCGTCGGCCATCCCCACCCCCTCGGGCATCGACGGTGATCGTCAGCTGTAGACGCCGAACTCGTACAGCGAGTAGCCCCAGCCCGTGCCGCGGGCGGTGCCGTTGATCCGGACGTACCGGCCGGTTCCGGTGACGTCGAAGTCGTCCACGCCGCCGTTTCCGTCCGTCACGGTGCGAACGGTCTGCCAGGTCTGGCCGTCGTCCGAGGTCTGGACGGTGTACGCCTTGGCGTAGGAGGCCTCCCAGAGCAGCTGGACGTGCCGGAAGGCGGTGCGGGTGCCGAGGTCGACCCGGATCCACTGGGGGTCGCTCCAGTCGCTGGCCCAGCGGGTGTTCTGGTTGCCGTCGACGGCGTTGGCGGCGGTGCAGGGGCAGTCGCCGTAGCTCGCCTGGGAGGAGGAGGCGGTGGCGGGCTTGCCGAGGGCGAGGTTCGTGCCGCTCGGTGTGGGCGGGACGACCCTGACGGACCGGGTCTCGACGCCGACGTTGCCGTGGCCGTCGGTCACCTTGACGTAGACCTTCCAGACGCCCGGCCGGTCCGGCGCGGTGACCTTGAGACGGCCGCCGCCGAGGGCGGTGAAGGGCAGCGGGGTGAGGTTCTTGCTCTGGTCGATGTACATACTGTTGTCGAGGACCTCGTAGGAGAGCGCGTCCCCGTCCGGGTCGGTGGCCTTGACCGCGAGGGTCAGGTCCCGGCCCGCCTGGACCTTGCCCGCGTCGCCCTCGACGGTCAGGTCCGAGATGACGGGCGGGGTGTTGTCGCGGGAGGTGTCCCCGCCGTAGGCCCGCTTCACCGCGTAGTACGACAGCCGTTTCTGGCCGGCGGGCAGCAGGTTGAACCAGATGCCGCCGAAGTCGTACTCGGTGCCGTAGTGGAACATCGTGGCGCCGAGGGCGACGCCCTTGTGCCCCGTGACGCAGCCCCAGGCGCGGGTGTATCCGTCGGCCTTGGCCCGGTCACTCGGTTCCAGTGGCACGCCGTTGGCGTCGTCGGGCACCTCCCACTCGCCGGCCGGGCCCGTCTCGGTGACGATGTAGGGCTTGTTGTAACCTCCCTGCTGCCAGGCCGACTTGACGTCACAGACGGCGTTGTAGGAGTTGACGGCGTACAGGTCGAGGTCGGGGGCGTTCTTCTTGAAGTAGGGCCACGCGCCGACCCAGGCGTCCGTCGAGGTGACCGGGTGGTCGGGGTCGACGGCGTGGATCTTCTTCGTGATGTCGTCGACGAAGGTGGTGTAGGCGTCGCGCTGGCGTTCCAGCTCGGTCCCGCTGTAGCAGTTCTGCAGTCCGAGGACCGACTCGTTCCCGACGTCCCACATCAGGACACCGGGGTTGTCCTTGTAGGTCTGGACCCACTTGGGGAACTCGTCCAGCATCTGGTTCTTGTAGGCGGTGTCGGTCAGGTAGTTCACGCAGCCGCCGCTGCCGGGGCCGCCGCCGGGCTGGAGCCAGAATCCGGCGATGACCTTGATGCCGTTCGCGGCGGCGGAGTCGAACAGCGGTTTGCTGGTGGCGTCGGTGCCCCAGGTGCGGATGGTGTTGACGCCCATGGACTTCAGGTCGGGCAGGTACCTGTCGGCGTCGGCTATGGACGGGCCCCAGGTCAGTCCCTTGATCTGGTACGGCTGTCCGTCCACGGTGAGCTGCCAGTTGCCCTGGGTGCCGGTGACCTTGACGACGCTGCCGGCCGCGTGGGCCTGGACGGCCGGCAGGGCGGTGAGGGCGCCGACGGTCAGGACGCCGGCGATGAGGGGCGGCGCGGCGAGGCGGCGCGCGTGAGTGCGGGGTGGTGGGGTCATGGTGAGTCCGGTCTCCGTGGGGAGTGCGGGTGTCGCGGGGGGGTGCGGGTGCCGTGGGGGGCGGGTGCCTTACGGGGGCGGTGCCGTGCGGGGGGGTGTCAGGGCAGGCGGTAGTCGGCGTTCAGGGCCGCACCCGCCTCGGGGTGGGTCTCGTCGTAGCCGCGGGCGTCGCACTGCAGTCCGCCGACGATGCAGTGGTCGACCAGCGCCTTGAGGGTGCGGTCGTCCCAGGCGTTGAAGAAGTCGTAGTGGAAGCTGTGACCGGTGCCGCTGGACAGCCGTACCTGTGACATGTCGCCGTTGACGGGGAACGCCATCTTGAACTCGATCATCGGCAGCGCCACCGGGTGGTCGGCGGGGCAGACGTTGTCGTTGGTGCCGGGTTTGACCACCGGGTAGGACATGTGGCTCTTGTGGTCCGGCGTGTCGAGGTACTTGCCGTCCCAGCAACTGGGCGCCTGGAAGCGGATGTTGAGCTGGACGTCGGCGCGGTTCGGACAGGTCGCCGGGAACTCGGTGTTGAAGTAGCTGTCACCGCACTCCCAGCCCTCGACGAAGCCGGGGTGGTGGCGGAACTCGTCGGCGCTCTGCATCGGGCTGCCGACGACGAACCTCAGCCCCTTGGGGAAGGGCCGGACGCTGGTGTAGTCGGTGACGCCGGCCTTGTAGTAGATGACCTGCGGGCCGACCGGCAGGATCTGCTTGCCGCCGTTGTACAGGGTGGGCATCCAGTAGCCGGACAGGTCTCCCGGCGCCTTGCAGGTGGTGCCGCCCGCGCTCAGTGAGGCGGTCGTACTGCCCGCGTCGGTGGTGGTGTTGCCCATGAAGGTGTGGTCGTGAGACTTGCCGGGCTGCTGCGGATAGACGATCGGGTCGTCGGGCCTGGTGTGGCTGACCGCGCAGTTGGCCTGGAACTCGTGGAAGTAGCGGTGCGGCGGGACCTGTGTGGACGGGGCGGTGCCGGTGACGGGCGGGTTGACGGGGATGTAGCCGTCGCCGTCGGGGTCCTCGGGCGACGCGGCCGTCGACAGCGCCATGCCGTGGCCGGCGTGCGCCGCCGTCACCGCGGCTCCGGGGGTGGAGGACGCGGCCACACCGGTGACGCCGAACGAGGCCAGCACCAGGGCGGAGGTGATCAGCGCGCCCGAGAGGATCTTCGATCTCCGTGACATGGGGGCTCCTCGACGGGAGGGGAAGGAGAGGTCGTACGGAGGTGGGAGAGCGCTCTCCCACCGCTGGAGTGTTGAGGCGGCGACGGGAGGTGTCAAGGGAAACCGCCAAAGGATCAGATGAGTCGGCCGGTCCTGCTCACTACTCGAAGACAGAACAGGCGAATTGACGGCCGCTCAGGCGCCTCGTGGGGGAATTCGGTCGCAACTCTTGACGCATCGTTCACGCCAATGAAGCATCCAACGTCGAGAGAGCGCTCCCCCACCCCGCTTCGTTCATTTCCTGAACAAGGAGAGCCGCGCATGCCTCCCTCCTCCCCCACCTCCCCGTCCTCGTCCTCCGTCGGCCGCCGGGCCGTTCTCGGTGCGGCGGCCGCCGCGGTGCCCGTGCTGGCCGGTGTGTCCACGCCCGCCCGGGCGGCCGGCACCTCCCGCGTGTCCCCGTCCGCCCTGCCCGGCGGGGGCGACCTCGGCCCGAACGTCCTCGTGTTCGACCCGTCCACGCCCGGCATCCAGGCCAAGCTGGACCAGGTCTTCCGTCAGCAGGAGTCGGCGCAGTTCGGCACCGGCCGCTACGCCCTGTTCTTCAAGCCCGGCACCTACAACGGCCTGAACGCCCAGATCGGCTTCTACACCTCCATCGCCGGTCTCGGGCTCTCCCCCGACGACACCACGATCAACGGAGACGTGACGGTCGACGCCGGCTGGTTCAACGGCAACGCCACGCAGAACTTCTGGCGTTCGGCGGAGAACCTGGCCCTGGTCCCCGCCAACGGCACCAACCGGTGGGCGGTGGCCCAGGCAGCCCCGTTCCGCCGGATGCACGTGCGCGGCGGGCTCAACCTCGCGCCGTCCGGGTACGGTTGGGCGAGCGGCGGCTACCTCGCGGACAGCCGGATCGACGGCCAGGTCGGCCCCTACTCGCAGCAGCAGTGGTACACCCGGGACAGCGTCATCGGCAGCTGGCTGAACGGCGTGTGGAACATGGTGTTCTCCGGTGTCCAGGGGGCCCCGGCGCAGAGCTTCCCCAACCCGCCGTACACCACCCTCGACACCACTCCCGTCTCCCGCGAGAAGCCGTTCCTCTACGTCAGCGGCAGCGAGTTCCGCGTGTTCCTGCCGGAGAAGCGGACCAACGCCCGGGGTGTCACCTGGGGCAACGGCACTCCGCGGGGCACCTCCCTGCCGCTGTCACAGTTCTACGTCGCCAAGCCGGGCGTCAGCGCCGCGACCCTCAACCAGGCGCTGGCACAGGGCCTTCACCTGCTGCTGACACCGGGCATCTACCACGTGGACCAGCCGATACAGGTCAACCGTGCGGGCACCGTGGTGCTGGGCCTGGGGTACGCGACGCTCGTGCCCGACAACGGGACCACGGTGCTGAAGGTCGCCGACGTGGACGGGGTCCGGCTCGCCGGATTCCTCGTCGACGCCGGGCCCGTGAACTCCGCGACCCTGCTGGAGGTCGGACCGGCGGGCGCGTCGGCGGACCACTCGGCCAACCCGACCACCGTGCAGGACGTCTTCGTCCGGATCGGCGGGGCGGGCGCGGGCAAGGCGACCACCAGCATGGTGATCAACAGCCGGCACACCATCGTCGACCACACCTGGGTCTGGCGTGCCGACCACGGCACCGGCGTCGGCTGGGAGACCAACCGGGCCGACTACGGCATCGTGGTCAACGGCGACGACGTCCTGTGCACCGGCCTGTTCGTGGAGCACTTCAACAAGTACGACGTGCAGTGGAACGGCCAGCGGGGCCGCACGATCTTCTTCCAGAACGAGAAGGCGTACGACGCCCCGAACCAGGCGGCGATCCAGAACGGGTCGGTGAAGGGCTACGCGGCCTACAAGGTCGGCGACAACGTCACGGTCCATGAGGGCTGGGGCCTGGGCAGCTACTGCTACTACAACGTCGCCCCGTCCATCGTGCAGCACCACGGCTTCGCCGCCCCGAACCGGCCGGGCGTGAAGTTCCACGACCTTCTGGTGGTCTCGCTCGGCGGCAACGGCCAGTACGAGCACGTGATCAACGAGACGGGATCACCGACGTCGGGGACGTCCACGACCCCGTCCACGGTGGTGGCATACCATACGGACACCACCCCGTCAACGAGGCGTCCGGCCAGCCGGTGCAGC